>DFDI01000084.1:17817-28908 GCA_002367635.1 Betaproteobacteria bacterium UBA3031 | reverse complement strand
GAATTTTGTGGGCACGGTATCGGATCAACCTTTCATGAGGACCCACAAGTACTTCATTACGGCAAAGCTGGGACGGGACTAGAACTTGCACCAGGAATGATTTTCACGGTGGAACCGATGATCAATGCAGGAAAATCAGACATCCGTCAATTGGCGGATGGTTGGACGATTGTGACCAAAGACCACCAACTATCAGCCCAGTGGGAACACACGGTTCTAGTAACCGACACAGGGTTTGAGGTGCTGACAACGTCCGAAGGAACCCCACCTCCTCCAGATGGATTGTCATTTAAAGTCTAATGGTGAGAGCAAAACCGGTTTCATCCGTGGATGCCCAAATCCAAAATATTCGGACGCAAATAAAACAGAAAAAACAGAAATTATTTTCTAGATTAGACCGCAAGACTGATTATGCATCTCTTCTTAAGCGTCACTCGAAACAAATTGATGCGCTGCTAAAATCTCTTTGGGACGAACGATTGAAGGCAACGCACGCGACATTAATCGCCGTGGGTGGTTATGGCCGTGGCGCCTTATTCCCCTTCTCCGATGTTGATCTGCTCATTCTCATCCCTGATGCTATAAATAAAAAAGACGAATCAGTGATCGCCTCATTTGTGAGTTTGCTATGGGATATTGGGCTAGACGTCGGGCACAGTGTGAGAAAACTGAAAGAGTGCGTCAATGAAGCTAAAAAGGACATCACAACACAAACCAATTTGATGGAGTCAAGATTTTTAGTTGGCTCCAAATCGCTCTTTACACAATTTAAGAGTCAAGTTGTGAGCCGTATAGACGAGCATCGTTTCTGCGATGCAAAGCTCGTCGAGTTGCGGCAACGCCATAGTCGCTATAACGATTCATCTCAAAATCTTGAGCCGAACCTAAAAGAGTCACCAGGAGGATTGCGTGACCTTCAAACTATTCTTTGGATTGCTCAAGCAGCTGGCTTCGGAGCCACCTGGGCGCGTCTTAGAGAAAATGGAGTCATCACGAAAACTGAACAAGCTCAGCTCGAAAAACATGAACGGGCGCTTACCCTTGTCAGGACCCTTCTACATTTAAAGGCAGGGCGAAAAGAAGATCGATTGCTGTTTGATTTTCAAAGACTACTCGCTGCTGATCTAGGCTTTCGAACTACGAAAGCAAAACCAGAGACGGAACAATTAATGCAGGTGGTTTTTAAGGCTTCCAAATCAGTGAGCCTTCTATCATCCATCCTATTACAACATCTCACGGAGTTGATTCACGGAACAAGCGACGCAGATCCGATAATTATTGATGAAGACTTTCAAATTAAAAATAATTTCCTTGAGACTACGAGTCCTGGTGTTTTTAATAAAAGACCTCATAGCATTCTTCGGTTTTTTTCCGTACTACACGAACATAATGAGATCAAAGGTATCTCTGCTCGTACACGTAAGGAACTTTGGCATGCCAAAAAAATCATCAATGATGAGTTTAGGAGTGACGAACAAAATAGAAAATCATTTTTGAATTTTTTTCAAAAACAGGTGGGTTTGACGCATACGCTGAGATTGATGAACCAATACGAAGTACTGGGTCGGTACTTGCCTGAATTCGGAAAAATATGCGGGCAATTACAACATGATCTTTTTCACGTATACACCGTTGACGATCACATTCTGATGGTTGTGCGCAATCTGCGACGGTTTGCGGTACAAGAGATGTCACACGAATTCCCTCTGTGCAGCAAACTCATTGGATCATTTAAGCGACCTGAAACCTTATACATCGCTGGTCTGTATCATGACATTGCCAAGGGTCGAGGCGGCGATCACTCGAAGCTAGGTATGGCGGATGCCGAAAGATTCTGCCGGCATCATGGGTTAGGTGCTGCGGATACGAAACTAGTCATATGGCTGGTTGAAAAACACTTATACATGTCAACGATCGCTCAAAAGCGAGACCTTTCTGATCCATCAGTTGTACTTGAGTTCGTCAAGTCGGTGAAGACGCAACGCCGCTTGGAGGCGTTATATTTGCTAACGGTTGCCGACATACGAGGAACAAGCCCCAAGGTATGGAATGCCTGGAAAGGGAAACTGCTGGAAAATTTATATTACCTCACATTAGAGCTTATTAAGGTTGACTCGAGTAGATCAAGTAATCTTATTGAGAGAAAAAAACGTAATGCAGAGGCTCGGCTCTCCTCCTATGCTATTCCTAAAGAGGCATACAATAAACTTTGGAATAAATTAGATGAGAGTTATTTCATCCGGCACGAAGAGAGCGAGATTGTATGGCATGCGCGCGTTCTTAATTTTCAGGCGGATAGCAAGCAACCCATTGTGAAGGTAAGGCTGTCGCCCATTGGCGACGGATTGCAGGTCGTGATCTATGGTGAGGATGAGGATTTGGTCTTTGCAAAGATTTGTGGTTTTTTTGATAACACTGAATTCTCCGTTGTAGAAGCAAAAGTTTTCACCACTAAAAACAATCACTACGTCAATACGTTCCAGGTGCTTACTCATCGCGAAGTCGACATTCACTACCAAGACATGATTCGGTATATCGAAAAAGAATTGCCCATCGTTCTTACTCAAAGCTCACTCCCTAAATCAATCAGCGGAAGAGTTAGCAGAAGACTTAAATACTTCCCCATCAAGCCAGAGGTAGTAATAAGAGGCGATGAAAACGGTTTAAATTATTACCTACAAATCACGTGTGCGGATCGCCCCGGCTTGCTGTACACCATCGCTCAGACGTTAGCCGAACATCGTATTGATATCCAAAATGCAAAAATCAACACGATGGGTGAGCGCGTAGAGGATACTCTCCTGGTTTCAGGTGATGCGTTGCGTAGCTCTCGAGAGGCCTTACGGCTGCAAAACGAACTGGTCGAGAAGCTTAGCGTTCCTGGAACACACGCAAAATCAGCTACTCAATAAAACCAAAGGTCGTAAAATCTTTTATTCGAGCAGGATATAAAATTCCATTCAAATGGTCACATTCGTGTTGCACTACTCGGGCATGAAACCCTGTGACGACTCGATCAATCACTGTGCCGAAGGGATCGAACCCCTGATATCTTATATTGTTATATCTCGGTACAGAGCCACTTAAACCGGGTACTGATAAACAACCCTCTATCCCCTCTTCCATTGTTTCATCGAGTGAATGTATCGTCGGGTTGATCAGCACAGTAAATGGGACGGCGCTCGCTTCTGGGTACCGTTCATTACTATCAAAACCAAAGATCACGACCCGTTTGAGTTCTCCGATTTGTGGTGCGGCAAGTCCCGCACCATTTAAATGCGTCATCGTATCTTTCATGTCTTGAATTAATTCGTTCAACTCTGGCGTATTAAAGTCATGAATCTCTTCAGACCGTTCCAATAACGTTGGGTTTCCCATCCTAAGTACCGCTCGAACACTCATCGAATCACCTCATTCACTCAATAACTTAATGATGTAGGGTTTCTCAATGCATAAATATCACGCAAATTACGCCACATCCCACCAACATCCATACCAAACCCAAATACAAAAGCATCTGAGACTGTGAAACATGCAAAATTCGGCTTAATTCTATTACTCAAATTTTGCCCCTTCTTATCGATTAAAACTGCGGTCAAGACCTGAGTCGCCCCATTGCCGATTGCCCAGCGCTTTGCCGATTCAATCGTAGCACCACGATCAAGAATATCGTCTAAAACCAGAACCGTTCGATTTCTAACCGAAACCGTTGGATAAGAAAGGTGTTTCAACTCTCCTCCGGTCGTTCCTGACCCATACCGAGACATGGAAAAAACATCATATTCCAGCGCAAAATCAAGTTCCGTTAAGAGTTGCCCCGAAAAGCATATGGAACCATTAAGGATACTTAAGACAACCGGACATAGGTTACCAATACTTCCCTCGATTTCATTTGCAACTCTTTTGATCTCTGCTTGTATCTCATCATTCGTGATTATTTTTTCTGCTGCTCGCCTAATCTCTTCTGCGTCGGATGTCATTGATTCCTTCATCCTATTAACTTTTTAAGGTAAGACTTAAGATTCTCACCAATCTCTGGGTGCTCAAGTCCATATTCGATGTTGGCCTGAGCAAACCCCAATTTTGAACCACAATCAAAACGCCGCCCCTCCAGCAACACTCCAATCACACCGTCACGTCGGGCCAAGACGGCGAGCGCATCAGTCAGTTGAATTTCGCCACCAGATCCATTGGGTAATTGTTCAATAACATCGAAAATCTCATAGGGAAGAATATATCGCCCTACCACGCCTAAATTAGAGGGCGCATCTTCTGCTTTGGGTTTTTCAACAAGGTTGGAGGCAATAACGTATTGACCCATAGACTCGCGAATTGAAATAACCCCATAAGCACATGTTTGATGCGGTTGAATCTTTTCCAAGCCAATAATCGGCCGATCACTGCCGTCAATGGCCATTATGAGCTGTTGGACTGCTCCCTTTGAACTTTTAATGAGGTCATCAGCGAGCAAAACAGCAAAAGGTTCATCTGACAATGCGGGCTTCGCGCACAAAATTGCGTGGCCCAATCCAAGAGCTGTAGATTGCCTTACGTAGATAAACTCAACTCCCTTAGGCGCTACGGACTGCGCAATCACCAGCAGGTCATGTTTTTCTTTTAACGCAAGTTCTGCCTCTAATTCATAGGCGCTATCAAAGTGGTCCTCAATCGCACGTTTATTTCGACCAGTGACAAAAATCATTTTCTTGATGCCTGCCTCAACGGCCTCTTCTACGGCGTATTGGATAAGGGGCTTATCTACAATAGGTAACATTTCTTTAGGTGTTGCTTTTGTTGCCGGCAAAAACCGGCTACCTAAACCTGCGACTGGAAATACTGCGGCATTAATTTTTTTATTCATCATTTAATTCTAGTAACGTAATAAACTCAGATTCATATACGGTTTTAATCCCTAACTCAGTTGCTTTTTTAAGCTTTGATCCAGGTTTAGCCCCTAATATTACATAATCCACATTTTTTGATACGGCACCTGTAATGGTGCCACCTCGACATTCAATTTCATAACGAGCATCGTCACGTGAAAATTTTTCTAGCGCCCCTGTCAGGACAAATGTTTTATTGGCGAAGGTATTACTTTTGAGCACCTGCTCCGAAGTACCCCACTGTATACCGAGGCTGATCAAGCGATCGATGACCTGGTTGTGGTACGCGTCGTCAAAATAACCCCTAATACTTTTCGCAACGATTGGGCCGACATCAGGAATCTCAACTAAAGCGTCCTCAGTTGCAGCCCTCAACTGTTCTAGTGTTCGAAAGTGGAAGGCTAAATCTTTTGCTGTTTGTTCACCGACATTACGAATCCCAAGGGCATAGATAAAACGATTGAATGTAGTGACACGTGAATTCAAAATGGCTTTACAGATATTCATCGCGGATCTTTGGCCCAAGCGCTCCAAAGTAACTAACGCCTCTGCTTTCAGCTCATAGAGGTCCGCAAACGATTCAACAAGCTGATTTTCAACGAGCTGATCAATTAACTTCTCGCCCATACCATCAATATTCATCGCTCTGCGGGAGCAAAAATGCCAAATCGATTGTGCTTTTTGGGCACGACATCGCATACCCGAGGTGCAGCGATAGACCTTCTCACCCTCCTCTTTAAATACGGTGCCACCGCATTCCGGACATGAGGCTGGCATTAAGAATGCTCTCACGATACCTCTGCGTTCAAGTACGGGACGGACAACCTCTGGGATTACGTCTCCGGCGCGACGAACAACCACATAATCACCAATCTTGATCTGTTTTCTAGCAATTTCATCTTCATTATGGAGGGTCGCGTTGGTCACAACCACACCACCAACACGAACGGGGTCGAGGCGAGCTACCGGTGTCAGGGCCCCAGTCCGTCCCACTTGAACCTCAATGTCTATAAGTTGAGTAATCTCTTCCTGTGGCGGAAACTTATAAGCGATTGCATACCGGGGCGCGCGTGAGACAAACCCTAATTTCTGCTGATCTTGCAGCGCATTGACTTTGTAGACGACGCCATCAATCTCATAATCTAACTCAGAACGTATTTTTTGTACGTGATCAAAAAAGTTTTGAATTCCCGTTAGACCATAAACCACATTGCTTAATGTGGATGTTGAAAAGCCATATTCTTTAATGCGAATCGCCAAATCAAACTGAGACACAACTCTAGCCGAGGTGGTATCAGGTTGATCAAGACCATAGGCAAAAAAAGATAGTTTACGTGTCGCGGTTATTTTTGAATCTAGCTGTCTTAATGAGCCGGCAGCAGCATTACGCGGATTAGCAAAGATCTTGTCCCCATTGTCTATTTGACGACGGTTTAAGGCATCAAAGTCACGCTTCATCATTACTACCTCACCCCTAACTTCAAGGTTGTTGGGTGCGGTCTTTGGTAGAACGAGAGGAATAGACCGTACCGTTCGAATGTTCTCAGTGACCAGTTCCCCAGTATCCCCATCACCCCTCGTCGCAGCCTGCACTAAAACCCGATCGACATAACGAAGACTAATGGCTAATCCATCAAATTTAGGTTCTGCAAAATATGTAACCTCCGCGTCACCGTGCTTCAGAAAATCTCGAACTCGGCGATTAAATTGTTGAATATCACGAGCATCAATCGCGTTATTAAGCGATAACATCGGTGTTTCGTGGGCTACGCTTTCAAAAGACGCTAAGGGTTCTGAGCCCACTCTTTGGGTCGGCGAGGTGTCATTTTTTAACTCGGGATGCTGATGCTCGATGTCTATTAATTCTTGGAAAAGTCGGTCGTATTCCGAATCGAGGAGGTTCGGGTCGTCCAGTCCGTAGTATTCTTGATTTGCCCGATTCAGAGTGCTCCGCAACCACTGCGCACGACTTTTTATCGTCGAATCATCATCCTTCATTACGAAAATAACTGCTTCGCCACCAGAGATCCAGGGAGAATTTCCAGCTCTTCCATCCGTTGATTTATCTTGTTTAATTGCTGCCTGATCACATCTAATCCTGATTCACTGACCACTTGGCTGTTGTCATCACAAATACTCGCATTCATCGCATCGGCAAATTGTTTCGCAACGCCAGTCATTTTATTAAAGGTTCGGGTCATATCAGAAACGGTGGTCACGTCTAGAAGGAAGGTGATTCCTAAAATTTCTTGCTCTTTCAGTTCCTGCGCCACAAACGGTGTCGCATCTCTATTCTCAAGCGTGAATAGTTCCCTACCTTCTTCATTCATGACAAACACACCACGCCGATTCAACCTCATTCCTAAAGCCAAGGCCAAACTGAGAATTTCTTCTCCAGACATTAAGGAACGCCTTGGACGCTCTACTGTTAGGCCAAACAATAAATCCACTTCATCACTGAATTTCTTTAACTCAAGTGCTCGTTCAGCTTCTGCATCAGGCTTAATCTGTGTCGCAATCGCACCAGTCGGTACCGTTTCGGCGTAAATCGCCGTAGTAATCATCTCGATTTGTTCGTGGCTCAAAGGACCGTTCCTATCGGTGAGCTGCACCACTATAATCAACTGGTCAAAGACTGAGTCGGGATTAGATACCACAATGGGATCCTTATGTTTACGAGTACTCCCCCAGACTTGATGACGTTTTGGAATTGTCTCAAGGACCTCTTGTAAGCGACCGGTGGTACTTATACAAAGCCCTTCGGCAGCATTGATTTTTATTTGAAAGGTGATGGCAGGATCCAGTGACTCTAAATTTACTGCGTTATTTGCATCGATATCTCTAAAATTATCTTGTAACACAGGCTCGTCAATTGGAAGTTCAATTGAGTAAATCACTTCGGTTAGCGCGTCACTGACAACAACGGGCTCTTGGCCCTCTACATAGTCCAACAAGGGGTCATGTCCCACCTCATCCGATTGTTGATTCAATTTAGACTTGAATCGCCGTTCCTGAAGGCGATTAATGATCACAACGCCAAGGATGATTACTACCCCTAGCGCTAACAAATATTTCTGTAAATCACTCATTCAAGAACTCCATAAGCTCAAAATTGTATTGTGTCGCGTATGACTGGCATTAGGCTGCCACGTCCTCGTTTAATTTCATAGCTTCTTCTATATCAACTGCCACCACTCTCGATACGCCTTGCTCTTGCATGGTGACACCAATTAATTGTTCAGCCATTTCCATGGTAATTTTATTATGTGTGATGAACAAGAATTGCGTACTTTGAGACATCTTCCTTACTAAATCACAATACCTCACTGTATTACTATCATCGAGTGGTGCGTCCACCTCGTCGAGCAAGCAAAATGGTGCTGGGTTCAGCTGAAACAAAGAAAAAACAAGCGATAGTGCCGTGAGTGCTTTTTCTCCACCGGACAAAAGATGAATCGAGGCATTTCTTTTTCCTGGAGGTCGAGCAATAACTTCAACCCCAGCGTCAAGAATTTCTTCACCAGTCAGAACCAAGCGAGCCTCACCTCCCCCAAAAAGTGCGGGGAACATTTCTCCAAATTGTTGATTCACCTGCTCAAACGTCTGAGACAACCGCTCTCGTGTTTCTTTGTCAATACTGCGTATCGCATTCTCTAAGGTTGCGACTGCTTCTAAAAGATCTTCTGCTTGTGAATCTAGATACCCTTTGCGTTCTTTAGATTCTGTCAGCTCGTCCAGTGCCGCCAAATTAATCGCACCCAGATTAGCGATCTTACGCTGCAACTGCAATATTAAAGCCTGCGCAACCGCCGTATCAAAGTCTTTAGCCACGAACGACTGGAGTACGCTTTCGTCCGCATTCGAATCAGCTAGTTGCTGTGCAAAACCATCACGATTGAGCCGGTACTCCTGCTCCTTTAGGTTCATGGTATTGATTGAATCACGCAAGGGTTGAAGCCCACGATCGGTTTCTTGTCGGAGCTGTTCGGCGCTTCTTAACTGTTGATCCCAGCCAGATAGCACCTCTCGAGCAGCATTTAGCTTTTCTTCAGTCTCAACCCGCTGCGCTAAATGTGTTTGAAGCTCTACCGATTGCTCTCCTTCTAACTCTCGATTAACTTGTTCGTTAAGCTCTTCTTTCTGAGCATCCAACCGAATGAAAGATTGATAAATTTGATGAATATTATCGGATAAATCATTGATTTTATTGGATAATGATCTATATTCAAACGAGCATTCGGAATATGTTGCATTCAGACTACTGATTTCTTCGAGCTTCTCATTCCTGAGCTCGCTAGCAAACTGTAGCTCTGAGGCCAACTCGTGTAGCGTTGCAGAGGCGGATTTGAGTTTGACCTCTAAATCTTCAGTCTGAGTCACTGCTCCTTTGTAACGTTCTTGCTCGCTTGCTTGAAGCCCATTCACCTCTAAGAGTTCAGAATCTATTTGCGCCAAACGCTCAATGGTGCGTTGGTTCAGATCTGATAACCGCAGGTAGTCTACCCGCTCGAGGTTAAGCTTCTCTTTGAGATCCACATAGCTTTGTCGTGCTGTACCGATGTCAGCTTTAAGCGCATTAACTGCTTCGGTAACCAATTGTAATTCTTCTAAGGTCCTGTCAACCGCCACCTGTGATATTTCAGCCAGTTGAGTCAGCTTCTCAATCTCAAGTTGTCGCGCAAGCACTCCATGCACCTCTTGATCGGGCGCAAATAAGGCTACACCACCAGGATAGTACAGGTCACCTCTTTTAGTGATACACATCTGTCCAGATTCTAATCGGCTCACTAATTTCCGTGCCTCAGCGTCTGATTCAGCGATGAATACGTGTGATAACCACTGCTTTGTAAGGCTCTCAGTAGAGGCATCATTTGCTTGCACAACAGTTGCCAATGATTTCAATTCAGACTTCGTTGCTGGCGCCCCTGCATGCGCGAAGTGTTTATGAAAGAATGAGACCTTAGACGGTGGCTTATTTGTTTCCTCAAAGGTAATCACATCAAGATCTGCAGTCGCAATCGACATTAAGCGCTCTCGAAGAACCGCTTCAACCGCATCTTCCCAACCCTCT
The DNA here is from genome assembly GCA_002367635.1 of Betaproteobacteria bacterium UBA3031. Taxonomy (GTDB): domain Bacteria; phylum Pseudomonadota; class Gammaproteobacteria; order Burkholderiales; family Eutrophovitaceae; genus Eutrophovita. The sequence goes on along the minus strand of DFDI01000084.1, from coordinate 18,954 downwards.
TCAACCCGGAGCAATTCCCACAATCGATCGTCACTGTTAAATCCGCTCAAATCTAACCATTCGCTCAAACGATCTGATTGCGAAACCCTTGCCTGCAGATCACTTAAAGCTTGTTTCCGCGCATTAAGCTCGGAATAGACTTTCCTCTTATCATCTAAATTGATAGCAGCATTTTCTTTTTCTTGTTCAAGTTGATTAAGCTGCACCTCCGACTTGGATAAGGAGTTCCCCCGGTCGGTCAATAAACCAGTTAATTGTTGGATGGAGGCGTCCATCAACTCAATTTTCGCCTCATCTGGCGGGTTTAAATCAAGACGCTCTTTATCCAGTCTGGCTTTCCTATTCGTCAATTGAGCCAACAGGTCCGCGGCATGTGTCTGGTGTGTTTTATTGAGGTTTAATTGATTTTTCAACTCAGAGATTAACTTTGTTTGCGCATCAACAGCTGACTGCGCACTCAAAAAAGACTGCTCTATCTCTGGCAGTTGATTCTTGCTGCTCTCCAAAGCCAACAAGGTTGTGTTTTGTTGCGTACGCACGGTCAGTATGCTTTTTCGAGCATCCCAAAATGTCTGCTCTAAGGCCAACAAATTAAGACGCTGTTGATTGTAGGCGGTATCAACATTATTGAGCTGTTGTTGCGTTCGTTTTCTAGTCTCTCTAAGATGCTCGATAGTTTGTTCGATTCGAGCAATCGAGGAGTTAACCTCATAGAGTGAGCCTTGAATCTCGTTTGTTGCGGAAGCGCTCTCTTCACGTGAGACCTTTAATGTCTCAAGCTCAGCCTCCGTTTTCCTTAATACTGCTATTGCTCTCTCAAGCTCGGTACCAGTTTGTTTGATTTGCGCCTCGATATGGACCCTTTTTTGATCGGCTTCTCGTTTGCTGTGGTACCACGCATGCTGCTGTGTTTCTTTTAACTGGCTTTCAAACTCATGAAACTTTTCAGCCTGCTGTGCCTGTTGCTCCAGCTTTCGAAGCTGTTTATCTAGCTCAGACCGAATATCCTCTACACGAGAGAGGTTTTCTCTCGTGTCATCAAGACGCAACTCTGTCTCTCGCCGTCGCTCTTTATACTTAGACACGCCTGCAGCCTCTTCCAAAAATGATCTCATATCATCCGGGCGTGCTTCAATT
>DFDI01000084.1:1563-17647 GCA_002367635.1 Betaproteobacteria bacterium UBA3031 | reverse complement strand
CCTAATATCATCGGGGCGTGCTTCAATGATTCTGGAAATCATGCCCTGCTCAATAATGGCATAGCCTTTCCCACCCAAACCGGTGCCGAGAAAAATGTCAGCCACATCACGTCGTCTGACGTGTTGATTATTAAGGTAATAGGAAGAAGTTCCCTCTCGTTCAAGAATACGTTTTACTGAAATTTCTGAATATTGAGACCACGCTCCAGTAACTTTACCGGCACTGTTATCAAAGATCAGTTCGACGCTCGCCCGAGACATAGGTTTGCGGTCGCTCGAGCCCGAAAAAATAACATCCTGCATGTTCTCACCGCGCAGCTGTTTCGCCGATGTCTCACCGAGCACCCATCGAATAGCATCAATTACATTCGATTTACCACACCCATTCGGACCAACGACGCCAACCAACTGTCCTGGAACAGGGATATGTGTAGGATCTACAAAAGATTTGAAACCAGCTAATTTGATATGAGTCAGGCGCAAAATAATATCCGTTGAAATCGTTATAATCTCGGATATGAAAAACCGTATCTAAGCCTCACATATCCATCACATCTATTTTAGCTCAATAACCTCATTTAAGAATGCCAAAATATACCAACGACTTACTCGAAACCTTCCCAAACCCAGCTCCGGAAAATGATTTCTGGATCCGGATGCAAATCCCCGAATTCACCTGCCTGTGTCCAAAGACAGGGCAGCCTGATTTTGCAACGCTCTATTTAGACTATTTGCCCGATAAAAAATGTGTAGAGCTTAAAAGCCTGAAGCTCTACACCGTATCTTTCAGGGACAAAGGAGCATTTCATGAGGCCATCACCAATGAAATTTTGAATGATCTAGCGAAACTGACCAAACCTAAATTTATGCGGCTCACTGCTCGATTTTATGTCCGAGGTGGAATCTTCACAACAGTCGTTGTGGAGCATAAGAAAAAAGGATTTAAGCCTGAGAATCCCATACAGCTGCCAGAATTTTCGAATGAAAGGTCTACTTACTAAATCCCTACAAAGTTGCGCCACCACCAACTTCAATAACAGCCCCATTGATATAGCTTGCCTCATCTGAAGCAAGAAATGCATACGTATTTGCTATCTCGGAAGCGTCGCCTAGTCGTCCAAGCGGAATCTTTGAAATAATATTACTAAGCACGGTCTCTGGTATATCTTTCAGAATTTCAGTATTAATCATTCCAGGACAAACTGCATTTGCTCTGATGCCGAATCGACCAAATTCGCGCGCCCATGTTTTCGCCATTCCAATAACCCCAAATTTACTTGCGGCATAGTTGGTTTGCCCAAAGTTGCCATAGATACCTACGATAGAAGACGCGTTAAGCACCACGCCGGCTTGCTTTTCCATCATGTAAGGGAAAACCGCTTTGGCGCAATTGAATGTCCCTTTGAGATTGACATTAATCACGTCATCAAACAGTTCTTCCGACATATTGATCATTCGAGCGTCTCGAACGATGCCCGCATTGTTCACAAGCACATCAACCTGGCCATACTCCGTGATGACCGAGTCGAGCATTTGAGCAATAGCAACGGGATCCGTGACATCGACCACGATCGCTGTACCGCTGCCACCTACCGCTTTGATCTCAGCATTAACTTGCTCGATGAGTGAAGGATCTATGTCACAGGCAATAACAATCGATCCTTCGGCCAAGAATTTTTCAACTGTCGCATGTCCAATACCTCGACCAGCACCAGTAATGATCGATACTTTCCCTAGCAACCTCATTTAATATTCCTTCATTAAGTTAGTTAATTTCAACCATATCGCCCACGGAAACTCGGTCAAATAATTCAATAATGTCTGTATTGGCCATACGAATACATCCGATCGAGCCCGGCTCTCCTAACTGAGTCCCATCTGGACACCCATGAAGATAGATATACCGTCGCATGGTATCCACCGAACCCAGGCGATTGACCCCCACTTCCTTTCCTGACAACCAGAGTATTCGAGTTAACATCCAATCACGATCTGGGTTCATGGCCTGTAGCGAGGTATTGAAAATTTCTCCAGTGGGTCTGCGGCGAATAAACACGGTATTAATCGGCTGATTTGCACCAATCTTTGCGCGAATACAATGCACGCCTCTCGGAGTTTTAAAACTGTTGTACGTCTCTCCGACGCCAAACTTGGAGGTTGACACCAGACAACGTTTAATGACGGGCTTATTCGGCGCATCGCTTATGCTGAGCGTTTGCTGTTTGATATCTATTTTTAAAAACATTATTTCAACGCCGATTTTTAAAAAATGTTTGCAGTACCTCAGCACACTCAGTAGGCATTACACCTCCTAGCACCGAAGTGTGGTGGTTTAATTTTTCGTGCCCAAATAAATCAATCACTGAGCCACAGGCCCCAGACTTTTGATCATACGCCCCAAAAACCAATCGAGAAATTCTTGCATGCATGATGGCCCCTGCACACATGACGCAAGGCTCTAACGTTGAGTATAACGTTGTTCCTACAAGGCGATAATTTCCCATTATCTTTGCCGCTACGCGCAGTGTGTTCACCTCAGCGTGGGCAGTGGGATCTAATGATGAAATTGGAGAGTTTCCAGATTGACTGATTACCTGTCCATCTTTGACTAAAACAGCACCGACGGGTACTTCTCCTTTTAGCGCACTTTCTTTAGCTAGCGTTAAAGCTTGCCCCATGAAGACATGATCGTTGTTAGACAAAACAGAAGAATCCAACCCGCTTCAGACCGCCACAACCAGCTTGCCCAAGTTATGCCCTTGTAATAGGCCAATAAAAGCGCTGGGGGCCTTCTCAATCCCTGCCACCTCATCTTCAAGATACTTAAGTGTCCCTGATTCGACTAACGGCTCAATTTCACGCACAAACTGCAGATAATTTGACCAATGATCAGAAATAATAAAACCATTCACCGAGAGTTTACGAACCAGAATATTTCTCCACAAATGAGGCGTTGATAAGGTTTCTGTTAGGGCACCAGTTCCCATCGATCCCTCGTTATACCAGCTGATCATCCCACAAACCGGTATGCGACCATGCTCATTCATCCTTGGAATAACGGCCTCGAATAGTTTTCCACCGACATTCTCAAAATAAATATCAACCCCTTCAGGGGCGACCGCCTCAAGTGCAGCACTCAGTGCTTCCGGTGTATTAAAACTTTTGTGATTTAAACAGTGATCAACCCCAAACTTGTCTACGGCCAGTGCACACTTCTCTTCAGAGCCTGCAATGCCTATTGTCTTAAGACCAAGTTTTTTCGAAAGTTGCGCAACCATTGAGCCAACAGGTCCCGTGACAGCGCCAACGACGAGTGTCTCTCCTGCTTTAGGTCTACCGTGCTGAGTTAAGCCCCACCAACCCGTAAAACCGGGCATACCAAGCACTCCCAACGCCAGAGATTTCGGCTCTATTGAAATAGGCAGTTTTTGTACTAGCCCACCTTCAATCACTGCTAAATCGGTCCATCCCATGCGACCATAAACCCAGTCCCCCACTTCAAGCCCCTCACAAGCACTGGCTTCAACACACCCGACGGCCCCTGCTTCCATGACGCTTCCAATTTGAATTGGTGGTGCATAAGATCGGGCATCATCCATGCGTCCACGCATGTATGGATCGAGAGAGAAATGTGCGACTTTGACAAGCACCTGACCAGCGGTCAGAGGTGGTGTGGAAAATGATTCAAAAGAAAAATTATCCAGTGTCGGCAACCCAACCGGTCTGCTTGAAAGTATGACTCGTTTTCCCGTTCCACTCATATCCACTGAACCTTTGCGTCAAATAATTAAATAGCGTTGATGATTGAGTTAAGCGTTTTGCTGGGTCTCATCACCTGAGCTACTTTTTTAACGTCAGGGTGGTAATAGCCGCCGACGTCTACTTTCCCGCCTTGAGCACCGCGGAGCTCCTCAATAATTTTTTCTTCACTCAATCGTAAACTATCGAATACCTTTTTAAATTGTGAGGCCATCTCTTTGTCATCAGTTTGATCTGCCAGAGCTTCTGCCCAATACATCGCAAAGTAATAATGACTCTCACGATTATCCGCCTCCCCAACTTTTCGAGACGGAGAACGATTATTGTTTAAGATTTGCTGTGTTGCAGCTTCAGCAGCTTGCCCCAGAATCTTTGCACGTTGGTTTCCAGAAGTATCCGCATAAAACATGAGACTTTCACCTAAAGCACAAAACTCACCCAACGAATCCCATCTTAGGTGATTTTCCGCAAGTAACTGTTGCACGTGCTTCGGAGCCGAACCTCCTGCACCTGTTTCAAACAAACCCCCACCATTCATCAATTTAACAATGGAGAGCATCTTCGCAGAAGTGCCAAGTTCCAAAATAGGGAACAAATCGGTCAAATAGTCTCTCAAGACATTACCTGTAATAGAGATAGAGTTATCACCTCTACGAATGGTCTCTAAGGTGACCCGCGTTGCTTCTCTAGGGGCCAAAATGTCGAAATTCTCTATCACCCCTTCAGACTCTAAGACCGGTTTCACATAAGCCAGAAGTTGCGCATCATGCGAGCGTGAAGCATCAAGCCAAAATACGGCATGAGATCGAGTTGCTCGCTGCCTTGAAATTGCTAATTTAATCCAATCCTCAATAGCTGCCTTCTGTGTGACAGAAGCGCGCCAAACATCGCCACGCTCCACAGTATGTTCGTGAAGCAAATCACCATTCGCCGCAAACATTCTGATCATTCCATCAGAAGGCATTTCAAAAGTAGTGGGATGTGAGCCATACTCTTCTGCCTTTTGCGCCATCAATCCTACGTTAGCAACAGCGCCAGAGCTCGAAGGATCAAGCGCCCCCGTCTCTTTGAAGTACTTGATGGTTTCATCATAAACCGGCGCATAGCAGTTATCTGGAATGACGCACTTGACGTCACATTCCTTGCCATCTGGCCCCCATCCCTTACCGCCGGCTTTGATCACGGCAGGCATAGACGCGTCAATGATGACGTCGGAAGGTACATGCAAGTTCGTTATTCCTTTATTGCTGTCCACCATGTACAAAGCTGGACGCGTTGCTAAGCACGCTTTGATCTCAGCAAGAATCTCCACCTCATCAACCAAACGACTCAAAACATCCCCAAGACCCGCATTTGGGCTAATACCTAGGTCCGTAAATTTCTGAGCGTATTTATCAAAGATAGAACCTAGAAAAACAGACACTGCGTGGCCAAATAGAATGGGGTCAGAGACCTTCATCATCGTAGCTTTAAGATGTATCGAGAAAAGTACTTCATTTTGTTTTGCGTTTTCGATCTCGGTTTCTATAAAACCACGGAGCGCTTTTACACTTAAGAACGTCGCGTCAACTACGGAACCATTACTTAATGAGAGGTTATCTTTTAACGTAAGGGCCTCCCCATGAGTAGGCCTAAACTCGATTCTAGCGATACCGGACTGACCCGAATCAATAGTTACGGAGCTCTCGTTTGCGTAAAAATCGTTACCTGGCATTGAGGCAACGTGCGTCTTCGATGTCGCCTCCCAAGCACCCATGGGGTGGGGGTTGGCCTTCGCAAACTCTTTCACGGCCTTAGCAGAGCGACGGTCAGAGTTACCTTCTCTTAAAATAGGATTAACTGCCGAACCTTTCAATGCGTCGTATTTTTTACGCGCGTCTTTCTCAGCATCAGTAGTTGGCTCATCTGCGTAATTTGGAATACCAAAACCTTGTTGCTGCAACTCGGCAATCGCCGCTTTTAGTTGTGGCACGGATGCGGATATATTCGGCAACTTGATGACGTTTGCTGATGGGCGTGTAACCATGCCGCTAAGCTCCTGGAGGTCGTCGGACTGGCGCTGAGAGTCATTTAGAGATTCAGGAAAAACAGAAAGTATTCGCCCCGCCAATGAAATATCTTTAGTTCCGATCGTGACATTTGCATGCGAAGAAAATGCCTGAATGATGGGCAAAAAAGAACCACTCGCGAACTCAGGCGCTTCATCAACGATCGTGTAAACAATATCCATTTCTCTACTGCCAGCCATACTGGATTACTCCCTTAATAAAAAAATCAAATAAACCTGCCCATCTCACCTTTGAGGTGAGTTACATCACCTTACGCGGCCACCTAAAATTCTAACGGGCTATGATATCGCAGTTAGGTGAGACGATTTTTATAACATTCATCTGGGATTAAAGTACCGGCGAGGCTCAAATCCTACCTTGGTTGCAGGAAGCATAAAATGCAGAACTTGCACTTCAAGCTACGACATCACGTCTTATATAAGCCCATTAGGCTAACCAACACTATCCTTAGCGACAAAATATTTAGGATCTTCAATAACATTTACCTCGACTAAATTTCCAGCACGCGTCAGCAGGCGTCTGCAATCTTGACTCAAATGTACAAGGTGTAACTTTTTACCGGCATTTTCATAACGCTCAGCCAAGCTATCAATTGCTTCGAGCCCCGAATGATCTGCCACTCTAGATCGAGCGAAATCAATCACCACATCATCATTATCCATTTTGGGATCAAAACGCTCTAAAAATGATGCTACCGAACCAAAGAATAAAGGTCCTGTAACTGCATATACGGTCGATCCTTTATGGTCTTCACGAGACTCGATGCGGATATATTTCGCGTGCTCCCAACTGAAAACCAAGGCGGAAATGATGACCCCCACGATAACGGCGAATGCTAAATCTGTGACTACGGTAACTGCTGATACAGTAATTAGAATTAAGGCATCACTCACCGGCACTTTACCGATGATCCTGAAGCTTGACCACTCAAATGTTCCGATCACCACAATAAACATTACACCGATCAACGCAGCCAATGGGATTTGCTCAATGAGTGGCGAGGCTATAAGAATAAACAGTAATAAAAAAAGTGCGGCGCTGATCCCAGATAACCTTCCTCGCCCTCCAGAATTAACGTTGATCATGCTTTGACCAATCATCGCGCAACCACCCATACCACCGAAAAATCCAGTGACCGTATTGGCAATGCCTTGCCCTATACACTCTTGATTCCCGTGACCTCGGGTCTCGGTAATCTCATCAATCAAACGCAGCGTTAATAACGACTCAATCAAACCGATGGCCGCTAAAATAATGGAATAAGGCAGCACAATCAGTAGCGTGTCAAAACTCAGTGGCGCAACAGGAAGATGAAAAGTAGGTAGCCCACCGCTGATCGATGCCACATCACCTACGACCTTCGTGTCTAGGTCAAAGCCCCAAACTAAACCTGTAACCGCTGCGATCGCAACTAGCGACGATGGCAACATAGTTGTCAGTCTCGGTAGATAATGAATGATCAACATCGTAACCAACACGAGGCCAAGCAATAAGTAAAGTTCTGATCCTTGTAGCCAGGCCACATCAATAATAGAATTTTCTAGGAACGTGTCGGACAACCAACCCGATTGACTGTCATCGCCAAACTGTCTGAGCTGCGCCAAAAAAATGACGATCGCTAATCCATTCACAAAACCAAGCATCACTGGATACGGCACGATCCGAATAAATTTACCAAGCTTCAGTAAACCTGCCGTAATTTGCAATATGCCCATAAGAATCACAGCAACAAAAAGATATTCCACCCCGTGTGCCGCAACCAAAGTGACCATAACTACAGCCAACGCACCGGTCGCACCACTGATCATGCCCGGCCTACCTCCGATGCATGCCGTGATTAAGCCTACCATGAAGGCAGCGTAAAGACCGACTAAAGGATCAACTCCAGCGACGAATGCAAATGCCACAGCCTCGGGTACCAAAGCTAGAGCTACAGTGAGACCTGATAACAAATCGTTCTTAAGGGACACTACCTGGTTTATTCGGAATTCAAACATAGTTATAAAATCTAATCGTTATAAAACAAAAATTAAAACAAATCCCAAGGATAAAAAACCCCCAAGCAACCCCACTTGATAATGAGAATTTTATTGGTACTTTTATAGTTTTCAGCAAGTCTAATTTACGAGTAAACGGCATGAATTTAAATAAACGCTATAAATCACACGCGGAACTGCTACTCAATATTTATAGGGATCTTCCGCTTCTTGGCTTACCATTTACAAACAGGACTTTAAGCTCACTGGCTTGATGTTCCAATGAAAGCAAGAGCTACCCATTTTTAACAGCGGTTAGCGTTGAGCCAGAGTATTTGAGGGCCCATCTAGTGCATCAGCGAGGCGAACGATAGCACATTACATTGCAACGAACTATTGACGTCAACAATCTGTAGTTTTTAAATAACATGAGTCTTAAGTTCGTATAATTCGAATATACGAGAGGCAATCGGCCTTTGGCACCCATCACATAAGGCCTTTCTTTCTCTAATGACTGCGCCTTCATCAGTGCGCAACATGGTCCTCAGGAAAGGGGCACAACTTGCATCGCTGTGAGGCGCTTGACGGGTGACTTAAAGCTCCAACATTAAGTGCGCACGGAGGGCTAGCAAAAAAATCCCTAATCGAGTGTGTATTGCGTTTCATAATGTGATCGAGGTACGCCAACCTGTTCCTCTTTGAAGAGCACGTAGCTCCCTATTGCCAGTACATCTAAATCAGTGCCCATGAAACATTTGAATGCGTCCGCGGGCGAACAGACAATCGGTTCTCCCCGCACATTGAATGACGTATTCACCAACATCGGGCAACCTGTCTTCTCGTGAAATTTTGTAATCAGTGCGTGATAGAGTGGATTGGTATCGGGATGCACTGTCTGCAGCCGTGCCGAATAGTCAACGTGCGTCACAGCTGGCACCTCAGATCGAGAGACGTTTAGCTTGGCGATGCCGAATAAGTCTCCCTCTTCCTTAGTTATAATCCGACGTTTAGACTCAGTCAGATCAGCCACTAGCAACATATACGGGCTATCCCCTTCGTACTCAAACCACTCCTTCACATATTCACGCAAAACACTTGGCGCAAACGGACGAAAACTTTCTCGATATTTCACCTTGAGGTTTAATTTTTTTTGCATCATCGGCGAACGCGGATCAGCAAGTATACTGCGTGCACCTAGAGATCTTGGACCAAACTCCATTCTTCCTTGCATCCAACCCACAGCCTTTTCGTCCGCTAACGCGTCTGTGACAATGTCTAGAAATTCATCTACTTGATACTTGTGAAATGTGGCGCCATTCGTTATCAATTGAGTCTCGATTTCCTCATCGGTGAAACTCGGACCAAGATACGAACCCAACATACCGTCACGAGAAGAGACAGAACTACGCTGCTGGGCAAAATGCAAATACCATGCCGACAACGCTGCGCCCAGAGCGCCACCCGCATCACCAGCTGCCGGTTGAATCCATACATGATCAAATATCTTCTCTTGCACTAAACGACCATTAGCCACGCAATTAAGCGCAACCCCTCCAGCGAGACATAAATTCTTTTGACCAGTTTCTTGGGCTATATTCTTTGCAATAAGTAAAACTACATCCTCAGTTACCTTTTGGACAGAGGCCGCCAAGTCCATCTCCCGTTGTGTCACTTCAGTCTCTGGAGAACGCGGTGGACCCCCGAAGAGAGTATGAAATTTTTTATTCGTCATGGTCAATCCAGTGGCGTAGTCAAAGTACGTCATATCAATCTGGAAGCTTCCATCGACTGCAATGTGAATAAGTTTCTCTTTGATTAGTTCCGCGTATATCGGTGTCCCATAGGGAGCAAGACCCATGACTTTATACTCGCCTGAATTAACCTTAAATCCTGTGTAATAAGTAAATGCTGAATACAACAAACCCAATGAATGGGGAAAATGCATTTCTTTGATGATTTTAAGTTCCTTACCAGAACCAACCGCCCAGGAGGTCGTCGTCCACTCGCCCACCCCGTCAATCGTTAGAACGGCAGCGTCATCAAACGGAGAAGGATAGAAAGCACTGGCGGCATGTGACAGGTGATGCTCCGAGAATAACAAACGCTCACTCCAATTGATTGAAACACCTAGCGTTAGAGAGAGTTCCTTGATCAACCGACTTTTTTGAAATAACTTCTCTTTAATCCAAAGTGGCATTGCCGATACGAAACTTTTAAAACCTCTGGGAACAAATGCAAAGTAGGTTTCCAATAGACGCTCGAACTTTACGAACGGTTTTTCATAGAACACTACGCTGTCAATTTTACTAGCACCCACCCCCCCTTCACGTAAGCAATATTCAATCGCGTTGCTTGGAAATCCGGCATCGTGCTTCTTGCGAGTGAAGCGTTCCTCCTGTGCGGCGGCAATGATTTGACCATCTTTAAGCAAACAAGCGGCACTGTCATGGTAGAACGCGGAGATTCCTAAGATATACATGGCCGATAAGTCGTATCAAATCAGAACAGTGTGTATATGAACGGAGCTACTACCGAGCCCTGTGCCAGAACTAACAAACCTCCAAGAAGAAGCATCACAATAATAATTGGCGTCATCCAGAGTTTTTTTCGAACACGTAAGAAACGCCACAACTCTTTTAATATGTCGATCATAAGAGGTTCTATTTAAAATTGATTATTGAACGAATCATCATCTAAATTCTTTAACTCTTTCGGCTTCCAGTACGTCTGCCGTGCTTTGACGCGTAACCGGAGCTCATCTCGCCCGAAAACTCTCATCACCAGCCCCATAGGGACGAACAAGCCAAAGTAAATAGCACCCATAACAATTGGACTGATAATTTTACCCAGCAAACGTCCAAACCTCATCCACAATTGATTTAAGGGCAGTAATAAACAAGGCTTAAATGTTGCGGTAGCTGAAAATAGAACAGTCAATGTTATTAAGCTGCCATAGAGCAAAACACTCTGATCATGCGTGAATAAATAAAAAGCGAATGCCGCAAATAAAACAGAAAAGAAATATCCGAATGTCCGGTTTGATGGCAGGTCTGTATCTGATGATTGAGTAGACATGAATGCTATTAATTGATCTAGGATATTTAAACTAAGCTTAAAACCTATTTTTTATTTTACTTGCTTTGTTTAACTCGGCGAATCGTCAGCCAAACAAAACTTGCAATAACAGGGATAGAAACCGCCTTGATCGTGACCAAATCAATTCCCCAACTATCTAACGGTAATGACATACCCAAAAAGCCAACGAGTCCGGCACCATAATAGGTTACCGCAGCAATGGACAACCCTTCGACTGTTTGTTGTAAACGCAACTGAGCCTTTGCTCTACTGTTCATGGAAATCAGTAAGTCTCGATTCTGACGCTGAATAATCATCTCAGTCTGCGTTTGTAATAAATCACCAGCCCGACTAATACGCTCAGAGAGCCGACGGAGCCGCTCTGAGAATGCACGACAGCTATCTATCGCAGGCAACATTCGACGATTCAAAAAGCCCTTTACGCCTTGAAAACCCTCGACACGGCTTACCCTCAAACCTTCAAGACGGTTTAAAACAATGCTGTCATAGGCCTTGGTCGCGGCCATGCGATAAGACGCATTCGAGTAAATCCCCTCCAAATCAGCTGCCTGTGTTGAAAGGTTGGACAGCATGCTCTCCACATGACTTTCGGGCTGATTAATCTGATCCCCCAGCTCGTTAGTCAGCACTCCAACACGCTTCGCTATTGCATCAAGCTTGGATTCATGTTCCCGTACTGTTGCAAAACCCAGAAGCGCAAGTAGCCGATAAGTTTCCAGCTCGACAATTCGTTGTACCGCGCGGCCAAGCCGACTCGCTGTCATACTCGAATTATAAAGAGCGACTCTCGAAAATCCAGCTTTATCAATGTCAAAAGCAAAATATACCTCAGCTGCTCCATCACTGAATTGGTTTGCCGCAACCGCGCGAGCCTCCATCAGGTCAAGCATGTTTTGCTCAGTCAAGCCAACTGGTGATTTTCCTCCAATTTCCAACCATATGGCGTGAAACAAACTCATTGGAGCTCGGCGTGCCCACTCCAAAGGCAGAGGCACCTTACTTTCATCGTATGATGCTGACAAAAGGCCTGTATCTAGCGCATCTGTTTTTTGAATGAAACTAATAGAAACGAATTCAGTATGACGTTCATATTCGAGTGAATACTCATCCAGCGAAAAGGTAGCAAACTTACTCCCCGCAGGAATAAGCGTATGGCCCTCCGCGCTTAAGAAGGCATTCACATATTGAATCAATGCTTCTGTATTACCATCAATTAAGTAAACAAATCTTACGAAACGGCCAGCGCCAGAAAAATTATTAAAGGCGCGCGCGTGCAATTCGTCCGATAGATTACGGCGAAGGGAGCTCCCATCTATCATCATTTACGCTCACCACTGAGATATAAATTTTTGCTACATTTATTAATCATTTCAGTCGACCAATTGTCCATTCAAAAACACCATTACCTTTAGTTATTAACAATGTTCGAATCCTGCGATGCCTCATGAATTCTGAACAACCAGCCTCCAGGGGCCCCGCCTCCATAAATTAAGACTTCCGCTCTCTATCTAGGCTATTGTCCTTCTCAATTCGTCCGGTTAGCAACAGTGGTGGTTTGACCAACTCGTCAATTTCGATTTGCCAATCCTAACACCAAAAAACTCATCCAAGTCGTCCAGACTTTAAATGATCCACACGAGAAATTTGCATTGATGATTTTTGATTGGCATTAACGTAATTTACTAAGGAGTTCAAAACTTTTTGGTATGCGCCCCGCATAAGCCTGATAACGAAGCAACGAAAATGTATTGCTGCTGAACTGATTCGTCGCCCTCTCTAAGTAACCATTTAGGGCGCCAGTCCCCGCTCAACTTTAGTGTGTACCTGTTTATTTTAATTGTTGCCGATCCTTTAACCATTTCTATAGCTGAAGGATGTTCTCTAGGCTCCAAATTTCCTCGCTTAAATGATATCTCGACGTCTTTCACTATTAAGAAAAAATCGTCGTATCGCTCAACGGAAGAGATTAAATTGATGTCATTTGGGGGATCATACTTAAAATCAAGCTGTTTAAGCTCCAACAATTGGGAAGTGAATAAATCTTTTTCGTATCCAAAAAGATTAATTTCAACAGTATTTTTTACATCTGCGATACGCCATACATCACACGTCAAATACCACTCTCTATCAGCGTAAGCAGCACAACCCCAAATCATTAACAGGCAAGCAGAAAAATATTTCAAACAAATTAGAGTTTTTTCCATAAGTCATCTATTTCTCGTGTTGAGCCTAGCGTACAAGAAACTCCATAAATTGTATCGGTCAATCGATAGATTACAAAATGATGGAGAACTCATTGGTTTCGATCTATTCTGATCTAAATATCATAAAAAATAGGTCTTTCATGTAAACATGAAAGACCTATAGTGGCTAGCGATCTCTTGTTATGTTCCTGTATTCAGCAATCTTCTTAAGAAATATTTTTGCTGATTGTCGATAAAAACCACGTCCTCTTTAAGAACGACGGGGTCCGACATGGCGTCGACCAACCATGTAATTAGATATCTCTCGTTTTAATTATTTTGGCGCTTTCATTCTAGATAGAGCCGCTTTTGAAGACTTTCCAGAATCCGCGGTAACAATGATTTTCTCTTTAATTTGCTTAGGTTTTTTTGCTTCACGATTACTTTGTTTTTTATTACCTTTTGACATCTGTTTTCCCTCTCTACTTAGTTAATCACTACTTTTAATATGAATACCTCTCTGCCAATCATTCGTTTGTTAACAACGAGTGAGCGATCTAACTACGTCTCAGTCTCCCACAGAGTTTCCACACAAGACCGGACATCAAACAGGCGCTCAGGGTGTGTTTATTTAGTGCCTGACGCACTCTAGCACCCTTATCTAATTGAGATCCGTTTATTTTAAATTCAGAGCCCAAGACTCAAAAATGGGAGTTTATTTTTCGTCATTGGACGGCTCTTCCCAGTATGGGAAGAGCTCTATTAAACCTGATTAGCCCTTGGAACTAAACAGTCTAAGAACATATCATTCAGCTGTCTCAGCCCGCGCTTTATATATTTTTTTGTAACTGTCAATTAGCCGGTGGTGCCTATCAAGCCCCTCCAATTTCATACTCGTTGGAGTTAACCCGAAAAAGCGAACACTCCCATCAACTGATCCCATGACAGCATCCATACGATCATGACCAAACATACGACGGAAATTTACGGCGTAGTCATCCAATTCCAATTCATCATCGAGCAGCACCTCGAGCACCACACTCAAGTTCTGGTAGAACAATCCGCGCTCGGCGGTGTTGTCGTTGTACTGCAGGAACGCTCCAACCAACTCATGAACTTCCTCAAATTGCTTTAAAGCTAGGTGAATCAGAAGTTTTAACTCGAGAACAGTCAATTGCCCCCACTCCGTATTGTCGTCAAACTCTATCCCGATCAAGGTGGCGATATCAGAGTACTCATCCAACTCGTTGTTATCCAACCGCTCTAGCAGAGCAGCAAGGCTTGCATCGTCCAGGCGATGTAAGTTTAAAATATCAGAGCGAAACAACAATGCCTTGTTGGTGTTGTCCCAGATTAACTCCTCGACTGGGTAAACTTCCGAATAACCAGGCACCAAAATTCTGCAGGCTATGGCCCCCAACTGGTCATATGTCGCGGTGTAAACCTCTTTGCCCATACTTTTAAGAATGCTGAATAAGGTCTCAGCTTCGTCGACATTAGAGTCCTCGCCACCACTAGAAAAATCCCACTCAACAAACTCGTAATTAGCTTTGTCACTGAAAAAGCGCCATGACACGATTCCACTGGAATCGATGAAGTGCTCAACAAAATTATTTGGTTCAGTAACCGCGTTGCTTTCAAAGGTGGGGCGAGGCAAATCGCTCAAACCTTCAAAACTGCGACCTTGCAGCAGTTCCGTAAGGCTGCGCTCCAGCGCCACCTCGAAACTGGGATGGGCACCGAATGACGCAAAAACACCACCCGTGCGCGGATTCATCAGAGTAACGCACAACACTGGGTAAATCCCACCCATTGACGCATCTTTTACTAACACCGGAAAGCCTTGTTCCTCTAAACCCTGAATACCTGCCAGGATGCCGGAAAATTTTGACAGCACGTCATACGGCACATCAGGCAGAGTGATTTCACGTTCTAAAATTTCTCGCTTTACCGCGCGCTCAAAAATCTCAGACAGACACTGTACCTGCGCTTCGGCCAACGTATTACCCGCACTCATGCCGTTACTGGCAAACAGGTTTTCGATTAGGTTAGAAGGAAAATACACCACTTCCCTATCAGATTGACGTACATAAGGCAGCGAACAAATACCTCGCTGCACATTGCCAGAATTAGTATCGATCAGATGTGAGCCCCGCAACTCGCCATCGAAATTGTAGATTGGCAGGCAGTACTCATCTAGAATCCCAATCGGTAGCTCATCCTCTGGCCCCGGCTTGAACCAGCGCTCATTCGGGTAATGAACAAAACTTGAGTTGGCGATGTCCTCACCCCAAAAAGATTCGGCGTAGAAATGATTGTTACTAAGCCTTTCAATATACTCACCTAGGGCTGACGCCAACGCACTTTCTTTGGTCGCTCCCTTACCATTGGTAAAACACATTGGTGACTGCGCATCTCGGATATGCAAGGACCACACATTAGGGATGATATTGCGCCATGATGCAATTTCAATCCTGATGCCCAAGTTTGCCAAAATGCCGGACATATTGGCGATGGTTTGCTCCAGCGGCAAGTCTTTTCCAGTGACAATAGTGCTGA
This sequence comes from Betaproteobacteria bacterium UBA3031, assembly GCA_002367635.1. Classification (GTDB taxonomy): domain Bacteria; phylum Pseudomonadota; class Gammaproteobacteria; order Burkholderiales; family Eutrophovitaceae; genus Eutrophovita. Next base: position 2,005 of record DFDI01000084.1, on the reverse strand, counting down.
CATCGGATGTTGGTTGGAGATTGAGTAACGACTGAGCATCGGTATCGAGATTATCCACCTCTTCGATAACAAACTCGGGCCCAGCTTGCACTACTTTTTTAACGGTACAACGCTCAATAGAGCGCAATATACCCCGGCGATCTACCTCTGGAATATCCGAAGGTAACTCAACCTGAATTTTAAATATTTGTTGATAACGATTTACTGGATCGACAATATTGTTTTGCGACAGACGAATGTTTTCAGTGGAAATATTGCGTGTTTCACAGTACAACTTCACAAAGTAAGCTGCACACAAAGCCGAAGAGACTAAAAAATAGTCGAAGGGGCCAGGCGCCGAGCCATCACCTTTATAACGAATCGGCTGGTCAGCGACAACCGTAAAGTCATCGAACTTAGCTTCTAGGCGCAGCTTGTCGAGAAAGTTGACCTTAATTTCCAT
>DFDI01000084.1:0-1300 GCA_002367635.1 Betaproteobacteria bacterium UBA3031 | reverse complement strand
AGAAAGTTGACCTTAATTTCCATAGGAAATTTTTAGGAATATCTTCAAAATATTATCTTCGCACTATGCGACGATACTGGCTAGATTTATCGCGAGCATGGACAGAGTCAAGAGGACGCTAGCCAGGTGCAAGCGTTTGAAAGATTTCTCATTGCCCTCATCACGGCTTTTATTAGTCATTGGGATCAGCAAATAGGCAATCACAGCAAGTGCCATTGTGGCGCCAGAGATGGCGATCGCCGACCAATCATGGGAAACGATAGCGGCGATATTAGCGGTCGCGCCAAGCGCTGCCAGTAAGACAAAAAAGCGAGGGAATACCTTGCGTAAAAAAAGCGAACTATCAGCACTCGAGAGCGAAGTGAAAACAGCAGGTGCAACAATTGCCGTTTGAAAAACGATTACACCCACGATCATGCCACTAATCAGCAACGATATATTGTCCATTGTCCAATATCCTTTTATTCAAACACCAAGTCACCAGATCAAGATCGAAGTATCACAATAGTTGTGTCACCAGCACTACCGCAAGCACAACCACGAGACTATACAGGGCAATTCTCCAAAGTGAGAATTGCCGTTGACTCCAATCTATACGGTCATCGCGTTCAGTCTGTTTTTTGACCGCCTTATAGCGCCCGATAAAGAAAAATACTACCAGCGATATAATCGCCAACCCACCGAATAGTAGACTATTTAAATCCACTAGCGACTTCTCAGCTTGGCCAGCAAGCGGAGCATTTCCAAGTACAACCAGATCAACGTCACCATTAACGAGAATGCGCCGAACCACTCCATGTACTTTGGAGCGCCCTGCTCCGCACCTTGTTCGATAAAATCAAAATCGAGGACTAAGTTGAGCGCAGCAATTGCCACCACAAACAAACTAAATCCGATACCTAATAATCCATTGGAGTGAATGAAACCAATGCTTGAGCCAAACATGTTCATGACCATACTGACCAAGTACAACAATCCGATGCCCATAGTCGCCGACGTCACCATCAATCGAAAGTTCTCAGTGGGCTTGACCATTCCGGTCTTATAAAGAAGTAACAGCGATGACAACGTACCGAGAGTAAGGCCAACCGCCTGAATAACAATACCGTTAAACTGCGCTTCGTAAATTGCTGAAATCCCACCCAAAAACAAACCTTGTAAGACCGCATAGACCGGCGCCGTGATACCAGACCAGTGCTTTTTAAACATAGTTATCAAGGCAAAGATGAAACCGCCAATACCGCCGGTTATCATCAATGGGATCACTGTCGCAGGATTATTACTTTGGAAAAACAAGTTC
>DFDI01000062.1:2926-6370 GCA_002367635.1 Betaproteobacteria bacterium UBA3031 | reverse complement strand
GTTTATAAGTAGTTTAAGTCTATGAGCGAATACGTTTTTATAGTATTTAAAGTACGTTAATGATTAGTGTTTAGTATATGTATTTTTTGTGAAAAAATATGTTGCTTTAGTATATTTACTAACTTATCAAAAAACCTTTAACGTGTTATCCACAAGGTTATAATGGGGTAGATCAACCACGTAGTATTTGGATAAGCGCATTAAAATCTCTCGTGATGTTGGTGTCAGTTGTTCGAAGTTCAGCTATTTTTCGGCATGCATGCAGTACTGTTGTATGGTCACGACCACCATACGCGTCCCCAATGTCTGGAAGGCTGTGGTTGGTAAGCTCTTTTGATAGCGCCATAGCCATTTGTCTTGGTCTCGCGATAGATCGGGTTCTTTTTTTAGAGAACATATCTGATACTTTTAATTTGTAGTAATCAGCAACACATTTTTGTACCACATCAATGGTTATGAGCCTGGAGTTGCTAGCCAATAGGTCTTTTAAAGCCTCCTTAGCTAGCGCTACCGAAACCGGTTCATTCGTGAAATTGGCATAAGCGCATATTCGTTTAAGTGCACCTTCTAACTCTCGGACATTTGATTGAATGTGCGTCGCCACAAAGAAGGCCACCTCTTCTGGTAAGACCCTAGAATCCATCTCAGCCTTCTTAAGCAAGATGGCTACGCGTAATTCAAGCTCTGGGGGCTCAATCGCCACAGTCAAACCAGAACCAAATCGTGAGACCAACCGATCTTCCATTCCAGAAATTTCTTTTGGAAAAGTGTCACAGGTCATGATGACCTGTTTCTTGGATTGCATTAAGGCATTGAACAAGTAAAAGAACTCTTCTTGAGTTCGAGCTTTTTTAGCAAAAAATTGAATATCATCGATCAGCAATAAATCGAGGGAGTGATAAAATCGTTTAAATTGCTCAAATGATTTATGTTGATATGCATTCACAACATCGGTGACATATTTTTCCGCATGAATGTATAAAATTTTAGCGTTCGGTGTTTTGGTAGCGATGACGTTACCAATCGCCTGTATTAAGTGTGTTTTGCCTAGTCCTACCCCGCCATATATAAATAATGGGTTATAAGCAACGGCTGGATTATCACAGACTTGAATCGCGGCAGCTCTAGCTAGTTGGTTTCCACGACCAGTAACGAAACTATCAAATGTATACGTAGCGTTAAGTTGAGGGGCGCGCACGGAACTCTTGATTTTATGTTCTGCTGAGGGCGGTAAGACCTCGGGCTCAATCTCAACTTGTAAATCTACGGGATCTACTTCGACGGGAGCGGAGGGTTTCAACGAGAATTTAATTGGCAGCGTGGCGCCGTGGACTTCTTTACCCAACCTGCGCAAATCCTTTGAATAGTTATCTCGAGCCCAAACGAGCAGAAAACGGTTGGGGGCAATGATTACAATTTCGTCTTCGTGAACCGAGCCGTCTAGTGGTTGCACCCAGGTCTTGAACTGTTGTGCAGAGAGCACAGTTTTAAAGTGATCAAGACAGCTATCCCAAAAAGCATTCATTAAAATTTACGGTGCAAGAGACAAAAAAATCCATCTGACGTGAGATAGAGGGGCGCGGACGATAGAGACTAAGTTCGGCACAATCCGCGTGCTTCTAATTCTACCCCACCTAGGCTGACTTATCCACAGGGGTTATGGATATAGGTAAATTTGACAACAGAACTAAAAACCGTTGTAATAGCAGGCTTTTTTGATCTGTAGGTTACTTGGAGAACTTGGATGAAACGAACATATCAGCCGTCCAAAACTCGACGGAATAGGACGCACGGCTTTTTGGTGCGGATGAAATCGCGCGGTGGTCGATCCGTCATCAATGCTAGACGGGCTAAGGGGAGGGCACGCTTAAGCGTGTGATTTCTAATAAGCTACCTAGAGTTTCGCGACTATGTGGGGGCGCCAACTATACTGGGCGCTTCGAATTAAAGTTACGAAGCCAACATTTTATTTTACTTATACGAGAAAATCGCACGCAAATAAGCCGGATTGGCGTGTCATTTTCTAAAAGATATGTGCCCTTATCTGTTGTTCGGTCTAGTGTCCGGAGGCAGGTAAAAGAGCTGTTTAGAAAAAGTAGAGGACAAATAAAGTCTCGAGATGTAGTGGTTAGAGCTACGCAAAAAATACTGAAAACAGATTTGAAAGACGCCAAAGAGGAGCTTAAGCAGCTCTGGGTGCGGGTATTAAAATGAAACGTGTGCTCTTATTAATGATTCGGTGTTATCAATATTTGATTTCACCGCTCTTGGGCCCTAGGTGCCGGTTTTCCCCCACCTGTTCTGAATATGTCAAAGAGTGCATTGTTCAATACGGATGTGGGCTCGGGGTTGGGCTCGCCATAAAACGGCTTTGTAAATGCCACCCATTCCACGCGGGTGGATTCGATCCCGTACCACATATAATATCACACGCCAAAAGGGAATCTTAATAATGGATAGCGCGCGCATCATCGCTACGGTCGTATTTGTAGGCTCACTTATTTTACTAGGGGACGCTTGGTTAAAAAAAGACCAATCGTTGATTGCTGAAACAACTGCAGTTACAAGCCCAAAACAGACTATCTCAACGATTCCACAGGCGACGATTAATGAAATAAGCGGCGGATCAGAAAGCCAACCATCTTTAAGCGGGGCCGCTATAACGGCGGATTATATCCAGGTCTCAACGGATGTGTTTTCCGCCAAGATTGATAGAGTTGGTGCCGGCATTAAAGAGTTGGTGCTAACGCAACATCACAGCAAAGACAGCAAAACAGAGGCATTAAAACTATTTGAAATAGAGGCCGGTAGAACGTATATCGCCGAAGGGGGCCTGATCGGTAAGGGCCTGCCAAATCACAATAGTTTATTCGAATCGGGGCAGAGTGAGTACTTGCTATCGGCAGGAAGTGAACAGTTAAGCGTCATTTTAATTTCGGATTCTGAAACGGCTCGCGTAGAGAAAATATATACGTTTCATCGGGGTTCTTACGCCATCGATATTGAATATAGAATCGAAAATAAAACAGATTCCGCTATAGCCCACAACGCGTATTTTCAATTGTTGCGTGATGGTGGTGGAGCGGATGGAGATACTAAACTTCAACCTACGTATACCGGCGGCGCGGTATATTCCGACGAAACTAAGTTCATAAAAGTGGACTTCAAGGATATGGATCGATCGAAGGTCAAATATCCTAAAATAGCTGAAGATGGTTGGGTTGGTTTTGTGCAGCACTATTTTGTTGCCGCGTGGTTGCCGGAGCCCGAAAAAAGTCGTGAGAACTTTATGAGATCGTTGGGCAATAATCTTTACGCAATGGGATATGTCGAGGGTGTGGCCGAAATTGCGAGAAAGAGCGTGGGGACAGTGAGCGCTCGTTTGTATGCTGGGCCACAAGAACAAGAAGTTCTTAAAAGTTTGGCTCCAGGTTTAAAATTGGT
>DFDI01000062.1:0-2661 GCA_002367635.1 Betaproteobacteria bacterium UBA3031 | reverse complement strand
AATTGGGGGTGGTCGATTGTTTTTCTTACCGTAATCATTAAGTTGGTGTTTTTCCCCTTATCGGCGGCTGGTTATAAGTCGATGGCTAAGATGCGGGTCATGGCGCCCCGACTTAAATCGCTTAAGGAGACTTACGGGGACGACAAGCCAAAGTTTCAGCAAGCAATGATGGATCTTTACCGTAAAGAGAAGATTAATCCCCTGGGCGGATGTTTGCCCATTGTGATTCAAATCCCCTTCTTCATTGCGCTTTATTGGGTGTTGCTCGCTAGTGTGGAGTTGAGAGACGCGCCCTTTATTTTTTGGATAACCGATCTGTCCGCAAAGGATCCGTATTACGTGCTACCTGTTTTAATGGCGGCGAGTATGGTCATCCAATCGTGGCTCAGTCCAGCGCCACCAGACCCCATTCAAGCTAAAGTGATGAAGATAATGCCGTTAGTCTTCAGCATATTCTTTTTCTTTTTTGCATCCGGCCTAGTGCTGTATTGGTTCGTGAATAACGTTTTGTCAATTGCGCAACAATGGACCATTACTCGGGCGATAGAGGGCAAAAAGCCCAACAATGTCAAACAGTGACACCATAGCAGCCATAGCGACTGGATCGGGTTCTGGGGGGATTGGTGTAGTTAGGGTTTCCGGGGGAAGGGTTCGGAAGATCGCTGAGCATATTTTAGGTGGGCTGCCTAAAACGAGAATGGCAACAACCCGGACGTTTAAAAATGCGGCGGGAGTGGCTATAGACGCAGGTCTCGCCATTTTTTTTGAGGCCCCAAACTCCTATACTGGCGAAGATGTTTTAGAGCTGCAGGGGCATGGCGGTCCCGCTGTGCTGCGACTTCTATTGCGAAGCTGCATTGACTCGGGCGCCAGGCTTGCTGAGCCGGGGGAGTTTACTCAGCGGGCATACCTAAATGACAAAATGGATTTGGCGCAGGCTGAAAGCGTTGCTGATTTGATAGGGGCGTCTTCCGCCGCTGCGGTATTAAGCGCGCACCGATCGTTAAGCGGTGAGTTTTCCAGTCGTACTGAAGCGATAAAAGATGAATTAATTGAAATCCGCGTCTTTGTAGAGGCAGCGATTGATTTCTCCGATGAGGAGATTGATTTTTTAGAAGATCGTTTGGTGATGGACCGGATAAAAAGCATTTGTCAGAAATTAAAAACATTAAGAAGCCTGGCCTCGCAAGGCAACCTGCTTCGAGAGGGAGTAAAGGTTGTATTGGCCGGAGAGCCCAACGTAGGCAAGTCGACTTTAATGAACCTCTTATCAGAAGAAGAAGCCTCGATTGTGACTGAGCACGCGGGAACAACGCGAGATTCAATTCAACGGCACATCGTAATAGGCGGAGTGCCGATACTGATGATCGATACTGCCGGCTTGAGAACATCGGAAGATCCTGTTGAGGCTATAGGTATTGCTCGAGCGCTTACTAACGCGGAGGATGCGGACGTCGTTCTAGAAATGAGAGTGGCCGGGATGGAAGGCCGGCCGCCAACGTTATTATTTGATGTCGATGAGGCAAAAAAAATTATTGTAGTCAATAAAATTGACCTCTTGGGGGAGTCGGGCCGACTCGGCACCAAAGACGGTATCCCGATGGTTTGCTTGTCGGCGAAAACCGGCGATGGGGTAGAGATGCTTAAGTCCATCTTGCTGGAAAAGATCGGAGTCAGGCGCAGCGATGAGGCGCCATTTATGGCTAGAGAGCGACACTTAAACGCTCTCGACCGGGCGGCTGAACATGTGAGTTTGGCGTTATCCAACATTGATGTGATTGAACTTTGTGCCGAAGAATTACGGATAGCGCAAAATGCGGTATCAGAAATTACCGGGGAATTTGTGGCCGATGATTTGTTGGGCGAAATTTTTTCGAGCTTTTGTGTGGGGAAGTGATGGAGCCAACAATGTTTCACGTGAAACAAGTGTTCAAATCACGAGGAGTTAAAATGCGGTTATTATTTTGCATCATCAATTAAGTAAAATTATGTTTTTTTCAAAAAGTTACGATGTTGTGGTGATTGGCGGAGGGCATGCTGGCACAGAGGCGGCCCTGGCTTCAGCGCGTTCGGGGGCCCTAACCCTGCTGCTGACGCACAGCATGGAAACGCTTGGGCAGATGTCCTGTAACCCGTCGATAGGCGGCATTGGGAAGGGTCATTTAGTAAAAGAAATCGATGCGCTTGGTGGTGCGATGGCGGCGGCAGCCGATGATGCTGGGATTCATTTTAGACGACTCAATTCGAGCAAGGGACCGGCGGTTCGCGCAACACGCGCACAGGCAGACCGATCGTTATATCGGCAAGCTATAAGGACCCGCCTAGAGGCTCAGTCTGGTCTAGATATTTTTCAGGGTTCTGCGGTCGACGTGTTGGTTTCGGGTGACTCTGTTAAGGGAGTGCTAACCAATATTGGACTAACGATCAAGGCAAAAACTGTTGTGTTGACCGCCGGAACTTTTCTCGCTGGTAAAATTCATGTCGGATTGGAAAATCACGAAGCGGGAAGGGCTGGGGACCCACCTTCAAACGCCTTGGCGGCGCGACTGAGGGAGTTGCATCTACCGGCGGGTCGTTTAAAGACGGGTACGCCTCCTAGAATTGATGGGCGAACTATTAATTTTACATCGTTAGAGAGGCAAGACGGCGACCCCGTAAGGC
>DFDI01000109.1:9051-9347 GCA_002367635.1 Betaproteobacteria bacterium UBA3031 | reverse complement strand
TGGTCTTCGAAAGCGCCATCGGCTTCAATTAAATCGTTGTCTAGCTGTACAAGATTAAATTGGTTTGCATGCGAGCGTTTATGTTCTAATTCAGAGATAGAGACATCAAGGTAATCGGCAATTTCTACGTTTGTAGGCTGGCGCCCTAATGAATTTGTCAGTGAGTTTTTAGCCGATGAATACTCTCGATTGTTCTTAACAGCTAGGCGAGAGAGACTGCTGGCCTTTCGGACCTCATCAAGTATGGCGCCTTTGATCCTGCGTTTTGCGTATTCATCGAATGAGACACCTATTGA
>DFDI01000109.1:2232-8875 GCA_002367635.1 Betaproteobacteria bacterium UBA3031 | reverse complement strand
TCATCGAATGAGACACCTATTGATGGGTCAAAGTTTCTGCTGGCTTCGATAAGCCCTATCATTCCAATTTGTATTAAGTCTTCTGCCTCGAAATAATCTGGGATTCTCGCTTTGAGATACAGCGCAATTTTTTTTACAAGTTCAATCTTGCGCGATATATCAATGGATTGCGATTCAGAATCTTGTTCGGAACTATATCCTGTTTCGTTAGAATCCATACAACACTCCTAATTCACCTGAATCCCAGTTAGAAAGAACTGTAAGCTGTTATTATTAGGTGTGTTGAAAACTTGATGGTTTTCGATTTCACGAGCGATTTTATTAATCTCGGCACTTGCATTTGTATTCTTGCTTATGATTGAAGCAGGGTTATCTGCCTGCCAAGCCCGGGAATAGATAGGGTCTTCGGTTATAGACCCGATAAACTCAATGTCATGATTTAGGAACTTATTAGTTACGTAGTTTAGGTTTTCATATAGTTTCTTACCGGTAATTGGTGATGAAACTCGATTTGGGATATAAACGAGGTCTGACAAGATTTGTTTCATTGATAGGACTTTGATTATCCCATAGGCGTCAGAAATTGATGAGAGCTCGTCGGTACCTACAATGATTTTAAGCTGTACTGATGCCATGAAAGCGATGACCTGAGAGGTTATTCCTGCAGACATATCGACTATCATATAGTCGTAATTGCTTTCCAACGAAGAGAAGCTTTGAACTATAGCGCTGCTTTCTAAGGCGTTTAGGTCGGCAAGTCGTTCTACACCGCTGCCACCTGAGATTAGGTCAATATTTTCATGGACATTTACGATTATGTCTTCGAGCGTAGCCCTACCATCAATGACATTAGCTAAACTCTTAGTAATGCTTTTGTTGAATGCGATGTGTATATTCGCCATGCCGAGATCAGCATCGAACAATAGTACGCGCTTACCCATTGCGGCAAATTGCAGCGCTAGATTGATAGAAAAAGTTGTTTTGCCAACTCCTCCCTTTCCGCTTGCTATACCTATAACGCGCGTATCCACGGTGTTCCTCTCTTGTGCCCGGTTTAATGTATTTTTGACGGGCTAGCTTAACTGATTGATTTATATATTAATAATAATTATTGATTGGCTTTGAGTTGATTAAAGCTGTGTGGATTAAGCCTGCTATTATCGGTGAGAGCTTCGTCCGAATCAAAGTTTTTTCTTAGCAGTTCCTCTGATCGTTTCGCTAGCGTCTCTTTGGTGACCCTTACTAGGCCATCATTGATATTCGCGCTCCTAGATCCCAAGGAAAGAGGGATTTTTTCACGTATAAGAGTCTCAATGATGGGCCATTGACAGGGGGCTAAATCGAGTCTGGTGATTATGAAGCTTGACCAATTCGCTACACTGATCAGGTGCTCTTGGGCTGCGGCATAAGAATCGCTTGCAGCGATCAGATGGAAATTGACTGACTGCAAATTATCTTTAATTAGAAGTATTTCCTCTGAGATATTTCTGGTTGCTGTGTCGACAATGAGAATGCCGTCACTCGATAGATGGCTCTCTATTAATTTAAGGGTATCGATGTCAGATACTTCAAAAATTGGAATCCCTAAGGACTTAGATATTGCTTCCATTGATGCAGAGGAGGGTGTTAATCCTTGTTTGTAGCTTACGAGTATAGGCGGCGTTTCGCACAATTCCAGTAGTTTGAGACCAAACTTGATCGCTATTGATGTTTTTCCTGAGCCGTAATTACCGCAAAGTACGTGAGTCTTAGTGCCGAGATCTATTTCAATTGTTTCAGGTAAAGATTCTGTCAGCTTGCTAATAACATGGTCAGAAATCTCGAGGCTATTTGCATCCGTACTTAGGTCGTTTGATAATAAGTTACTAAGTTCTCTAGAAACGCCAGATTGTCCAAAAATTCTTTTAGCGACACCACCATAATTGACTTTCCTATAATGTTCAGCTTCTGTCTCTTTTTTAAACTTAGCTAATTCATTTTTAACGAGATTAGTAATCAACTCATAGTCTTTTGCTTCACGCACCATAGTTGGCGGGACAACGTGGTTAACAGATTTGATGTCTCTCAACTCCAAGGTATCAGTTGCTTGAATTTTGGAGTCAAGTCCTACCAATAGCCGTGAGCGCGATCCAATTTTTCGATTCGAAAGAAGGACAACATTCTCGCCGTATTGCGCTATTGCTGAAGTCATTCCTGCCCGTGAATTAGGGGCCCATATTACTTCTATTCTCATGCCGCCACCTGGTTCTGTTGTTCATCTTGAATGCCTACTCTGCCAATCACCCTGATCTCTTGATCTTCGGGTATTTCTGTATAGGCGAGTACTGACAAGTTTCCAAGTCTTTGTCTGAGGATGCGAGAAAGCCAAGGTCGTATTTTGGGCGACACCACCATTACTGCGGGGTTGCCCCTTTCTTCGGCGTTTTGTTTCTCAATCGACACAGAGGCTACGATAGATTCGATTAGTTTTGGTTCTAAGAAAACATCATTAGTTGAAGAGTCATTTTGAATCGAATTGTTCAAAAGTTGTTCGAGCGGCTGCTCTAAAGTAATTATCGGTAATTCTTCGTTGACGCTAATTATGTCCTGAACAATGATCCTTCCTAAATGCGGCCTTATAAGGGCAGTAAGTTGGTTAGCGTCTTTGGTTTTTACGCTTTCAGCGAGTAGATTATCAATGATGGACCTGTTGTCGCGTAATGTAATTCCTTCTTGAAGGAGGTTTTTTAGTACCTGAGTAATTGTAGATACAGATAATTTGTTTGGAACTAAATCTTCAATTATTTTCGGTGACTTTTCGCTAATTAGATCAAGCAATTGCTGGGTTTCGTCATGTCCTAGCAGTTCATCTGCGTTATTCTTCAGAATAGAGTTCATGTGAGTCGCTATAGCAGTCGCGGGATCCACGACAGTATATCCTGCAGTTTTTGCGAAATCGCTTTGGCCTCGCTCCACCCAGTATGCCTCGAGGCCAAAAGCTGGTTCAGTGGTTCTTTGTCCGTCTAATGGCGTTGTAATATTTCCTGGGTTAATAGCGAGTTCTTTTCCAATCTGCACTTCGCCGAGTCCCCTTACCGCTCCGTTTATAACGATATTATAGGCGCTAGGTGATATGTCCAGATTGTCTCTGATTCTGATTGGTTGGATTAGAAATCCGAGCTCCGATGACAGCTTTTTGCGAATACCTCGTATTCTGGCAAGTAAAGTGCCACCTGAATCTTTGTTTACTAAAGGGATCAGGCCATATCCAATTTCAAGACCTACTTGATCAACTTGCTCAATATGCGACCAATCGAGATCATCCGATTCGGACGCTTTCTGAGTATTCTCTTCGACCTGTTTGGCTGCTGAAGTGGTTTCAGCTGAGTCGATCCTTGATTGATTTAAATAGTGTGAAAAAGCAGCTAAGCTAAACCCCATACTGAGGAAAATAAAATGTGGCATGCCTGGAATAAATCCGAGGAGAATCAGAATTCCCGCAGCAATTGAGAGTGCGCGGGGGCTTGACAGCTGAGTGCCTGCCTGAGTGCCCATTGACTCAGATGTCGTTACTCGGGTTACTATTATTGCAGTGGATAAAGACAATAACAGAGAAGGAATTTGGGCAACCAGCCCGTCGCCGATCGTAAGTAATACATATATTTCGCCTGCTTGTGAAAACGAAAGACCATGCTGGCCAACCCCGATTGCCAGTCCCCCAATGATGTTAATTAGTAGGATGAGGATGCCCGCTATTGCGTCTCCTCGAACGAACTTAGATGCTCCATCCATAGAGCCAAAAAAGTCAGATTCCTGTGAGACCTCTTCTCGTCGCTGTTTGGCTCCGGCTTGATCGATTACGCCAGCGTTTAGATCCGCGTCTATTGCCATCTGCTTGCCAGGGAGGGCATCTAGCGTAAAACGCGCTATTACTTCCGACACCCGACCTGCACCTTTAGTAACAACAATAAAATTGATAATCATCAGGATGATAAAAATAATGAAGCCAACAACATAATCGCCTCCGATGACAAATTCCCCGAATGCTTCGATGACTTCGCCGGCAGCGCCGGCTCCCTGATGCCCATTGACAAGTACAACTCGTGTAGACGCCACGTTTAGGCTCAGGCGCAACATGGTTGCTAAAAGGAGTATAGAAGGGAATGACGAAAACTCTAACGGCCGCGAGACGTTTACAGACACCATTATTATTATTAGGCCGGTGAGAATGTTAACTGTAAACAAAAAATCCAGCATTAAAGTCGGAAGGGGTACGATAAGCATCGACATTATTAGGAGCACGATAAATGGCATTCCTAAGCTGGCTGCGCCGACTCGGCCGAGGCCTTGTCGTAAATATGACAATGAAGTATTTTCCATAATAGTCTTTTTTATCAGTAATTTAGCGGAATATCGGCTTTTTGTTTTGCTCCAACACTAGTTCCGCTAATGGTTGAAGCAATTAGCATGCCAGCAATTGTGGTGATTCTGCATGGGACAAGTAAAGTTCTATTGGTCAGTGTCGATTGGTGGTTTATAGTTATATGGCTTCACTGATTTATAAAAAGTGAATGCGTGTCTCATAAGAGACTGATTCTGGGTAATACTGATGAACACAGGAAGGGGAATCTCGATGGTCCAAAGGACTAAAATAACGGCTATCCTGCTTTTAATTTGCACATCCGGGCTAGTCTCTTGCTCAAATACAGATGAAAAATTTTCAGAGGCTCTTGCTGTTCGATTACAGATGGAGGGCGATAAGTTGACTGCTACAGGTTATGCCGATATTGAGGCGCAGCTAGGGAATCCAAATCAAAAGCGTGTGCTAGCGATTCGGGCATCAAAAATTGATGCCTATAGATCTCTTTCGGAACAGATCTATGGCCTCTATATCGATTCATCCACGACTATCGGTGACATGGTCGTTCAGAGTGACGTAGTGCAAACACGTGTCGAAGGTATTATTTATGGAGCGCAAGTCGAGAGCATTAAGCCGTTGTCAGATACTACTTATGAAGTCACTTTGTCGCTGTCTTCTTCGGTCGTAGATAATCTGAAAAAACTTTATCTCCAAAATGTTGAATAGTGCGCCGCGAGACTAATTATCAATGAAATCGACACGCAGAAATCGGCCACTGTCCTCTAATCGCCTCGAATTAGCTTTGATTTTGTGCGCTCTTTTTAGTGAGATGCTGATGGCCCAGTCGATCGCTAATACGACGTCGCTTAAAGAGAGCGAGATGTTGCTTGATGAGCTCAAACAGTCCCTTGTGCAGCGCGCAGTAAATTCTGGGCTCTCCGTAGCTTCAGCTGGATTCATCGACTCAACAGGAAGGCTGGTCGAATCAACGTACTTCAATACCGGCACAAATATTGAAGCAATTAGAAACGTAGACTTGATGAAAGATCGCAGGCCTCAGCGTAATGAAATTACGAGGCTACTGGATTCTGCGCGTAACAATGATTGCGAGAGGAAAAGTACCGCGAGATATAAGAATAAGATTGGAATTGTTTTTAAGGATGCTGCTTGGTCCCAGGATATAAGCGGGGCGGTCATAAACAGACTTGATGGAGTTATCGGCGAGCAACTGCGTCTAAACATTAACTCGACCTCCCAATGGTATGTCACCGAAGGCCGGCAAACCGCAAGTGTGCCGTCAAGTACAAGTTATTTTTCGCGGTTGAATGAAAGAAACGAAAATGTTGAAGCTGGACAGTATTTAGTGAGTGTCGATGTTTCTATAGATCAGAAAAAATTTGATATTGCGGATACATATCGCTTATCGCGTATAGTTGGTGCTGATATTGTTTCCAACATTTCTAGTTCCCGATTTCTATACAATCTCGCTAAGCCAAAGTATAGCGATAGCAAAAGGCTGCTAGTCACTTTGACTGCGAGTGACCGGGAAAAAAATGAGTCAATTGCCGTATCGCAATTTACGATTAATATCCCCAAAGCGGGCTACAACCTTCTGGAACAAGAAATAGATACTGAAAGCTATTTCCAGGTTCAAAGGGAAGTCGAAAAATTTTCTATGCTGCTGTCAAATTATAGAGTTTGCGGGCTTGAAGAAATGCCTGTTCGAGGGCTCCTAAGAAACGATTCACAAGCTAGCACTCTTCTTCGATTAGCTGTTGGTAGCACGGGTGGAGTTGCTTTAGGCGACAAGTTCATAGTGTCGCCTAATATTTTAAGTGACTACGATTCGCTATTAGATCCAAACGCACTAGACCGAATTGGTCTAGCGGAGGTTATTCGCGTTAACTATCATAACGCAGAACTAAAGATACTTGCTGGAGACTCGCTCGGAGTCTATCGATCTGCGACCCCTTTTTGATTAAATTATTTTTTGCTGTAGCGTCAGTGTTGCAATTTTTAAGCAGTAACGGAGTTCGTTAATGAAAATTTTTTTCGGTTTGAAAAAGCATGTATTGTTATGCTCTCTTGTAGCTGCTTGGGCCATAACGCCTTTAGCTTCCGCCGATGAAATGAATGTAGACAGTGCATTAAAATTATTGCTTGAGGATGTAGAGATACAGCGCTATTTGCGTGAAAGACAGGTCGATCAACTGAAAAGCGGCAGTTATCGAGTGCAAGTAGGGGACACCTTGGATGAGATAATAGAGTTAATCATGTCTGAATCAGGTGTCAAAAAGAGTTTCA
>DFDI01000109.1:0-2137 GCA_002367635.1 Betaproteobacteria bacterium UBA3031 | reverse complement strand
TCGTCAGGCTTTCGTGCAGGCGAACCCTTCGGCATTCCGTTCTGGAAACCCCAATTGGCTTATAGCTGGGAGAGAAATTCGCGTCCCTACAGCTGACGATGTCCTTGCACTTATTTTCGTTACACCTCCAAAATCCATAAATGAGTCAACTAAAAACTGGGTCAAATACCCTTAATTTGGAAGGTTTCTATCTTATTTTCCACTGCGGCCCAAATGCTAGTCTTATTCCTCTTCTATCGTTTGCCATTCGGTTTGGGATAGCGCCTAGAGCCTCGATGTAGTGTAAAATCAGTGAATGAGCATGAGAAGCGCTCTGTGGCGCGGTTATAAGCAGGGCGAAAGCGTGTTATAACCACAGCGAATTTGTCCTCAACAAGCGATGTGATTGTGAGTCTTCTTTATGCAGGGAAAATCTAGACAAAGAGAGCTGGTGACAGGAATCAAGCGAGATTTTGATGACAACATTAGACCAGAAGGCTTCTATCTTACTAAAAGGGACCATCGTCTAGTCCGCCGCCTAATCCAGCACTTGCACTCTCCTACTCCCTTTGGCTTTATTCATGCCGAGAACAGTAAGTTCGCCGAATATTACTTTGAGCTAACAGTTAGTCGCCTTCATCTTATGGGCAAGAACTCCCTTATTTCTTTCGAATCGCTCAAAAAGCGCAGGTTAATCGACTTACTTAATACCGAGATTGAAGGTTTGTCACTTGAAAACGTCTCACTACCAGGGGGGCGAGATGAAGGACGTAAAATAGTCCTCGTGCCTTATTACGCTGAACTCTCGGCTGAAGACTGGCAAGATATCGAAACTCTCTGCCTCGAGTTGCCTGGCAGTAATATAGGGCTGCTTTGTGGCGCGGACCCTGGAGAGAAGTCTATTTTGAATAGTGAAAGACTTGCAAGAGATGTGCGAACTTTACACATCCACTTCGGTGCGCCGAGGCCGAGGGAGAGACTTATGCTCTCCGCAGTCGCTCGCAGTTCTATGAGATACAACCATATATTGGATATTTTAAAGCAATTAGACGTATACGAAACGAACACGTCCGACAGAACCAAAGTTTCTGACGTTAAAAGTGATGAGAGCGTAAATATGGCTCTATTTGATGGATATTTAGAGACAGCAAAGGAGGCTCTGGTCATTGATCAGGAAGCCATTCCGACCTCTGAACTCCCGCTCGAAGAAGGGAAAAATTTTTTCGGGCGGCATCTTGGCAAAGGCTTTTTGGCTGTTTTAGTGGTGGCGATGGGGGCTGCGGTTTTCTGGGCTCTTACTAAGATTTAGTAGAATAGTCAGTATGCAGGTTTTTTTATAGAGAAATTAGGGTTGGGAATTTATAAGCGCACCACATCAATATAAAGTCTGAGAGGTTGGTTGAGTCAGGTTGAAATGCCTCACTAGAGACTGGAGATGTGCTGAAAGTAAAATCTCACCGAATGGCCCAACACAATTTCCCGGCATCTTCTAGAGGATTTCTACATGTCCGCATTGAACTATCGTTTTACGCACTTAGCCCGCGGATTTGCTGCCTTACTATGCTCCATTTGTGCATTGGGTTGCCTACAACATTCCGGCCGGTGCTAGTGGATTGCCCCGAGGCATGGCTAGAGACGCCGAAATTACTGGCATAATTAGTCTTGAGGGTATGATTAACGGCGTTAACGGGCTAGGACGCACAGGTTACTTTGGTCCCAGGCCGCCGGCAAATGGGCAACTTCATGCCTACCATTTCCGCGTTTACGCGCTAGATGCTGATCTGGCGTTGGTGCCAGGCCTGAACGCCGAGGAATTACGGGCGGCGATGGATGGTCATGTGCTTGCATCTGGCATGTTGATGGGGCATTACGAGCGTAAATAAACCTTACACATCGCCAAGAAGCGGGTTAGATTAAGTACAGATTTCTCTATTGGGATAAGGTTAGGGTGTCGCTATCGCACAATGCGACTCGGCAAGGCGCCCGAGATGCCGGTGTATATAACGACCGACAAACTGGTCGTTGTTTCTAGGCGATTCACCACTGAGGTTGACGCGGGTGAGGTTACACCCTATACTCTCGCTCCTTATCTAGCTATGTCCGTCTTCGGACTAGCCGCCAGTATAGATTACCCATTTTGATGCGGGGTGGAGCAGTC
>DFDI01000032.1 GCA_002367635.1 Betaproteobacteria bacterium UBA3031 | reverse complement strand
TCCTATTTTAAACCAGATTCACGTTGACCTGCTTGAGCAAGTCAACCAGTTCACGATCCGTGCAATTGATTTTTCAGTCGATTTTTTTGAATCTCATATTATTTTAAAACTCGCATTAACTTTAAATATAAATCGATTGGAAGAATGTTTAGAAATTTAAACAACAAGCTCATTCGTTTTGGGAAATGAGTTTCAAAATTTCCGCTTTTTAATCCCTTAAGTGTTAGTTGAGCAGCACGTTTGGGGGACATCAATAAAGGCATTTTGAATTCATTTTTTTCTGTGAGCCGAGTGTTTACAAAGCCTGGAGAGATAAGCGATATGTCTATGTTGTGCCGCTTTAATTCTAGATGTGAACTCTGTGCTAAGTGGGAAATGGCCGCGCGACTTGCGCCATAATCGGAGGCATTTGGGAGCCCTCGATAGGCAGCTAAGCTGGAGAACCAGCTCCAATGATATTGTTTTTTTATCAATGGGTTTGAGCTCCAGTAGCGCACGATTCTTGGGAATAAGTTGAACGCACTTAATAAATTGGTATGTAGCCGTTGCTGTGTCGCTTCAGGGTCAAGGCTTAGGATACCTCCGGGGTGATATACCGCGGGCAGCCAAAATACGGTATCTGGAACTGTTTCTTGTTGGACAAGAAAATCCATTACCTTTGAGACATCCTCATTGCTAGAAACATCCATCGGTAATATTCTGGCTTTGTCTGAAAACTCCTGTTGGAGTCGTTTTTCGTTGCGCGCAGAAACGGTCAGTTGAGCTTTTTGTAGTTTGAGTGCCTGGGCGAGAGCAAGTCCAATGCCCTCTGATGCACCGATAATCCATACATGACGATCGGACCAGTCTGTAATGGGAGTGTTCGACCTGAACATCTTAGCGAGGCGTTACTTGGAAAAGCTAACCACGACGTCACCTAAGTGAATCCCAAGTTTTGAAAACTTAGCGTGGTTGACCATTGTTCCGGTTTTTGATATCCACATTTGATCATCAAATTTGAAATTCATTTTCTTGCCTCCAACCTTGATGGTGAGAGTGTAGGACCACCTCAGCACATCGCCTATAACGACACCTGAAGCAACGCCCACGACGTCTGGCGCCCGTCCTGACCACCCTGTGTCGCTCGTGCGGTTCAGTGTCCAAGTGCGGTTCTCTATCTCTCCATCATTCCAAGTAAATGTCTCCTCGAGCGTGCCCGATTCATCGTCGAATGTTCCGACTGTAAGCACTTCAAAAGTTCGTATTATTTTTCCGGATCTGTCTTGAAGAAAGCCAGACCCATGAGTTTGTCCAGAGAAGAAAGTAATGAGATCAAATGTTTCCATAGTGCTCTTTTCCTGTTTTTCGATTTCATCATTAGAACAACCAATGAGAGAAAAAATGATAGAGATGAGGGATAAGCTAGTCGTTACTCGTTGCGTAAATGTGGCCATGTTGACGATTATGAAGGTGTACAAGTGATAAGGAAATAAGTTTCAAAATTATTGGACTTGAAAGATAAATTATTGCTATAGATTCATGCCTCGGCGTGAGTCCGGGTTGGTAGCCCCAGAAGCTTAAGAGGGGTAGTGCTAATCCAGCGGCGAACGCTAGTCCTAATTTCATGAGTAAACCCCATGCGCCAAAAATTGTTGCCGAGTGCTTTTCTTGATGGATGAATTTAATTTTCTTGATCAATAGCATCGAGGTTAGTAATAATTCTGCCCCCACGAAAAATCCTGTGCCGATACATATTAAGGTAAATAACTCAGGGTTAGTGTCATTGATTGCGAAGCCGGGGATGAACATGATGATGGTCATACAAAGGATTATTTTATATAAGCTAATAGTGTTGTACGTTGCGATTGTTCTTTGCCAGAACCATATTCCTAGTAGTGCAGAAGTAAAATAAATACCTAATAGCCCCCCCCCATGTGCTTTCGAGAGCCCTAAGTAATCCGTTACGTAAAACATGAATAGTGTTGCTGCAGTGGCATTGGCTAACGCGCTAATGAAAAGAGGTGTCATCAACTGTGTCATCAACCTAAAACTCTGCCAGTCAAAAGCTGTGTAAGTAAGTGAGCGGTCATGCAGTCGGGGTAGACTGAGAAGACATAGGCTTGTCATGACTGTTATGCAAATTAGGTAGATGGAAAAGACATTCGTATGGGTCATGGTTGATAATGTGGATGCAATAATGACTCCCAGGAGCGTGAATTGTTCCCGTCGACTTACTAATGCGGACTGTTCCCCTGTGTTGTTTGTCCATTGAATTGGCCATGCCTGTATCGCTATGCTCAGTGCGCCTGCGCTGGCCGATACAAGGAGTGTGAATAGCCCCATGTAGGTCAGAACCTGAAGGTTGCTGCTTAGGGCGCTGGGGGGGTTAATTAAGGCGATGTAGCTCGCTGCCATCAATGCCGCCGAGGGGAGGCACCAGAACTGAAATTTATGCCGACTGGGTGTTTTGTCAATGAGTTTGCCTACTAATGGGTCTGTGACGGCATCAAGCAGTCGGACTAACATCAATATAATGCCAATCGTCGCTAAGGAAAGTTCGTACGTGTTGGCATAAACGTTAGGGACGAGAATGTATAAGGGAAGACTCGTTGCCGAAACAACCAGACCGGATAAACCGTATCGTAATGACTGCGTGCGAGTGATTGGCAAGGTTAAGTTCGTAGTTCGATTCTTATTAGGTGGGAGCTTTCTGTGGGTAATGGCACAAGGTGTACTGGACGACGTTAATGTCCCCGTTTAAAAATCCTGATCTGCAATAGGATAGATAGAATTCCCACATTTTTTTGAATTGTATGGGAAATCCAAGCGCCTCAATTTTGATCCATTGTGTTTGAAATCGTTTAAACCACTCCAATAATGTCCAGGCATAATCATCTCCAAAATCATGACGGTCTAGAATATTAAATTTGTACTTCGCGGCCAAATTCTTAAATTGTGATTGACTCATAAGTATGCCGCCGGGGAAGATGTATTTCTGAATAAAATCAACCCCTGTTTGATATTCATCAGCTAGCGAATCGTTGATGGTGATCGCCTGAATGACCGCTCGTCCATTTGGTTTCAATGACTTTTTGATCATCTCAAAGAATGCTTCCCAGTAGGCTTTACCTACGGCTTCAATCATTTCGATTGATACAATGGCGTCAAACTGTTCGTTAACATCTCGGTAGTCTTGCAACAAGATCGAACTTCTTTTGTTAAGCCCGACGTCTTTCAATGTATTTATCGCCCAATCTTTTTGCTGTTGAGATAGCGTAATGCCGACGTGTTTTCCTGGCAGTTTTTCAAGGCGTATTTTCGATAATTCTCCCCAGCCGCAACCAATTTCCAGTGTGGTGGAATCTTCATTGAGTCGGCCAAGTTTTGAGACGGCACGTGAGATTTTGAATTGTTGTGCCTCTTCAAGGGTAGAGGCTATTTTTCCGTTTTCACTGTGGCGAATCGCGCTTGAGTAGGTCATCGATTGATCCAGCCATAGTTGATAGAAATTGTTGCCAAGGTCATAGTGTGCTTGGATGTTATTTCTGGCTTGTTGTTTGGTATTTTTGTTAAGTAGATGTCGGAGGCGATTTAAAACATTTGCTAATTTCCGACCCCTTATGGGTGAGTCCAGCACTCGTCTGTTTTGACCAATGATCCATAACAGTTGATTGAGATCTGGGGTGTCCCAATAACCCTCCATATATGTTTCACCAAATGCAATGTCTCCGCGAAGAATAATGCTGCGACACACCGCCCAGTCTTTGATAACAAGGATTGCTGGCTTATGTTCATTTGCAGCGGTGGGCTTTGGAGGGTGTCCGAAGCTACGGATGAAACCATTTGGGCCTTGTACTTCGAGAGTGCCAAATTCTAATTGATCAAGAAACTTGAATACAAGTCTGACCCAGAGGTTTAGGGAGGGGGTGGTCATTTATTTCTTTCAGAAAGTGTCAATGGAATTTTTTTTGCCCATAGTACTAAGGCATTAAGGTGAATCTGAGTGATGATTCTAAGGCTTATGAAGGGGTACTTGAATAACACCCTCAATGCTGCTCGCGTGGTTAATGGGGTCGCGACACCAGTCATCAATGTTTTGAGTACTAATTGATCTGTAAAGTAGTCTATGCGTGCAAAGTCACGCTTGGTTTTTTTGTCGTAATTGAATTGAAATTGATAATGACCTGTAACTGATAGGAAGGGGGATACGTAAAAACATTTAGGCGTTGAAATGACATCGCCTATCTTAAAAACAGCATGACCAAGTGGTGGTTTTAAAACGTAGGTGTGGTGTTCTCCAAAAGTGTTGTGTACTTCTGCAAGAACTGCAACAAGTTCGCCCAACTTGTTTTCGCAAAACCAAAAGCTTACGGGCTTGAATTGATATCCGAGCACTCTTGGGAAACATACAAGCCAGATTTCCCCATCAATAACGTTCTCTAATTCATGTTCGATCAATATGTTTTTTAACCATATTTTAATATTGCCACCAGACCCATGGTCTTCATCATTTAGAGAAATTAGACTTTTTCGATTAATGCCAAAAATCCAATTACCCCACTGAGGTTTATCGTTTGGTGTTGCGTAGAAAATAGATCGAATAGGAACGCGTAAATAAAATGTGCGAGATTTTATGCTGTGCGTCCTAGGGCTCAGTCTCTCATGGGTGACATACCCTTGAACGATTTGCGGGTGGTTGTTCATCATCTAAATTGTATCAATGATCTTATTGGCCGCCCATCGTCCGGATTGATAGCCGCTCTCATGAAATCCGTTCCCCATCCAGGCGCCAGCTAGCCATATGTGGTTTCCCCCCTGCAAGTTTTGAATGTTTTGAACGGCTTTTTCCCGCTCAAGGTCCATGACAGGGTGGGTGTAGTCAATAGACTTGTAAATTTTACGAGGATCCGGTTTTTTTATGGGATTGAGGGTGACAAATAAGTTTTTTTGGGTCGGTAAATACTGGAGCTTATTCATAAAATAAGTCACGGCTACGCCCGAATTTTCTTCCGTAGAAGTATGAGAAAGATAATTCCAAGACGCCCACGCGCGAGTTTCTGTAGGCATAAGCGCTTTATCCTCATGGATGATCGCGATGTTTTGTTGGAATTTTATACGTGATAACTCTTGTGAGAATGGGGTTGGGAAGTCTTTTAGAATATGAGCTGATTCATCCGCGTGTGAGGCAAGAATAACGTCATCGCAGGCAATTCGATGTTGCGCTTTATTTTGGTCTTCGGTAACTACTTCCAGCCCAATGGACGTTTCTATAATCGATTTTGCTGTTATCTCAGTTTTAAACGCTACATCATGCTTTTTGATCGCGGTTAACATTGCCTCAATGTATCGGCGACTTCCCCCTTTGACGCTAAACCATTGAGGACGGTTTAGTACTGATAGGAGACCGTGGTTTTCGCAAAAAGAGATGAAAAATTTGAGTGGGAAATTACGTATCTCTGTAATCGGGCACGACCAGATGGCTCCTGCCATAGGTAGCAAATAGCGGGTTTGGAAATAAGAGTCATAGCCATGCTGGTCAAGATAATGTCCGAGTGTGACTAGAGTGCCTGGATTGGCGCTGCTTGCCGCGATGTATTTCGGCGCGTTGCGATTAAATCGAATAATGTCGCGTAGCATTTTTAGGAATTTTATATCGTAGACCCTTTTACCTTGCGCAAAGATGGATCTTAGATTCGTTCCTGCCCACTCAAATTTCCCATCATCCAGTGATACTGAAAATGACATATCAGCTGGATGCGTTTTTACATCGAGCGCCGTGAACCATTCGCGTAATCCTGGATAAGTTCTATTATTAAATACAATGAATCCGGAATCCAGTTGTAATGACTCCTCATTGATAGTCAGTGTGTGCGTGTGTGTATGTCCGCCTAAGTAATCTGATTTTTCTAAAACAGTCACCTTCGCGTGATCTTTGAGGTGCCAGCTCGCGGATAAGCCGGCAATGCCTGAACCTATGATGACAACATGGCGTTTATTCATGATTCAACCTGCATGCAGTGTTAATATTTTTGAGAGATATCTGATTTAAAATGATACTGAGTTCGACCGTCAAGCAAGAACTTAGTTTAGTGCGTCAGTAATATTTAGGCGACATCTTAGTTAATTTTGCATATTGCATTATTTTTAGGGTCACTTCGCTTCACTTCTCGTTACATCACGGTGCGAGCAGTTTATGATGTAATTTTTATTTAGGAAGTAGGGAGA
>DFDI01000076.1 GCA_002367635.1 Betaproteobacteria bacterium UBA3031 | reverse complement strand
AATGCCGACCCAAGGACATCACCAGATGCCTCACCAACCACGATTGCGACACGCAGTGTACGGGGCGAATCCATCATTACCGAATAATACTTCTACTCAAACTTGAGGATAAAAAATCCGATAGTATCGCCAACTCCGATGCGTCTTTTACCATTTGACTGATTTTGTCTTTAGCTTCCTCTAAAGACAAAGACGATCGATACAAAACCTTATACGCCTGCCGTATCGTTCGTATAGACTCTCCCGTAAAACCTCTTCTTTTAAGCCCTTCGGCATTAATACCGTACGGCTTAGCCGAATTACCATTGCAAGTTACATAGGGGGGAACATCAGAAAGTACAACTGAACCAACTCCGGTCAATGCGTGAGCACCCACACGACAAAATTGATGAATACCCGTAAATCCGCCGAGCATCGCAAAGTCGCCAATCTCGACATGCCCCGCTAGTTGGGTGCAGTTAGCTAAGATAACGTCATCACCGACAGCACAATCATGGGCAACATGAACATAGGCCATGACCCAATTTCGGTTACCCACAACGGTCTTCCCTTTATCCTGCACAGTGCCCGTATTGAACGTACAAAACTCTCTAATGACATTCCCATCACCAATTTCAAGCGTCGTTGGCTCGTCCGCATATTTTTTATCTTGCGGTTGCTCTCCAAGGGAAACATGATGAAAAATATGATTATTTGCACCAATCGAGGTCTTACCCGTTATAACAACATGAGCGCCGATTCGTGTTCCAGAACCTATTGAGACATTCTTACCGATAATCGAGTACGGCCCAATGTCAACATCAGCATAAATTTCTGCGCCAGGATCAATAATCGCAGTCTGGTGAATCATATTGGTCTCATGGTACACATAAGGACAGCCTCAGAAGCCAGCTTCCCATCCACTTCGGCTTTAGCAGAAAACTTCCAAATACCTTTCAAGTTACGAACAATCTCTGCTTTGATCACCAACTGATCTCCGGGCACTACGGGCTTCTTAAACCGCGCTTTATCTATCCCAACAAAATAAACGACATGGTCTTCAGGTTTTGTTGTGCCCAACGATTTAAATGCGAGTAAAGCTGCGGTTTGCGCCATAGCTTCGATAATAAGCACGCCGGGCATAACGGGATGACCCGGAAAATGCCCTTGAAAAAAAGGCTCATTAATCGTGACATTTTTAGTTGCCACCAAGCTTTGGTTAGGCTCGAAAGAAGTCACTCGATCTATCAACAAGAAGGGGTACCTATGAGGCAATACCTTCATAATTTCATTAATATCCATAAATCTTTCCAATATAAATATCCTTAATGCATTACTGACTATCGCCTTCACTTGAGGCTTTAGACAAGAGAACCTCTAATTTCTTAATACGCGAATTGAGCTCAGATAAATGTCGAATAGCGGACGCATTTTTTTTCCATGCCCCATGCTCGCTTAGCGGGTAAACACTGGTATATCTCCCTGAGTTCAAGATACTCTTTGATACGAGCGAGCCCGCAGATATATCTACATTGTCACAAACACTCAGATGGCCAGTAAACATCGCCGCACCACCGATCCGGCAGTTTTTTCCAATCACAACACTTCCTGCAATACCTACACATCCAGAAATGATGGTGTTGTCCCCGACCATACAGTTGTGTCCGATTTGAACTTGGTTATCGATTTTGACCCCGGCACCAATCACAGTGTCATCAATTGCGCCTCTGTCAATGGTCGTATTACATCCAATCTCACAATTATCTTTGATTAACACCCGTCCAACCTGAGGCACCTTAATCCATTGGTCGTTATCGTGAACGTACCCGAAGCCGTCCCCACCAATGACCGAGCCACTGTGAATCACACAGTTTTCACCAATCTCACAACCGTCGAGCACGATTGCGCCAGGGTGCAATATGGTATTGCGGCCAATTTTAGCGTCTTTACCCACATAAACACGAGATCCTAGAACAGCAGCTTCACCAATTTCCGCCCCATCCTCAACAACCACCTGGGAACCCACCGCGACGTCGATACCTAAGACAGCAGTATCAGAAATACTCGCTGTCGCATCAACACCTCTTGCTACATTAAAGTTAGAAAATAGCAAGTTCAACGTTTGGGCGAAATATAGATGCGGATTTTCGACAATGATTTTAGTCATGGCTTGTCCGAATTTGTCGGCATTTTCCGCGGTGACCACCACCACTGAGGCTTCACTTCGAGGAATATATGAAACAAATTTAGCGTCTGAGAAAAATGTTAATTGCCCAGAGCACGCATTTTGAATAGACCCAACTCCGGTTACAGTAATGGTAGGATTACCAACAACCTCCCCACCCAACTGATCTACAATTTCCCGAACTGTCAGGATTTTTATCAATCTGTTATCTCTTAAATTCCTGATGCGTTAGTCGTTTGCAAGAGCCTTTATCACTTTATCTGTAATATCCACGCGGCTACTACGATAAACCGCCTCCTGCAATATCAAATCATATTTCTCTTCTATTGCGATCTTATCGATCTTTTCATTGGCGATACGCAAAATAACTTTTAGCTCTTCTTGTTTCCTTAGATTGAGTTCTTCCCTGAATTCTCGCTGCAGTCTTTGAATCTCACGGGAAAGTCGGGCCAACTCTGACTCAAGCTTTCTTTTTTCAGATTCGGCCATGGTTAATCCGTTTTTTTCAAGCGTTTCCTTCACTGCTTTCGCTTGCGCGTCAACCACTTTGATTTCTTCATCTCGTGGCGCAAATTCTGCCTGCAGCTTCTTTTGTGAGCGAATTGCAGGCGCTGCCTCTTTAAAAACACGATCCGTATTCACAAATCCAATCTTTAGCTCTTGCGCAGAAACAGAGGTGATTAACCCAATCGAAACGGCCAGACTAAACCCACACAAATAAATCAATATCTTTCTCACAAAAAACCCCTTAAGCCTATCAAGTTAAAAACCCGTACCCAACGTAAATTGAAACGCTTCCGTTCTATCAGTCGCTTTTGCATTCAATGGCTTCGCAAAATTAAATCTCATTGGACCAACGGGAGAATACCAATTAAACCCTAGACCAGCAGAATACCTCATCTCATCCACTCCATCTTCAAAATGATTGGTAACTGCACCGCCATCGACAAAAAAAGCAAACCTCATCGATTTATCCAAATTAAGCCCAGGTAATGGAAATATTACCTCAGCCTGCGACAGCATCCTGCGTTTCCCACCTAAAGATTGTCCGAGTGAATTCTTAGGCCCTATGGAGCTAGATTGATACCCTCTGACTGAGCTCGCACCACCGGCATAAAAATTCTTATAAAACGGCAACTGCTTTGAATCGTAGTCTTCCGCATATGCCACCGATCCACTTAATCGTAGCGTTAAGTCATCCGTGACTGGCCGGTACCACTCAGCCTTATAAGACAAATTATAGTAAGTAAGATCTCCAGCCGGAGTGGCCAGCTCTGAACCGAATCGTTGCACCATGCCGTCTGTTGGATAGATCGCGCTGTTTCTTTTGTCACGACTCCAACCCACCGTAAGAGGAATAACCGTATTATCAGAACCATTGAGAGCAACAAATTCCGCATACTCGGCTGTCGGGTTTGCTCCCAACGTAATTTGAGTTGCCTCAGCCCCAAGACCGTAATAAATTCTGTCGTATTCTGTAAGAGGGACTCCAAAAGTAACAGAGCCACTGTTTGTTGACGTCGAAAAAGCAGATACCACCAAACTGCTGACATCGGTATCTCTCTTACCTAACTTATACGTTCGACTGACACCATCATCTGTCGCGTAAGGATTAGTGTAGTCAATTTCATAGGTCTCATTAATCTTGCCCGAGCTAACCGAGAGTCCTAGCGAGTTACCCGTTCCCATGAAGTTATTTTGAGAAAGCCCCAGTTGCAGCAGAAACTTGTCAGTGCTCGAAAAACCCATGCCTACTGTAAAGTTGCCAGTCATACGCTCCACAACCTTGACTTCAAGATCAACTTGATCTGGCGCCCCAGGAACAGAATTCGTATTTATTATCACATCCGAGAAAAACCCCAGAAGATTTAACCGCTGCTTTGACCGATTGATATCTTTTATCGAATACCAAGCGCCTTCCATCTGTCTTAATTCACGACGAATGACCTCGTCTCTGGTGTCAATATTTCCATTAATATCTATCCGACGTACATATACGCGCGACCCAGCATTAACGTAGAGAGTAAATCCAATTCTAGAACTCTCAACATCTTTTTCTGGCACGGGATTTACAGTTGCATTCGCATAACCATCCTCGCCCAAACGATCAGTTATTTTCTGGGACAAATCAGTCAATCTTTTCCGAGAAAAAACTTCCCCTGGGATAATGTCGACCAATTGAAATAAATCTTCAATACTAACAACCGTGTCACCTGCCATTGAAATGGAATCAAAAACAAATTTATCGCCTTCCGAGAAAGACATCGTTATAAATACCTGCTCTCGGTCTGGAGATAACTGAACTTGGGTAGATTCGATTAGAAAGTCTGCGTAACCATTGTCGAGGTAAAGTGAGCGGATCGTCTCCTGGTCTCCCTCTAGTTTTTGCTTAGAATATTCAAGGGGTCCCTTAAAAATATTAATCCTTCCAGGGGATTTGAGACCCATTTCGTCACGAAGTTCATCGTCCGAAAAGAATACATTACCAACGAAATTTATTTTTTCAATGAGTGCTTTAGGTCCCTCAAAGACATCAAAGGTAACTGCGACTCGATTCCTCTCAAGCGGCGTGGTCGTTGTTATAATTTCGACACCGTACTTGCCCTTTGACATATAAAGATTTTTTAATTCCTGTTCGGCGCGATCAAGTATGGCGCCATCGAGTATGGCCGACTCACTTAATCCCATCTGGCTTAAAGCCTCAATTATTTGCTCTTCAGTGAGTAGTTTCGATCCTGAAACGGAGATTTTATAAACCGCCGGTCGTTCGATGAGCCTCACAACGAGCACACCGCCCTCAATCAATACCTGAACGTCATCAAAAAAACCCGTTTTAAACAATGAACGAATGATTTGACTAGCCACTTCTTTGTCGACACTGTCACCGACTTGAACTGGAATGTTAGAAAATATTACGCCGGGATCAGTCCTTTGAATCCCCTCAACCCTGATATTTTCCATGACAAAGGTATCGAAGGCGCTAGACGCGAAGCTTAGGCTCATAAAAAGAATTAGCACGACAACTTTAAATAGATTACTCATGCACAGTCACCCCCTCTAATCTCCCAAGTACCGCAAAACATCGTTCGCTATGACGAAAACCATTAACCCAGTCAAACATATCATTCCAATCTGTTGTGCCGTAACTATAACTCTTTCTGGCATTTTTTTACCTAATAATAACTCGTAGAGGTGGAAAACCAGATGGCCACCATCTAGCATCGGCAAGGGGAATAAATTAATCACTCCTAAACTGACGCTGAGCACAGCAAGGAAAGATAAAAAGGCTGTCAGTCCGAGTTCCGCCGTTTTACCTGCTTGATCAGCGATCATCAGTGGCCCAGCCAAATTATTTAATCCAACGTCACCGATAAAGAGTCCTACGATCATCCGTGCTGTAAATCCAATTAAATCTGATGTTCTATAGAAAGATTTGATAATTGAATCAACAACGGTGATTCCATCTCTATCTATTAACTCGTCTTGTACAATCCCACCTGGATCAGGAGCCACTCCAATCCGCCCCTCAGAGCTCTTATTAAGGCCTACTAATAGAGGGAAGCTAACTAACCGTCCATCACGTTCAACATCGACGCTAACCGTCTCTCCTGG
Organism: Betaproteobacteria bacterium UBA3031; assembly: GCA_002367635.1. Taxonomy (GTDB): domain Bacteria; phylum Pseudomonadota; class Gammaproteobacteria; order Burkholderiales; family Eutrophovitaceae; genus Eutrophovita. Next base: position 594 of record DFDI01000076.1, on the reverse strand, counting down.
CTTCGATTTAACCAATTGGACAAAGTCAGTCCATGTCGCTATCGGCTTCTGATCAGCGCTAACAATTAAGTCACCAACAACCAAATCGGATTGGAACGCAGTACCCGTGCGCTCAATCCGTCCTACTATAGGCAACAACTCAATTCTCGGCGTTGCAATACCGATCACATCCCAATTGAGTGGTAAGTCTTGTTCGGCCAACTGAAGATTAATCGTTTCCGGGGTACTTGCCCCTTCTCGAAGCACAGCCATATTAAGAGTATCGCCACTAAAACGAGTCATCTCCCAACGTATATCAGACCAACTACTTACTCTCCTGCCGTTAATTTCCACAAGAGTCTCGCCACCTCTTAACCCAGCGGCGTAGAGTTCCGACTCAACACGCGGCTCACCTAAAACAGGTTTTAGGACTGAGTTACTTAAAATGAATACCATCGCTAATAAAACAAAGGTGAGCACAAAGTTGGCCACCGGGCCAGCCAAAACGATCAGGCTTTTTTGCCAGGCTGGTTTAAAATCGAAAATGCCGTGACGATCTTCTGGAAGTACATCATCGCCATCGTCCAACATTTTTACGTATCCACCGAGCGGGAT
>DFDI01000063.1:6826-8806 GCA_002367635.1 Betaproteobacteria bacterium UBA3031 | reverse complement strand
CCAGGACTATGCATTGTTTCCTCACATGACAGTAGCTGAGAATATTGGGTTTTCGCGACGTTCCATATTTTCAAGAAGACTGAAGGGGGCTGATCTGGATCGGGTTCAAGAATTACTCGACATATTTCAAATTAAAGATTTCTCTAAGAAATATCCATCTGAAATTTCAGGGGGGCAAAGGCAGCGTGTCGGAGTTGCGCGAGCGCTATTACAGCGACCCGAGATTCTTCTTCTCGATGAGCCTTTCTCGGCGCTTGATCCGCTATTAAGAATACAGATGAGAGCGGAACTTAAGAAAATTCAATCGCTTTTCGGTATACCAATTTTATTGATCACGCATGACCCGCAGGATGTCGCCGAATTAGGACAAAGGTTAATTCTTATTAAGCAGGGTTTAGTCACAGATTCTGTTGATCTTTGTGGAGCGCCCTATAGGGACCCGCTAGGTGCTCCTGTTCGACCCGAAATCAGAAAGATATTGTGGAGCGCAGCAGGAATTACTGATGTTTAGTGTTAAAAAAATTGTAGCTATTGTTGTACTGAGCTTTGCGATATGTCGTTCTGGTTATACTGCGCAAATAGAGCTATTGATTTCAGCCGCATCGAGTATGACGGATGTATTGCAAGAAATTATCGTGGAATTTGAGTCTACGTATCCTGATATAAAAGTATCAACCAACTTTGCTGGATCGGGGACTTTATTAAGGCAAATTGAGCGAGGTGCACCGGTAGATTTGTTTCTATCAGCAGATCAGATGACGATGCAAGAGGCAGTAAGTAAGCAATTGATCCATAAAGACTTGGTTCACCACATTGCTGGAAATCGACTTATTCTTGTTGGTCGAGATGATTTATCATTTGCAGTGTCGGATATCGCTGATATCGCGAGCTTGAGGGTCAGGAGAATTGCTATTGGCAACCCTGATAGTGTTCCGGCGGGCCGATATGCACAGGCGTTACTTGTAGATAAAGATCTTTGGAGCGAGGTATCTCCGAAGTTAATTTTTACTCAGAATGTGCGCCAGTGTCTTGACTACGTTGCTCGTGGAGAAGTTGATCTGGCGTTCGTATATGCTACTGACATTCGGATGCCGCGAGATGGTGTACGTGAATTATTAACAATGGATTTGTCATCATTGATAGTATATCCAGTCGGCGTTATAAATAGCACTGAACATTTGGAAGAGAGCCAACGTTTCTTGAGTTTCCTTAAAACAACTAAAGTTACAAACATCCTAGAGTCATTTGGGTTCTTAAAGGTGGAAGAGCGGTTACGTTAGGGTAAGATGTTTTCTTAGTAGTGATTTTCAATAAAAGGGCGACACGTGTTGACGAAGCTTGTTGCGATTGGTCTAGGTGCAGCGGGAGGCGCTTGGCTTCGATGGGGTTTAGGGCTCATCTTTAACGCCACATTAAAAAATATTCCGTTAGGTACTTTTCTAGCCAACTTGGTTGGAGGATTTTTGATTGGCGTGGCTGTTGAGTTTTTTTCTCACAACACTCAATTATCACCAGAATGGAAATTGTTGATTATTACTGGTTTCTTGGGTGGACTGACTACGTTTTCTACTTTCTCGGTTGAGTCAGTGCATCTCATTCAAAGCGGCCGAGTGGGCTGGGCCGCAATCCTTATTGGCATTCACGTGTTTGGATCAATTCTAATGACTGTGCTTGGGCTGAGTTTGTGTAAATCCTTGATGGCTTAGCATATTCAATTGTGTCTTTATGAATCCAGTTCAAATGCCCGGGGTCGTGATTTTCTTGGCGGCATCAAAATTATGATTGGTTAGATTTTTTGTGGAATGATTTGGGTCGGTTTTAGAGGTCATGATGAAGCCGGCATACTGATTTTTAACGACATCCTCGCATAACACTCTATATCGAGTCATACCACCTGCATAAGGCATGAATATACGTGGTTTACCTTCGACATTTGCCCCTAAATACCAAGAATGTAGGACGGTAACCAGAAGTGTGGCA
>DFDI01000063.1:0-6571 GCA_002367635.1 Betaproteobacteria bacterium UBA3031 | reverse complement strand
TCGCAGCCTCATTGACATGTTCCACCCATTCGTCAGCAGCTTCTTGGCTTGCCTCACACGTATCAATCTCATTACGTCTCATATGTTCAACGCATTGAGTAATCCATTCGACGTGCTGTTCGATAGGTACAGGCATATTGCACAACACAGATGGGCTTCCGGGTCCGGTGATGGTGAATAGGTTAGGAAAGCCTGGCGTTTGCAAGCCCAGATAGGTTTTCGGCCCCTCTTTCCATGCTTCTTTTAACGAGAGTCCATTTCGTCCTCGAATGTCCATTTCAAAGAATTTTCCAGTGATGGCATCAAACCCTGTTGCAAAGACAATCATATCTAACGGGATGTGTCGTGTCGTGGTTTGTATCCCATCCTCTGTAATTTTGACAATGCTTTCTTTCTTTAGGTTAACAAGTGATACATTATCCCTATTGAATGTTTCAAAATAATTTGTATCGATAGGTGGGCGCTTTCCAGCATAGGGGTAGTCAATAGTAGCGAGTGCTTCAGCCGTTTCTTTGTCTCGCACTATAGTTCTAATTTTTTTCTTTAGAAATTCAGCTGCGGTGTCATTTGCCTCTTTGTTCGTGGTTAGATCCTGATAGGTCGCTCTAAATTGAAGCCCACCCTTTTCCCAAGCCTTTTCATACGCGGCTTGTCTTTCATCCTCTGATTGTTCAAACACTTTAGTTGTTGAGATCCGAAATGCGTGTCCATTTGGAGTTGATTGGACAGCCTGTTTGATTTCTTCAAAGTTTTTATTGACGTATTGCTTCCATTCATCAGTGAGCGGAACGTTGCGAGCTGGAACACTGTAGTTTGGGGTTCTCTGAAATAGATGAAGATGGCCGGCAGTTTCTGCGATTACGGGTGCAGCTTGTATTCCAGTAGACCCAGTTCCAATTTGCCCAATTCGTTTATCTTTAAATGAGACTTCCTCGTGTGGCCAATTCCCTGTGTGATACCACTCACCTTTAAAGTCATTTAGGCCGGGGATGTTTGGAATGTTCGCAGAGGAGATGCAGCCAATTCCAGTAATTAAATAGGTCGCTCGGTAGGTGTCTCCGTCTTTTGTTGTTAGTTCCCATTGATTCGCTTCTTCGATGAAGTGGGCGCTAGTGACAAGAGTGTTGAACTTAATATGACTTCTGAGTTCGAGTTTTTTAGCAACGAAATCAAGATAACTGCGAATTTCTTGGGGACCAGGATAGCGTTCTGACCAATTCCATTCTTTATAGATTTCTTCAGAAAACATATAGCAGTAAGAGTGGCTTTCCGAGTCACAGCGGGCCCCAGGATAACGATTCCAAAACCAGGTGCCCCCTAGGTCTGCACCGGCCTCTAATACGATCGTGCTAAGATTTAGTTGATCTCGAAGGGTATGCAGTTGATACAGTCCTGAGAATCCTGCGCCGATAATAATGGCATCGACTGAGTTAGCGTGATCTGACATTGATATATCCTCTATATTTTATATCGCTGACCACTATACAAGTGGTGCAACGTTAGCATTTCGTTGTTTGTTGAATATTATTCTTGCCGCATCAATTGTTTCTGATGCGGTCATTCCAATCGGACCGCAGCCATCGTTTGATAATTGATCTGCCGCTAGCCCTTGAAGATGCACTGCAGCTAGCAAGGCTGTGTGGCTATAGGCTCCTTGAGCGATAAACGCACCAATAATACCGGTCAAGACGTCACCCATGCCTGCGCTGGCCATTCCCGGGTTCCCGGTTGTATTGATAAACCAATTGCCATCTGGGAATGCGCACACGCTACCGACACCTTTAAGGACCACTTCCGCATTAAACTTACTTGCTAGGGTTAATGTTGCCTGTACTCTATTTGCTTGAATTTCCCTAACAGAACAGTCCAATAATCTGGCGGCTTCACCGGGGTGTGGCGTGAGTACAGTCGGGTTGTCACGGTTATTAGTCAGCGTCACGAGTGCAGGATGTTGTGCAATAAGATTTAACGCATCCGCATCCAAGATGATCGGTATGGGTAGAGCCAAGATCTTTGTCAGAATATCGTACGCGACGTTACTGACGCCAAGACCGGGTCCGATGGCGATGCATGTTGTGCTATCAAGTTGGATGAGCTCAGAAGCTTTTCTCATCATAATTTCTGGCTGCATCCAATCAATCGAGGGTGATGCCGCGTCGACAAAACCCATGAGAACACGTCCTGCGCCTAACTTAATAGCGGCACGCCCTGATAAGACCGCAGCACCAACTAAACCTTCACTGCCCCCAATGATAACGAGCTGACCATGTGTGCCTTTATGAGATGATTTTGCTCTTGGTGTCAGAACATTATTTAGGACCTCATTGCCGATTAGGTAGCCATGATTATCAGGGGGTGGTACAGGTCCCATATTGAGGTCGCTGAAATGGATTGTGCCTGAATAATCTGGCCCAAGACCCGTGTGTAAACCGACTTTATATCCAAGAAAAGTAACGGTATGGTGTGCTCGAATGCAACAACCCATGACGTTCCCTGTGTCCGCACTTAATCCAGACGGTATATCGATGGATATGATCGTAGCTGGCAGGCTATTAATATGTTTAACGAGTTCTTCGAGTGCGACGGATAGGTTACGTTTTAAGCCAATACCGAATAACCCATCAATGATTAGATCATAGGAGTCTTCATTACTTAGAGTGCTTTGGACTGTTCCGCCGGCCGATTCCCATTTTTCGAGGGCGCTAACCGCATCGGGAGAGGTCTGATTTTTATTGAGTGGAGCGAGGACTGCAACGCGAAAATTTGCATGTTTAAGATGTCTGGCAGTAACGTACCCGTCACCGCCATTATTCCCAGGTCCTACGATGACTAAAGCCGAACGAGCGTGAGTTGGTGCGACTTGAATCGCAAGGTCGGCGACAGCTTTTCCTGCGGACTCCATCAGGTTAGGTTTCGGATCGAGGGAGAATAAGTACTCCTCAATCTGTCGTATCTGCTCAGTCTGGTAGACGGGTACCGTATGCATAGGTTCAGTATAGGCGATTTGATTTATGGTCGGACATTTGTTGGGCATTCGTCAGCTATAATCTTGGTTTGAAGATATCTTACTCAAAATCATAGACTCCATGCCGGAAATCGTTTTTTTAAAAGGTCGTCAAGCCCTTTCGCAATTTCGCCTCGATAAACTATCAAAAGAAGTGCAGGCTATAGATCCCCAAATAAGTGAGATCTCAGCAGTTTTTTGGCATTTTGTCGAGTTGGATAACCCACTTTCTAGGGAACAGCTCATTCAGCTTGATCAAATTCTCGCTTATGGTCCCAAAGAGTCAAAATCAGCAGACGATAGTGCTGATTTCGTTGTGGTTCCTCGGCTTGGTTCTATCTCCCCTTGGTCAACCAAAGCAACTGATATTGCCAAAGCCTGCGGGCTTATGGAAGTCTCTCGAATAGAGCGTGGTGTCGTCTGGAGTTTTAAAACGAAGAGGCATCAATCGGTTTCACAAGCTACTCTGACGCGTATTGTCTCGATGATTCATGATCGTATGACTGAAACTGTTCTTGTTGACATCAATGATGCACACAAACTTTTCAGACACGTGCAACCGCAGCCGCTCCGCACAATACCGGTATTAAAAGATGGTCGACGTGCGTTAGAAGATTGTGATCGTGAGATGGGTTTAGCCCTCTCTCCAGATGAGATTGATTATCTTCAGCATAACTTTGAGCGAATTGGTCGAGATCCTACGGATGTAGAGTTAATGATGTTTGCTCAAGCGAACTCAGAGCATTGTCGCCACAAGATTTTTAACGCATCCTGGATAATCGATGGTCAAGCGCAAGATTATTCTTTGTTCGGCATGATTCGAGAGACGCACCGACAGGTACCGCAGGGCACTATTGTGGCCTACTCGGATAATTCTGCAATTATGGAGGGGACCGAGGTTAACCGCTTCAGGCCTATGCCAAATGGTCGATATGAGTATGTGCAAAAAGAATTAACACATACTTTGATGAAGGTGGAAACACACAATCATCCCACAGCTATCTCTCCATTTCCTGGCGCGGCAACGGGTTGTGGCGGAGAGATTAGGGATGAAGGGGCCACAGGCAGAGGGGCGAAGCCGAAAGCTGGTCTCGTAGGCTTCAGTGTCTCTCACCTGCGGATACCAGGGGCGGGCGAACCTTGGGAGGAAAATGGCATTGGGAAGCCGGATCGTATCGCATCGGCATTAGATATTATGTTGGAAGGTCCCATTGGGGCCGCAGCGTTTAATAATGAATTTGGCCGACCCAATCTCTGTGGGTATTTTAGGAATTATGAGCAAGAGATAGAAGGGGTCGTTCGTGGATACCATAAGCCAATTATGTTGGCTGGCGGTTTGGGCAATATTACTGATCAGCAATCCATAAAGGAGTTATTTAAAGCAGGTACGTTGATCGTTCAGCTTGGTGGTCCCGGCATGCTCATTGGCATGGGGGGAGGGGCTGCTTCGAGTATGGCAACTGGTGAAAATAGTGTTGATCTCGATTTTGACTCTGTTCAAAGGGGAAATCCGGAGATCCAAAGACGATGTCAGGAGGTGATCGACCGGTGTTGGGGACTAGACGAGAAAAATCCAATATTGTCGATTCATGATGTTGGAGCCGGTGGCCTTTCTAATGCTCTTCCCGAATTGGTAAATGACGCGCACTGCGGCGCGCGTATTGATTTAAGACGCATTCCATCTGAGGAGTCTGGGATGACGCCGATGCAGATATGGAGTAATGAGTCGCAAGAGCGTTATATGTTGGCGGTACATCCTGAGAGTTTTGAACAGTTCCAAAAAATTTGTGAACGAGAACGCTGTCCATTTGCGGTGCTCGGTGAGGCGACGGCAGACAGTCACCTGAACGTATTTGATTCTCATTTCGGTAATAAGCCTGTAGATATCGCGCTATCAGTTATGTTGGATAAACCACCCAAAATGACGCGTGATGTAAAACGAAAAAAACCACAGATAAAAACCAAAAAATATCCACCGATAAAACTGGGTGAAGCGCTCACACGAGTGCTCTCATTCCCAGCAGTGGCAGATAAAACATTTCTAATTTCGATTGGTGACCGTTCAGTCGGAGGACTTTGTTCTCGAGACCAATTTGTTGGCCCCTGGCAAATACCGGTCAGTAATGTTGCGGTGACTGCTATGGGATTTGATCAGTATGTTGGTGAGGCATTTGCAATTGGAGAACGTGCTCCTATAGCAGTGATGGACGGACCAGCTTCTGGACGAATGGCAATTGGTGAGGCAATCACGAACATAGCAGCCGCAAAGATTGATCATCTAAGTAATATTAAATTATCAGCAAATTGGATGGCACCTGCCGGTTTTGAAGGGGAGGATGCAAATCTCTTTGATACTGTCGCAGCCGTTGGTCTGGAGCTTTGCCCACAGCTTGGGATAAGCATTCCTGTGGGTAAGGATTCGATGGCAATGCGGACTGCTTGGCGGGAAGGCGCTCAAGATAAACAAGTCGTCTCTCCCGTTTCCTTAGTTATCTCAGCGTTTTCTCCTGTGTCGGATATTAGAAGAACATTAACGCCTGTCCTCAGACCTGATTTAAATACGCAATTGATTTTGATTGACTTGGGTGGTGGTAAAAATCGTATGGGCGGTTCCATCTTGCATCAAGCATATCTTTTGGAGCATGGAGATGTCCCCGACCTTGATAGTGCAAAAATCCTACAGGCTTTCTTTAAAGCGATACAGGATTTAAATAAGAGAAATAAAATTCTGGCCTACCACGATCGGTCAGATGGGGGCTTGATTGTCACCTTGGCTGAGTGCATGTTTGCATCACATGTTGGATTGACCATCGATTTAGAAGTGGGGTCTGATCACAATAGGCAATTCGCGGCACTTTTTAGTGAGGAGCTCGGGGCAGTTATCCAAATTGATAACTCTGCTGAATTAGAGGTTCATTCGATATTGGAATCATACGGGCTGGCTGATTACGCCAGAAAAATTGGGCACATAAATGATAAAGGTACGTTAGAAATTTCATCTAACGGGAGCCCTTTGATGGATGAGTCTGGTTGGTTACTCCAGCGTACATGGTCTAAAACCACCTTTCAGATGCAGTCAATGCGGGACAATCCAGAATGCGCCAAACAAGAATATGATCGAATGTTGGACACTGCTGACCCAGGTTTGAATGCGCATTTAACGTTTAATATCAATGATTCGTATCGATTCGCTGTTATTAATAAGGGCGCTAAGCCAAAAATAGCTGTGCTGCGAGAGCAAGGGGTAAATGGCCAGATTGAAATGGCCGCAGCCTTCGATCGAGCTGGGTTTTCTGCGATCGATGTTCATATGAGTGACATTATTTCAGGCCGTACTTCTTTAGCTGAATTTAAAGGGTTAGCAGCCTGTGGAGGTTTCTCCTATGGAGACGTTCTTGGAGCTGGTGAAGGTTGGGCGAAATCTATTTTGTTTAATGCGAGAGCATTAGATGAATTCTCAGAATTTTTTAATCGGGAGGATAGTTTTGCGTTGGGCGTATGTAATGGATGTCAAATGATGTCTAATCTTCGTGAAATTATTCCCGGGGCTGAACACTGGCCACGTTT
>DFDI01000104.1 GCA_002367635.1 Betaproteobacteria bacterium UBA3031 | reverse complement strand
GGAAAAAACTCTTATAAATTGGTACTTTGAGCGAAAGCGACACCCCTTCCATCTCGGGATCAATCTGGCGCAGCGCTGATGTCGCAGTTAGATGGGACACCGTATAGAAGTGGACGATGGTACTGGCGATCATGATCGTAAAGCCACCATACAAAACCTGCAATGGGTTGTCGGGATGGTTGATGAACATCAGATGTGACAGGCCCAGCACAAGGCCCGGTACCGCAATCGGAATCATCGAAAATCCACCAACGACAGTGCGTAAGGACGGTGCAGTTTTGGATTTTTCGATGGCATAGGCGCCAATTAAAGCTGCTGTGGTGCCGAAGGCAGACACAGCTAAGGCAAGCTTGAGAGAGTTGAAGAAATTCTCCCAACCGACCCCTGCCACATTGAATTGGTAGTGATCGAATGTCAGCGAAAGGTTGTAAGGCCAAAACTTCACCAAGGACGCATATTGCGCCATGCCCACGATGCCAAGCGTGACAATCGCAATCAAGCTACAATACGCTAATGCGACCAGATCAACCCAACGATCCTTTTTGGGCGTATAGGGCACGAATTGCGAGGACATGGCGGTGCGCTGGCGCTTTTTTACCTGCCTGTCGATCAAGAAAGCGGCTACAGCCGGCATCAATAACACCACGGAAACTACTGCTCCCATTGAAAAATTCTGCTGCCCCACGACCTCTTTGTAGATATCGGTGGACAGCACATTATAATTGCCGCCAATCACCTTGGGCACCCCAAAGTCCGTGATAACGAGGATAAACGCAACCATCACAGCCTTTCTCGTAATACTCAATTGCTTTTAAAGAATCTTGCCCCACACCATCACCCCATTGGTACATCGAACCCAACAAAGCACAGCTGAATACATCACCACCATCACAGCCATTTTTGTGACGTTCAGCATCGGCCTCTGCAAAACATGTACCAGAAAACCACAACATCAGTACTGCACTCAGTAGTCTTATCACCTTCATCTCCTAAACTCTTCAATCATCTCTATCGAGACATCTCTCGGATAACACAGTGGTTTATACCCACCAGGTCTCGAATAAGCACTGCGTCTGCCACACTGACTTCCATTAGTCGCTCTACTATAAGGGCACGCACAGTCACCTCTATGAGTGGCAATAGACTTATAGATGATGACTTGAGTGATTTCCTCATCAGACATTGAGGAAGAGTCCGCATGAGCGAATCCAATCATTAGCGTTAGGGCAATTAAAGTTAAGATCTTCATGGCTTACTTATGCAAACTTCACCTTTAATCATTGTAATAAATACAGTCATTTTTATCCAACCCCATATCCTTAAATTGCAGCCCTACTGATAGCCAACAGCAATCCTTAATCTGAACTAAAACATGGTGTTCGAGTTTGCCGCTGTCTCAGGGATGATTTGCAGAACATCCCAATGTTCAATAATTTTCCCATTATCGTCGAAACGAAAAATATCGATTCCCGCATAATCATTATCACTTGGCCATTCCTGGTGACAGTGAAGCATGACGAGATTACCTTGAGCAATAGCCCGTTTAAAATGAACCCTTTTCCCGGGGTAACCGTCCTGCATTCGCTCAAAATATTCGATGAACGCCTTCTTCCCATCAGGCACGTCTGGATTGTGTTGTATGTATATGTCGCCGACATACTGTTCCATTGCGTCACGCGGTTTACATTGATTGAACATCAGATCATAAAATGCCTGCGCAGATTCTTTGTTTTTCTCCAGATTGTCGTTCATGGGGCCCCTTCCTAAGATTGACATTGAGACGCCTTAATCGTTCGAAATCAATTAATGTAAATGAGTTAAATCTTGCTCACTCAGCCAACTGGGCTAGACCGTTTCCGAAAGACCAGTTTTCTTTCGACACCTCCACCAAATTAATCACCACGTCGTCTGGACGACAACCAACCCTCTCAGATAATCGAGTCATGAGACTGCGATAGAATTGTTTCTTGAGTTCAACGGTACGTCCTTGGTTTAGAAAAATCTGAATGATTATGATTTTGCTGGAATACTCATTCCCGTGAAAATTTGGAGCTACATTCATAGTGCCCTCTGGATGTCGATTAATGATTTGGAACTTATCGTTCTCAGGCACATTAAAAACATCCATCAACGTCTCGTAGATCACCTCTCCAGCATCTAGTGCGCTGGCTTGAGTCCATTCATCAGTCATATCAATACGAACCATTGGCATAATTATCTCCTTACTAAATTATTTACAAAAGTACCTGCACATTTTCCCTATGCATAAACAACCAGAGGGAAGGCTCTACTTCAGGCTTACGCCATCTATCGATAGGATTTCAGACACGGCCATCCCTCAGAAATAAACTAATGATTGGCATTTTTCCACTTATCCAAGGTCACGTAAACTATGCCACCTTCGCCACTGACCATCACATCGCCGTCCTGAATACTAACCTGCAGCCTCATCGATCGATCTGCCAGTTTTCCCAGTTCACGGCTGTCGTTCTCTGAAAAATTAATAACCTGTAGGTTGTGAAAACGGGTGGTGCTGTTTTTTATTTTC
>DFDI01000023.1:263-44745 GCA_002367635.1 Betaproteobacteria bacterium UBA3031 | reverse complement strand
AGCGTTTGTTGCGGAGATATCCGTCGCTCTCAAAAAAGGACTCGCAGATAGCTCGCAGATTTTCCCAATCTCATCACTGTCCGCAGAGGGCACTCCAGCGCTTATTAATAGCATCATGGAATACATGAGCAAACTAGAAGAAGATAAGAACGAATCCCATTAATTGAGTCCTGACGAGAGATGAACACTAAGGCGCATCACATCAAACGAATCGTCGTTAAAATTGGCAGTAGCCTGATTACGGCTAATGGCCAAGGGCTTGACTTGCCTGCCCTTAGGGAGTGGTCTCGACAAATCGTAAAGATCAAAAAAGAAGGATCAGAACTCATTCTCGTTTCCAGCGGAGCAATCGCCGAAGGCATGCTCCGTTTGGGCTGGAAAGTGCGACCTACTATGATTCATGACCTTCAAGCAGCAGCCGCAGTCGGGCAGATGGGTTTAATCAGAGCCTATGAAGACGCCTTTCAGGCCTTAGGGTTACACACCGCTCAAATTTTGCTCACCCATGATGACTTGGCTAACAGAACGCGATATTTAAATGCTCGATCCACACTGCGCACATTGATTGGCCTAGGCATTGTACCGATTGTGAACGAGAACGACTCGATCGCAACCGAAGAAATTAAGTTTGGTGATAATGACACTTTAGCCGCACTCGTTGCGAACTTGGTTGAGGCGGATACGCTCATCATTCTTACCGATCAAGATGGCCTCTTCACCGGTGACCCAAGAACATCTCAAGATGTTCAAAAAATTGATGTCGCTGACGCAGGTGACCCCTCACTGGAACAAATGGCTACAGGTAATGGCTCCAACCTAGGCAGTGGCGGCATGCTCACAAAATTGCGTGCGGCAAAAAGAGCTGCGCGCAGCGGAACGCATACCGTCATCGCCAACGGGAAAGAATCAGACGTCTTATTGCGCATTCTATCTGGGGAAAATATTGGTAGCAGGCTGAATGCTTCCAAGCCTGTGATGACCGCCAGAAAACAATGGCTCAGCAATCATTTACAAGTTCGCGGCACACTCACTCTTGATGAAGGGGCAATACGCGCCATAACCATAAATCATAAAAGTTTGTTACCTATAGGTGTTACGGGTATTCAAGGGAATTTCGATCGAGGCGATGTTGTAGCTTGTGCCAACGCGTCGGGGAAAGTCATTGCCTACGGACTCATCAACTACAATTTCTCAGAAATAAACAGTATAAAAGGACTTCCCTCCGAACAAATAGCAAAGGTACTCGGCTACGTGGATGACCTCGAACTCATCAATAGAGATAATCTGGCGCTTGACGACTAAGAATTAGGCCCGCCACCCTTAATCATTGGCTTAGCCGACCCTTCTTTTTGCTCATTTTTCCTTTCTTGAAGAGCACCTTTAATTGCCGCTCATCTAGCAAATTGACACCGTCGATACAAATATAATATTTTAACAAATCCCCTCGGTAACCATTAGCCGTTTGGTAAAATGCTCCCCGCCATCGAGGATTTTTAACAGGCATCCACGCCTTATCGAACCCGAAGCTTGAGGCATAAAACTTGTACTCCGCGGTTTCACAGCGAAACCCCTCATAGGTTATGTTCTCACTGCCTTTGGGAGAGACCGTAAGTAAAACCATACGGACAACCTCATCCTCTCCCAGCTGAATTGAAGAGACGTCAACGAGAAACTGAAAACCGGACTGACTTGTTGTCTGAAAAAGACTGAATCTGTTTTTTTGAGGCGGTGGTGGCAAATCAATACCCAACTCATTCCAATTTTGTGGTTTCTCGTATTTATCCTTTGTATTTATAGATCCGTCCTGTTTATACCTACCTGACTCATCGGTTTGAGCATGCGCATCTATTTGAATACCGGAAACGGCACACGCCAAGACCAGGCCTAAGCCTATGATGCCCCAGACCAGCGAGTTTAATTTCTCTAAAAAAAAGCACATATCAACTTTCTGAAAAACACATCTAACTTTAAGAATAGATGTGTTGACGGGTCAGTGGATGGGAGACTTTACCTGAAGCAAGGGCCTTTGTGCCTAATATCAGAAAAATAGAAGCCCCTCCGCGATCAAAGATCGTGAGCCGATCCAGCCATATACATTCTCAAAATTCGGTGCCGGTCTTCGCCAATTAAAGCTAACGCCTTAGGCTCTAGGCGCTCAACCCGGTAACGATACTATATTGGTGCAACTTTTAATGTCGTCCTCAACTATCCGCAATCAGATCCCTCACCAAAGAGTCGCGGAAGCTTTCAGACACCTCTTCAATTTCTACCGTGTAGTTAGGATGATCTATTCCAATGCTCAGCGATGATCCGTGAAGAAGCGACTTTCTCATATCAATCGAGAGCTCAAATCTAATAAAATGCACCGCAGAGGTTTTCTCGGCATTTTCCCGGTCCAAGTCCTCATCCGCATAAGGAAAAACCTTATCAAATCCAGGAACCCGCACCCAAACACGATCTTCAAGATCAATGAGCTTCGACAGCGCCACTTTTCTCTCAGCCTCATCAGGGTATTCAATTAACAGCGTCGCCTTCCAGTTACCTCCGTCTGGAACCAAAGGCAAATAAGCGTGCAATTCCTCGTTAATGGCTTCTTCTTCAAAAATTCGTTCTACCCGAAGCATTTCCTGAACTTGGTATTGAACGGTTAAGGCATCCTCAAATAATAAGGTCACATGCTCACCTAAATAGGCTTTCCTATTTTTTTTATGCTCCATAACTTCTGTACGAAACGAGGATCTCCGTGTCGCATATTCTTCTAATGACATCAAGCTTGATCTATTCAGCATTTATTTCTCTCCAATTCTTATAAACCGTAGGCAATACGCAATAACGTAATGGGATGACGTTTTTTGGCTTCACTCACACCATGTTTCTCTTCTATACCTTGAACGATATGGGTCGCCGCAATGGCACAATCCGAACTGATGTAATTCGGCGATTCCTCATTCATCTGACGAAAAACTGGCCGACCAATCTTCATCGAATCGGCGTAGTATTCCTTCTTGACGCCCCATGTGCCGTCATGTCCAGAACACCGCTCCACGGTATTGACCGTGGTACCTGGGACTCGTTCTAACATTTCCTTAGTCTTCAAACCAATATTTTGCACACGTAAATGACAGGGTACGTGATACGAAACTTGCCCCAAAGATTCTTTAAAGTCCTTATTGAGAAGACCGTCACGATCACGCATCACAAAATATTCGAATGGATCAAACATAGCTTTCGCTACCAACCGGACATCTTCATCATCGGGGAAAAGGAGTGGTAACTCCTGCTTGAACATCAAAGTACAAGAGGGCACAGAGGTCATGAGCGCATAACCTTCCCGAGCGTACTTAACCATCTGAGGAATGTTTTTTTCTTTTAAGCTTTTAACCGCATCAAGGTCGCCCAACTCCAGCTTAGGCATGCCGCAACAAGCCTCTTTTTGAACTGCGACAACCGAGATTTGATTATGTTCGAGCACCTTAAATAGGTCGTCACCAATATTCGGCTCATTGTAGTTCACGTAACACGTAACAAACACAGCCACTTTTCCAGGAGTCCTCTGGCCTTCTTGAGGTGAGGCCGCTCCTACTTCAGGCAATTGGGACCGGAACGTTTTTCCCGCGTATTTTGGCAGCTGACGATCCTTATGAATACCAAGTGTTTTGTCCATAACCGACCGCGTCACCTTATTCGTGTTAACGGCATTAATGGTCTGAACAACCACAGGGATAGACGAAAGTTTCCCCAGAGCATCCGTACTCGACAATAATTTATCTCTAAAGCTTGTCTGGCCATTTTTGAATTTCTGCGCCTTCGCGCGCAACATTAGGTGGGGGAAATCAACATTCCATTCGTGCGGCGGCACATACGGACATTTGCTCATATAACACATGTCGCACAGATAGCACTTATCAACCACTTTTGAATAATCCTCTTTAGCAACACCGTCCACCTCCATCGTGGCGCTTTCATCAATCAAATCAAAGAGTGTTGGAAAAGCCGTGCATAGGTTGACGCAACGCCGACACCCATGACAAATATCAAATACGCGCTCCATTTCTTCCTGTAGCGGTTCTTCCTTATAGAACTCCTCATCCTCCCATTTAAGAGGATGTCGTGTTGGCGCTTCTAGACTACCTTCTCGCATAAAACATCCCCCAAAATACCCATTCAATAAAAAAGCGTGAGCAAGAATTATCTTCAGGCTCACGCTTCCTAGTACCCAATTAAACTGATGAGCCCAGAATTAATCCTCTAGTGCATCCAGAGCTTTTTGGAATCGGTTCGCATGGGACCGCTCTGCTTTAGCGAGCGTCTCAAACCAATCTGCGATTTCATCAAAACCCTCATCACGAGCAGTTTTTGCCATTCCAGGATACATATCCGTGTACTCGTGTGTTTCACCAGCGACTGAAGCGATCAAATTATCTCGTGTACCACCGATCGGTAATCCGGTAGCTGGATCACCAACCTGCTCTAAATATTCAAGATGACCATGAGCATGCCCAGTCTCACCTTCAGCAGTAGAACGGAATACTGTCGCTACATCATTTTGACCCTCAATGTCCGCTTTATTCGCGAAATACAAATATCGTCGATTTGCTTGTGACTCGCCTGCAAACGCTTCTTTTAGACTTTGTTCCGTCTTTGATCCTTTTAAACCAGCCATTTATAAACTCCCTTTCGGTTTTTATTTACTAATAATTATTGCTTCACAGCTCCTATCGTGCCGTGAAAACAACCAATCCTTCATACCTAGACCATCAAACTTTAGACAAGTTCTAAATTTTTGATATCTGCAGTGTATTTTTACAGGATCTTTCTGTCAATCAAGGGGCATCAAAAATGAACCCATTTGCCGTGTTTATTCCCAGGCTTTTTTTCCGGAATTTTGGGGGCGAAAATACGAATCATTGAGAAAAAACTCTAATTGCTCATTACCCTCCCAACAACCCGGCAGTCCAAGCATCGGTAACGGTGAAAAATTGCGCCCAGAACTAAACAATTCTCGATTCGGAATCATTTGGGATAACTCAGCATCGATGACTGCTGTCGAAAGCACTGAGCACGCCACAATCTCGCCCACCGGGTGCTCGAGTATCAATGCTTTACCCGTCATCCCCACATATGGGTTCATCGATTTTTCCAGCAAGGCATGTCCAAAAATGCTGAATGACATATCTTGCATCACCTCACCACGAGATTCATAAAAAATTTCAACCCACTTAAAATCTCTTAACAGTCTAGTCAACCCGGGGTTTCGGGACACAACGATCACTCCGTCTTCATCAAAAATTGTTAGCGCATCCCCTTGAGGTGACCGTCCTCTCGCCGCATCATTCTGTAAGACTGCGAAATGTCGCGCATTGAGCGCCGCCTTTGACCTAGGAAATAACAACCACACCAGGGCATTCAATAAGTCGTGCCAGTTTTGAGGTCTCACTTGCACCTCTCCAGTCAAAAAAGTACGCTGTTCGAAACCCGCCTCAAACACCTTTGGCCTCTCTAATTGAGGCACAAAATTAATGTCGGCCCCGTTCGAATTCACAATGGGGGCAGATTGCTGCGCAACGAGTCGATTCAACTCCTGACACGTGGGCCAATTGGATGAATTTAAGTTTGAGAGATGAATTTTGATATCTTCACAAAATTTACTCCCTAATAATCTTTTTCGGCCCTCTAAATAATCCACTGGCTTACGGCGTTAAAATAGGTTTTGATAATGGTAGCTCAGATAGAGCGACAACAATAATTAAGGATTGATACGATCAGTGGACCAAATTGAATGTGTAGTCGTTGGCGCAGGGGTGATTGGCCTGTCGATTGCCCGCGCATTAGCGCTAGAAGGCAGGGAAGTACTCATTATGGAAGCCGAAGATACGTTTGGCATCCATACCAGCTCGAGAAATTCTGAGGTTATTCATGCGGGTATTTATTATCCAAAAGACTCGCTGAAAGCAACTCTCTGCGTCAAGGGGAAAGAACTGCTCTACGAGTACTGTGAGCTTCGTGATATTCCATTTAAACGCGTTGGAAAATTAATTGTCGCCACAAACGAATCAGAAATTGAAACGGTTACACAATATATCTCTAAAGCAGCTGAAAATGGGGTGAACGACCTCACATGGCTCGACCAAAAAGAGGCCTTAGAACTTGAACCAGAAATCCAATGCGCTGGCGCTGTATTCTCTCCCTCGACCGGAATTATCGACTCTCATGCTTACATGCTCAGTCTCTTGGGAGATGCAGAGAATGCGGGGTGCATCGTCGCCTATCACACCTCCATCGAATCCATTGATCCCGACGAGCATGGATTCACTCTAAAGACCGGCGGCTCTAACCCACATAAACTTCATACTAAACTCTTAATTAATGCCGCAGGGTTACGGGCATGCGATGTGGCCAACGCAATCACAGGTTTGGACAAAGCGCTCATTCCAACACCCTACTTTGCCAAGGCTCACTATTACTCACTCTCCGGTCGAAATCCGTTCAAACACCTCATTTACCCGGTAGCACATGAAGCTTTTCTCGGCGTCCATGTCACAGTAGATATGGGTGGGAACGCTCGGTTTGGTCCAGATCTCGATTGGATACAAGACATAGATTACGCATTTGATAATTCTCGAGAAATGCTATTTTATGATGCCATTCGCCGCTACTGGCCCTCAGCAAATCAAAAACAACTCCAACCAGGATACACCGGCATCAGGCCAAAAATATCTGGCCCTGGAGAGCCGGCTGCGGATTTTATGGTTCAATCTGAAAAGGACCACCACATGAGAGGACTCGTTAATCTGTTTGGGATCGAATCGCCAGGATTAACTTCCAGTTTAGCGATAGCTGAATTGGTCAAAGAACTATTAGTCAGGGACGCTTATTAGTAGACGCGTCGAGAACCACTTCAGATCAATATGAATCGGCATCAAAACAAGCCTAGGAAGTCACCTATTTTTTTGCTGAGCATCTAATAGGTCCAGCGCGACGTCAACAATCATATCCTCTTGACCACCGACCATTCGCCTGCGCCCAAGCTCCACCAAAATATCGATCGTTTTTAATCCATACTGTTTCGCAGCTTTCTCGGCATGCAATAAAAAGCTTGAATAAACCCCAGCATAACCAAGAGCTAGCGTTTCACGATCAACCCTGACTGGCCTGTCTTGTAGCGGCCGCACGATATCCTCTGCAGCATCAATTAACTTATAAAGATCACAACCGTGATTCCAACCAAGACGATCCGCCGCCGCGATAAAAACTTCTAATGGAGCATTTCCGGCCCCGGCGCCCATGCCCGCCAAACTCGCGTCTACTCGATCACAACCCTCCTCAACCGCCACGATTGAATTGGCAACTCCAAGACTAAGGTTATGATGCGCGTGCATACCAGTTTGCGTCTCAGGTTTAAGGACATCCTTAATTGCCCTAAAACGATCCCGGACATCATTCATATTCAGGGCTCCTCCTGAATCGACCACATACACACATACAGCGCCATAACTTTCCATAAGCTTGGCTTGCTGAGCGAGACCGGAAGGACTGTTCATATGACTCATCATCAGAAAACCAACCGGCTCCATTCCGATCTCTCGAGCATATTCAAGATGCTGTCGAGAAATATCGGCCTCTGTGCAGTGAGTCGCCACACGAACAACTCTCGCGCCAGCATCAAAGGCAGCCTTTAAATCATGCACGGTACCTATTCCAGGGATCAATAACGTAGCCACTTTAGCGACTGATAGTTCTTCAGCAGCCGCTGCGATCCACTCAACATCTGTGTGACGTCCGAATCCGTAATTAAAAGACGATCCTTGTAAGCCATCACCGTGCGCTACCTCAATTGAATCCACGTTCGCCTCATCTAAGGCCCTAGCAATTTTTTTAACATGCTCAATGCTGTACTGATGACGTATCGCGTGAGAACCATCCCGCAGCGTGACGTCAGAGATATATATTTTTTTATTCATATTTGGATTCCCCCGTTCAAACAACAGATGGTGACAACTGCAATAATCTCTCTGCAAGTTTTTCGCCTGTCGCGAGCGCCGCTGACGTCATGATGTCGAGATTTCCGGCATAAGAAGGTAAATAATGAGCTGCTCCTTCAACTTGAAGAAACACCGTGGTCTTAATGCCGCTGATCTGCCCGACGCCAGAAATGTGGCAAGGGTTATCGGGGCCAAATTCTTCGAATTGAACACGCTGTTTGAGACGATACCCGGGGACATACGCATGAACCTTAGCGACCATGTCCTCGATGGCTTGCTCAATTTTTACAGTATCAACTTTCGAAGACAATACATAAACCGTATCCCGCATTAGCATCGGCGGCTCAGCTGGGTTCAAAACAATAATCGCCTTTCCTTTCCTAGCTCCGCCAATAACCTCAATGCCTTTCGAGGTGGTTTCCGTGAATTCGTCGATATTTGCACGAGTCCCAGGCCCTGCTGAACGACTGGAAATTGATGCAATTATTTCAGCGTAGTGAACCTCAGCCACACTGGATACCGCAGCCACAATCGGGATCGTAGCCTGCCCGCCGCACGTCACCATATTCACGTTCAACTCATCGAGGTGTTCCGTTAGATTAACCACTGGCACGCAATACGGGCCAATTGCCGCTGGCGTCAAATCCACCATCTTTACGCCAGGTTTAACAGTCCGAATAAGTCGATCATTCTCAATGTGTGCGCTGGCCGAAGTCGCATCAAACACCAGATCGATCCCCGACATAATATCGTCACCTATCAACCCCGAAACACCTTCAGAGGTTGTCATAACACCAAGTCGTCTTGCTCGCTCCAAGCCGTCCGACTTCGGATCGATGCCAACCAAAGCTGCCATCTCGATGAACTGACCCTGTCTCATGATCTTCATCATCAAATCCGTACCGATATTGCCGGATCCAATAATCGCTGCTTTGACTTTTTTCATCATATATGCCCCCCGTGATTTCTTTGCTAAACAGCGCCCTAAGCATTAATATTAAAGGTCGCTTATATTGTATTGAGCTCCCTGCAAAGACGTACGTTTTGAGACATTATAATCACCTAAACACGTTCCTGTAATTTCGCCTCAAAGAATTGAAATAGCGCTAGAACATAATATCTTCTATCAATTTAAGACAAGGTTAACATCATGAATCAGTTAGACATGAAGGGAAGGACAGCGATTGTCACTGGAGGCGCCTCAGGCATTGGCGAGGCAACAGTCCGCAGAATGATCTCGTCTGGAGCAACCGTGATCATTTGGGATATGCAGACGGACAAGTTTAAACAATTCGAAAAACTATCACGGTGCATCAAAGTCAATATTGCCGATGAGCCCGACGTGCATCGCGCGCTTGAGGAAACACTCGAGTCTCACCCCAAGATCGACATTCTAGTTAACTCAGCTGGCATTAACGGTGTTAATGAAGTGTTACACAAGTACCCTACTGATATTTGGAAACAAGTGATCGACGTCAATCTAATCGGTGTTTTCCTCACCTGTAAAGCAATCGTGCCCCACATGATCGAAAACTCGTATGGACGAATCGTCAACGTCTCTTCCGTGGCAGGTAAAGAAGGTAACCCAACCGCATCGGCTTACTCTGCATCAAAAGCTGGCGTCATTGCGCTGACGCGGTCGTTGGGCAAAGAACTGGCGACGTCAGGTGTGCTCGTGAATGCCGTGACACCAACGACTGTCGACACACCACTTCTCGAACAAGTGCCACAAAGTCATATTGATTATATGAAATCAAAAATCCCTATGGGGCGGCTTGGAACTGCGGAGGAACTCGCGTCCTTAATTACGTGGCTATGCACTGAAGACTGTTCATTCAGCACAGCTGCCGTATTTGATGCTTCCGGGGGCCGGACAACTTACTAACTATTCTAGAAACTTAAGGAAACACCATGAAAATGAAAGCAGCAGTCATTCGTCAAATGGGAGCACCACAACCCTATGCAGAATCTAGACCTTTAACGATTGAGGAAGTAGAAATTGCCTCTCCCCAGGAACGAGAACTGCTCGTACAAATTAAAGCAGCTAGTCTCTGTCATTCGGATCTATCAAGCATAAACGGTAACAGGCCAAGGCCGACCCCCATGATTCTGGGTCATGAAGCAGCAGGCATTGTCGTCGAGTGCGGGTCGGGAGTCACAGACATTGAGGTTGGAGACCATGTGGCGTTAATCTTCGCCCCCAGTTGTGGCGAGTGCATTTCATGCAAAGAGGGCCGCCCGGGGCAATGTGAACCCGGACAGCAGTCCAACGGCGCCGGCACACTGCTTGGTGGTGGCATTCGCCTCAGTCAGAATGGCGAACCGGTTTACCACCATGTTGGGGTGTCCGCATTTGCCGAATACTGTGTGGTCAATCGAGGGTCTGCCGTAAAAATTGATAAGAGCCTTCCGTTTGATGAAGCTGCATTATTTGGCTGTGCCGTACTCACTGGGGTTGGGGCCGCACTGAATACCGCAGGCGTATTTCCAGGCGCCACCGTAGGCGTTGTTGGCTTAGGCGGCGTCGGCCTCAATGCATTGCTTGGTGCAAAAGTTGCCGGTGCGAGTCAAATCATCGCTATCGATGTGCATGACGACAAACTCGACATCGCAAAGAGACTCGGCGCGACCGCGACCGTAAATGCCAAAGATGACAAAGCTATTGAAAAAGTCAAAGAGTTGACGCAGGGCGGGGTTGATTTCGGGTTCGAAATGGCCGGATCCGTGCAGGCCATGGAATTAGCATATCGCATCACACGCAGAGGTGGCACGACGGTTACCGCGGGACTTCCTCACCCAGAGGCACGTTGGGAGTTGCAGCACGTCAACTTAACTGCGGAAGAGCGCACCGTAAAAGGCAGTTACATGGGGTCATGCGTACCCGCTAGAGATGTGCCTCGCTACATTGACTTATACAAACGTGGGATGTTGCCTGTCGATCAGCTTTTGAGTGACCATATAAGACTAGAAGACATTAATGAAGGGTTCGATAGACTGCAATCAGGACATACCGTTCGACAAATCATAATGATGTAACGCAGATTCACACATTGAGCACAGATAACGCAATTAATACAAAGGTAGACCGCTACGACCATGGCGTTTTAAAGGAATTCGCCTCATCCCTGTTAACAGCCTCAGGAATGGAGCCGTCTAAATCTGCTGTGATCGCGGACGTCCTCTTAGAAGGAGACTTACTCGGTCATGACACGCACGGATTGCAACTACTTGCGCCTTACCTTTCCGACATCAAATCGGGGGCTATGGCGACTCATGGGGAACCACGGGTGATCAGCGATCTTCCAGCCGCAATCGCTTGGGACGGCAAAAGATTGCCAGGAACCTGGCTCACGTCCAAAGCGCTCGATCTAGCGATCAATCGGGCAGAAATCTACGGCACATGCACAGTAACGATTGCCGGAGGACACCATATCGCGTGTCTTGCCGCCTACCTCCTAAAGGCGACTGAGAAAAACATGGTCGCAATTATTATGACTTCCGCCCCTGAGAATAAATCAGTCGCTCCGTATGGCGGTAAAACGGGGACTCTGACTCCCAACCCGATCGCTGCCGGATGGCCGACCGATGATTTACCCGTATTGATCGATGTATCAACCTCGATCACAACGAACGGCATGGTTGGGCGCACAGCGAAGTCAGAAGAAAAGCTATCAGGGCCGTGGCTTATTGACCACAATGGAAAGCCGACCAATGACCCAAGCGTCATGACATCCGAACCTTCGGGCGCCTTATTGCCGATCGGAGGTTTGGAGTATGGACACAAAGGATTTGCGCTCGGATTGCTGGTTGAGGCCTTAACCCAAGGATTGTCAGGCCACGGCCGAGCTGACCTGGTCGATGCATGGACAGGAGAAGTCTTTCTTCAAGTGTTAAATCCTGTTTTATTCGGGGGTATTAGTCAGTTTGTGAGACAAACCAGTTGGATCACGGAGGCCTGCCGAAATTCGACGTCTGTTAACCCAGACTCTCCGGTGCGCATCCCAGGCCAACAAGGTATCAAGAAACGTCAGCAGCAGATGCATCACGGAGTCGCACTTCACCCGTCAATCATGCCTGCACTGATCACATGGGCACAAGAAAAAGGGGTGGATATGCCATCCCCGATAAAATAAGTGCTGCCGCGTCACATTCGAATGAACAACTCTCACTGGGAGCAATTTTTATGGAGACACGAACACTGAGGAATAGACTTTCTCAACTACATGCTTCAGCCGTCCATGACGTATTAAGCCAATTTGGATGTGAGAACTTCGTACTGCCACCCACGATCAGACCATTAAATAAGCAACAGAAATTAGCTGGGCCTATCTTCACGATTGAGGGGCGACTTACCACGTCGCATACCCCACACGAGACCTTGATCGAGTGGACGTCTTTGCTCTCAAGCATCCCCCCAAATTATGTCGCGGTGTGTCAACCCAACACCAATGAAGTTGCGCTAATGGGTGAGCTGTCAGCCGAAACGCTGCAAAAACGCGGCGTCATCGGCTATCTGGTAGACGGCGGTTGTCGTGATGTATCGATTATCAACAGACTCAATTTTCCTGTGTTCCATTCCTTCAACACACCAAAAGACATTGTTGGCCGTTGGATCCCGACCAAACTCGGTGGCCCGATTGTCATCGGTGATTGCTTAATTCAAAAAGAGGACTACATCCTGGCGGACTTAGATGGCGCGGTAGTCATTCCCAACAAGCATTTAGAGGCAACGATCACTCAGGCGGAACTGATTTTGAATACGGAAAATGCTGTTAGAGAAGCTATAATGGCCGGTGTAGACCCAAAAGAAGCTTACTTAAAATTCGGAAAATTTTAATCGACAAAAATCAGAGAACTACTTGAGCCCCACAATTTGCGAATTAAAACAAGACAATAAAATTTAGTATTAAATAGATAAAAAAAACACTCTAAAGTGTAAATACTTTAGTAAAAATTTAAAATTTTGGAGGAGTTATGCGGAACTATATTGAATTAATCGTCCGGTTGCGCTGGCTCGTTATCGCGGTCATTCTTGGATTAACGGTTTTTTTCGTAAAAAACCTCGGGAACCTGACCGTTATCATTGACCCAAATACTATTGTTCCTCAATCTCATCCTTTCGTATCAACCACTCTTAAGATCGAAGAAGTATTTGGATCACGATACGTTGCCGCGATAGGCGTAACTGCAAAAGATGGCGATGTATTCCAGCCTGAGATTCTTGCCAAAGTCCAACGAATTACGCAAAGACTGAGCGAGACGCCGCGAGTTGTTCAAACAAACCTGTTATCGGTGGCAGCCAGCAGAGTCAAGGATATCAAAGGTACTGAGGATGGGATGCAGGTCCAACAGATGATGGAGGAAGTGCCGACTACACCTGAGGGTTTGGCAGCCTTGAAAGAGGCATTACTTCGCAATAATTCGTATATGAATTCAGTTGTCTCAGAGGACTTTAAAACCCTAACAATCCTCGCCGAGGTCAGAGATGCATCTCCCGAAGATAAAAAAGAAGGTCGCGTCGGGTTTACATATGTCTCGGATCGCATCAGTGAAGCCGTTGACACAGAGCGAGATGACTCAGTCACCATTGAAGTTACGGGGTACCCCCCTTTTATAGCGTTAATCGAGAAATTTGCTGAAAGAACCCCTTTCTTATTAATGATTGCGATAATCATTATCGGGATTATTCATTTTGAGGCATTTCGAACCCTACAAGGATTAATACTTCCATTAGTGACCCCTATAATCGCAGTGATCTGGGCGCTGGGTTTCATGGGACTCGCGAATGTCCCGCTGGATATATTTAATACGTTAACGCCAACCTTAGTCCTGGCAGTTGGTGCTGGACATGCAGTGCAGCTGCTGAAGAGGTACTACGAAGAATACAATAATGCCCAACCAAATGGAGCTCAATATACGAAAACAAAATTCTTCGATGTGAGTCGTGTTCTCGGGAAGCTATCACCGATCATGCTTGGCGTTCCAGTCTTATGGGGTCTTTACAAAGGCTTTCAAACAGGCGAACTCAGCGACGGTGTGTCGGCAACTCTCCAGGTAGGTTCGGTTTCACTGATACCGGTTTGGCTGTTTTTCCTTTGGGCATCAATACGATTAATTATTTATATTTTCAAACCGAAGAGTATCGTTGCCGATGACGCCAGCATTTCCGCAAATCGCCAAGCTGTGATTGACTCTATCGTGAAAATTGGCCCTGTCATGCTGACGGCAGGCATCGTAGCATCTTGCGGGTTTTTCTCGTTAATGGTTTTTGACATAGTGTCCATCAGGGTTTTTGGTATATTTTCCGGCATTGGAATTCTTAGTGTCTTAGTAGTTGAAATGACATTCATTCCAGCGCTAAGAGCCATTCTTCCACCCCCAAGCCAAGGCGAAACCAACTTAGAGCAGGAGGAAAGAGTCTGGGACAGAATCACTGGTTTTTATGCGAGAACCATTCTCGGGCCGAATAGAAAACATATCTTTAGTATTACAGCGGTTTTAATAGTTGTTTCTATTTATGGGATGTCAAAATTGAGTATCGAAAGCTCTTTAAAAGGCTATTTCTCACCAGACTTAGAGGTGATGCAAAACGATCGTGCGCTTAATGAGCGAATGGCAGGAACCAACACGATTTATCTTATGATTGAAGGCGAGGAACAAGACGCCATTAAAGATCCGGCTGTTCTAAAAGCGATGGATCAATTAGCTCGATTTATCGAAACTGAACCCAATATCGGTAAGGTTATGTCCATAGCTGACTTCATTAAACAAATGAACAAGTCAATGCATGCTGACGATCCTAGTTATTATCGGATACCAGACAACAGAAACACGATAGCTGAATACCTATTGATCTACTCTATGTCGGGCTCACCTGGGGATTTTGATCCGTACGTAGACTACGACTACAAGTTAGCCAATATGGTCATATTTACTCACAGCGACAACACCACCGACATGCTTACTCTATGGAGTAATATTCAGAATTTCGTTGATGAAAAATTTCCATCAACGGTGACTGTGAATGTTGGAGGAAGCGTTGCTCAAAGTGCGGCTCTAGCAGAAGTTATCGTGAAGGATAAACTGCTTAATATTGCTCAAATTGCCGGAGTAGTGTTTTTGTTCGCCTCGATTATTTTTCGAACCCCGGTGGCTGGATTGCTCGTCGTCACGCCATTGCTGCTATCTGTTTTAACTAACATGGGGCTAATGGGCATACTGGGGCTGAGTTTAAATATCCCCACCGCGTTAGTATCCTCGCTAGCTATCGGAATTGGAGCAGACTATGCGATATATATGCTTTTCCGTCTGAGAGAGGAGCTTGCAAAGGGTACAGGAGTCGATGAAGCCTTTCATAAAGTGCTTCGCACTGCTGGGACGGCTTGTTTGTTTGTAGCAGCAGCTGTGACTGGGGGGTATGCCGTACAAGCATTCTCGCGCGGATACTACCCGCACACCTGGACGGCATTTTTAATAGGTACAGCGATGATTGTGAGCGTTACAGCAGCTCTAACAGTAATGCCGTCTCTGATACTCAAATTCAGACCAAAATTCATCTTTGATGGAGTGAAAAAATGAAAATAAATGCAACAACGTTTGCATTCAATGCGACATTTTTAGCGCTTGGTGCCATCTTCTGTCTCACGCCGCTGGCAAGTTTCGCTCAGTCTGCGGCTGAAATCATGGAGAAGAATTTCGTTATAACTAAAGTTACGGACTCAGAATCCGAGAGCACATTCATTCTGAGAAATAAATCAGGTAAAGAGCGCGTGCGTAAGACATTCGGAACGACCAAGCTGCAAAAAAATGGGATTGACAATATGCGAATGACTCGATTTATCGAGCCTACCGACGTTCGGGGCGTGGTATCCCTGTTGATCGAACAATCTGAGAAGGACGATGATATTTGGCTTTATCTACCTAGTATGAAAAAAGTTCGGAGACTTGTTTCCAGTAACAAAAGGGATAGTTTTGTTGGAACTGACTTTTCATATGGGGACGTAATTGGGCATAAAGTTCAAGATTGGGACCATACCATTGCGGGAGAAGAGCTAATTGACGGTTTTGAGTGCTATCTAATTGAGTCAACGCCAAAAAATAAAACAACTGCGAATAATACTGGTTACTCGAAGCGTGTCTCTTGGATTCAAAAAGAAGCTTACGTAACACGTAAGGCAGAAATGTACAACCTATCGGGAGCGCTGTACAAGCAAATGAGCTTTAAAGATTTACAGCTTATCGAGCCAGATAAAAACAGGTGGGCAGCAATGGAGTTAAGAGCAACTAACGTAATTTCAGGCCACTCAACGATTGTCAAAGTGGACAAACTAAAAGTGAATGTAGGCGTCAAAGATTCTTATTTCACAAAACGATATATGGAAAGTGAATGACTAGAGAGTTGTTGGTTTTTAAATCGAAGCGACTTCAAATTTATGGAGTCGCTTTTTTAATAGCTTTTTTATTTCTCAGCAATCAAAAAGCATTATCGCAAGATAATGATCCAGTTATGGCTGATGAGCCATCGTTGATTCCAGAAATGAGTTTTGAAGGCGAGCACGAAAAATCTAGTGCAAATTGGTATTCGCCGATGAATGAGCTGGGAATCACAGGTTCATTACGGGGTGGGTATTGGTCATCAAATCGATTAAATAATAATGAGAATGATCTCATTACGAGTTCGACATGGCTAACACTCGACAAACGCCTAAGACAAGGCCTCACGCTATATGCAGATGGATATATTTATAACCAAGACACTTTGGGGAGTGAAAGCAGTGATCATCGCGTTAAAGAAATCTACGTTCACTTTCGATCTGGAGAATGGGATTACAGGCTTGGACGTCAAATCATCGCTTGGGGCAGAGCCGATAGATTAAATCCCACGGACAACCTTACACCTCGAGATTTCACACTATTATCACCAGAAATTGATGAAGAGCGGATGGGGACAGAGGCTGTAAAAATCAGCAAGGTATTTGGAATGCATTCCAATATCACAGGTGTTTGGCTTGTGAATTTTGAACCTAATCAACTCCCTCCCGCAAACACACCTGGATTACAGTTTGTTCATAACATTCCTGAAGACCATCACCAATATGCAATAAAGTTTGATCAATCTGGAGGTAATATTGATTGGTCTATTTCTTATTTTTCCGGGTTTGACCTGAATGCTGACTTAGCTATTACGGGAACCTCCGGTGCTGATATCTTGGTCCAGCAACAATACAATAAAGTCGATATTATAGGCGCCGATTTTGCGACGATCGTGGGCTCTAATCGGTATGCTATCGAAGCGGCGCACACGGAAACGAAAGATCAATCAGGGCTAGATGATTTTATAAAAAATTCATTCATGCATGTTGTCGTTGGTGTTGAACGAGACTTTGGAAACAATTTAAGCGCTATCGTCCAAGGTGTTTATCGAAGGGTTGATGATTATAAAGATCCCAGAGAAATCGTTAATGAATCTCAAAGGGCGGTAGCTTCATTGGGCGCCCTAGCCAACCATCAACTCGATAAAGAGGAATACGGCATTAGTTTTCGTGTAGGGAAAAAATGGCTTAACGATACGCTTGAAGCTGATTTTTCCTCCAGCACGCTGCTCCAACGACATGGTTACGCTGTTCGCCCAAAGGTGACCTATTCCATCAACGATCATTTGAAAGCCACCACTGGTTTAGAATATTTTGATGGAGCTTCTGACACTATTTTTGGGCTTCAAAAGAACAATAAATCCGCATTCGCAGAACTCAGATATTTCTTTTAAATCATTTCATTAACACGGCGCCCAAAAAGTCACATTAAAAACATATAGTTATATGTCAAAATGGTTCATTGTCAATAGTCTGATTCCGCGCCCAATTTCAAACACATCTGCTTGCAGCGGATTGTGGTTTTACACCCCTTATGGACCTCTTGACCACACTGACCAGTGGTATAGAATAAATATATGGGTATTCAATGCATTCTGAATTCAAAAAAGAAGCGCTGATATCCAACGCGCCTGATTTTATTTATTAATATAAATAATAAAGGCTCTATATCAATAATTCTTCGGGAGGAGATTTTATGAAACTCAAAACGTCACTCGGACGTTTCGGAGTAGCTTTAGCTGGCGCCACGCTAGCCGTTTCAGCGATTGCTGGAACCGTTACTACCGACCGTCTCATCAACAGCGAAAAAGAACCTGGGAACTGGCTGAACCACCACGGAAACTTGGAGGCTCACCGCTACTCAGGCCTTGCTCACATCAACAAAACAAATGTTAAAGATCTTAAAGTCGCATTCACATTTGCGATGGGTGGAACCCAAGGCGGCGGAAAAGAAGTTATTGCTTTCCCATTTGCCGGCTTAGAAGGCACGCCAATTGCTGAAGACGGATTCTTATACATAACCACTGGTTGGGGTGTGGTCACCAAGCTTGATACAAACGGCGGAAGCCCTCGTATCGTTTGGCAATATGATCCCGCTCCAGATAGGGACTACGCGACTACTGTTGCATGCTGCGGCATTAACAACCGAGGCGTTGCTCTCGCTGATGACTTCGTGATTTCTCCAGTTATTGATGGTCGAATCGTAGCAATTAACAAGATTGATGGCACGCTTGTTTGGGAGGCTCAAGTTGCTGACCCAGGTAATGGTGAAACCATTACCGGCGCACCACTTATTGCCGGGGACAAAGTTATTACTGGTATGGCTGGTGCCGAATTTGGTGTTCGTGGTTACTTAGAAGCTATAGACATTAAAACGGGTGAGCAAGTTTGGAGAACCTACACCGTTCCTGCTCCAGGCGAGCCAGGCTCAGAGACCTGGAAAGATGACTACGGCGCATGGAAAACAGGCGGTGGCACAACATGGGTCACCGGCTCATGGGATCCAGAACTAAATATCATCGTTTGGGGCACCGCAAATCCAGGACCTGACTGGGATTCAGCATACCGCCCAGGAGATAACCTCTGGACTGACAGCACGCTAGCTTTAGACGCAGACACTGGAGAAATCGTTTGGGGCTTCCAACATACACCTAACGATCCTTATGACTTCGACTCAATCAATGAAAACACATTTGTTGATACCAATATCGAAGGCAAATTCCAGCGCGCTACATTGCACGCAAACAGAAACGGTTACGCATATGCACTTGACCGCGTAACAGGTAAATGTCTGTGGGCAACTCAATTTGTTGAGGAAATAAACTGGAGTGGCGGTCTTGATGAGAATTGCCGACCAAACAGCTATGATCCTAGCGTTGATGTGCAAACCTACGTTCCTGGCACCGCAGCAATGCGCGGCACATCTACGGAAGGTCGTGGAACCGTCGAAGGCACATTGAAGCCTGGACACATGGGCGGCAAAAATTGGCCACCAACAGCGTACAGCCCTCAAACTAACTACTATTACATCCCTACTATTGATGGATGTAATAAAGCGTTTACTGAGGTAACTGTTCCTGGACAACACAAGCCACGTCAGTTGTTCCTAGGTGGCGCGCCTTACTCAACATATGAAGATCCAGATTGCGGACGTATCTGGGGAAGCATCACTGCGATTGACGTGCAAACGGGTAAAGTCGTAGCGAAGCATTCAACCAAGTACCCACAATTAGGTGGATTACTTACCACCGCTGGTGGACTAGTATTCTCTGGTTATGCTGAAGGTGCTGTAGTTGCACATGACGCAGTAACCCTAGAAGAGCTTTGGAGATTCGAGACAGGATCAGCAATCAATGCCCCACCAATGACCTATATGGCAGGTGGCAAGCAGTATGTTGCTATTGAAGTTGGCCTCGGTGGCGCTTGGCCTCAGTGGTTTGTTAGCGCAACCCCTGAACTCAAAGCTCAGGTTCCTAGTAACGTCCTCTACGTCTTCGAATTACCACAATAATTGCAGACTTATTATTGAAGATAAGGACAAGTAGTGCGAACTTACGGGGCCTTATGGGTCCCGTAAGTTTTTAAGTCTGAGATTAATCTCAAAGATACTGAAACAGCGAAAAATTAGGCTTTTTAATCATGGTAAAGAAAACATTGCTCAAGCGAACGATGGTAGGAGTAATCGGGTCTATGGTTGCTCTTAGTTTATTGGTCACATTAGATATATCTTTCAACGTTACAAACACTGCTCACGCAGAACGACCTAAGATCAAGAAAAGAGGGCCTGGAGGTCGGCAATTATTTGACCGCTACTGCATTACCTGCCACAAATACATGGGACAAGGAGGGCATAGCGAAGGGGGATGGGGTAAAAATTTAAGAAAAACACCTTTACCACGAGAAATGCTGATGGCTACCATAAAGTATGGCCGTACGCAGCTAGGAATGCCGGCATTCGAGGGCGACTTCAGCGACGATAACCTCTACATAATGACGGACTTTATTCTTGGCGAACTGAGATGTAAAGAACCGCTAGAAGAGAGTTTAGAGTGGAAAATCGGCTGCCAAGAGCATCAATAACTCGATATGGAAACGTAAGGTATATTAGGTTTTACAAACAAAAAAGGCAGCCCTAACGAGCTGCTTTTTTAATTCGCGGCAAAGATTACTGACTTTGCCCCGGTGCTAAACGATTGATGAGTACAGGAAGATAATCCAGATCTCTCTGATCTTGATCTTCTTTTAGCCATGCTAATGCCTGGTCTCCATCAATATGATTCCCCCAGCTGAGCTGCAGATGAACCATTTTGAGTAAACGGGCTCCGTTTTTCTCTTTTTGATCAACAAGCTCCCGCCCCATCTCTAGGGCTTGAGTAAAATCTGCAAGCTGTCCCTCCTTGACTTGTGCATAAGCCCGATCGTACGAATCTCGAGCAACCATATACACGGCAAGCACATCGCCCTGAGCCGCTCTACATTCCATCCAAAATTCATCTTTTGGACATTCTAAAATTTCTTCTGCTATCGCTGTCGTGCTGAAAGCAGCCGTCACACAGAGAAATGTAACCGCTAAAAAAGATGATGCTTTTATAAAATAAATATCTCTCATGATCTGTCCTTAATGTACACCCGGAGCATCTTTAAAATACTTTGCTACGGGAGCAGTATCAAAATAAAAGTCTAGGTTCTTGACCTTACCGCTCATACCAAGTTCAAAAATAGCTACGCCATCGATAGTTATCTTATCTCCTGACGGTTTATGCGTTGCCGACCACGCATACTCCATAGCACCCACCAAATCGTGAACAGTTATTCGCTTTACAGTCCACTTCGCCTTGAAGTTTTCAAACTCCCACTTGTAGTAAGCCTCAATAGCTGAAGCGCCTTCGATAACGACTCCCGGCATGGTGCGGCGAGATTTCGACTCAAAATATTGATTCCATTTGTCAGCATTTCCATTACGCATACCCATGTTATACGCTTGGGGTGCTAGTTTCATAAGGCTTGCCGCTTGCATCGCGACGGACCCTGCCGCATCTGCGGTTCTCAAAGTTAAAACGTTTAACGACACAACCAGTAAGAAACCAATAATCAGGAGCTTTGAAGAAAAACATCTAGAAGACATAACAACTTTCGATCTCTTAAAAGTGAATTGAAGATAACTTCCAAGTTAAATTAATACTTCCATAGTATACACTGCACCGTTATATCTGGCCTCCAACGGCAGAGCAAAAAGGGACACGTATTCGCCTGACGAGTGCACAGGAGAGATTTTGATCATTCTTTTTAATAAACCGTTTGGAGTTCTCTCCCAATTCACAGATGAACATGGCCGAAAAACGCTATCGGATTTTATCCGTATGGCACAAGTGTACCCAGCCGGGCGCTTAGATTTAGACAGCGAAGGCCTCCTCATTCTTACCGACGACGGACGACTGCAACAACGTCTGTCTAATCCGAAATTCGAAAAAAAGAAAATCTATTTAGCTCAAGTTGAAGGCGAGCCAACAGAAGCGGCAATAATCCAGCTCGAACGTGGAGTATTGATTGAGAAACGGATGACGCGCCCCGCAACGGCAAAAAGAATCGCTGAACCGCAGCTATGGGATAGGGACCCACCCATTCGATGCCGACAATCCATCCCGACCTCCTGGATAGAATTAGGCTTAACTGAGGGCCGAAATAGACAGGTGCGGAAGATGACCGCGGCTATCGGTCACCCCACCCTCAGACTCGTACGTCATTCAATTGGGGAGTTTTCCATCGATGGGCTATCTCCTGGAGAATGGCGACTCATTGAGAATCATTCGAGATATTCACTGTAATACATTAGACTATCGCCATTCACACAATCACACGTCTTTACTAATGAGCGCTCCTCAGAGTATTTTTCAATACAAAAAGTATTGGGCCAAACGTTTTGGCACCGCTCCATTCCTTCCCATGTCAAAGGAAGAAATGGAAAAGCTAGGATGGGATCAATGCGACATTATTCTAGTCACAGGAGATGCCTACGTCGATCACCCTAGCTTTGGCATGGCCATTGTTGGCCGGCTTTTAGAAAACCAAGGCTTCAGAGTGGGGATTATCGCGCAGCCAGACTGGTACGACGTCAACGCATTTAAAGTACTCGGTGAGCCAAAATTATTTTTTGGTGTAACTGCTGGAAACATGGACTCCATGGTCAACCGGTACACCTCTGATAAAAAAATAAGAACAGATGATGCATATACACCCAATGCAGCACCAGGAAAAAGACCAGACCGCAGTGTCATTGTGTATAGCCAAAAAGTTAGACAAGCATACAAAAGTGTCCCGATCATTCTAGGGGGCATTGAAGCCAGCCTTAGGCGCATTGCTCATTATGATTACTGGTCAGAAAAAGTGCGGAGATCTGTACTGATGGATGCAAAAGCGGACCTCCTACTTTTTGGGAACGCCGAACGCGCACTCGTTGACGTAGCCCACCGGATTGCTTCTGGCGCAAACATTAAGGACATTACCGACATTCGAGGCACCGTATTTATGGTCGACTCAATTGGGCCCGATTGGATTGAGCAAGACTCAACCACGCTCGATAAACCTGGGCAACTATCACCACCCGTTAACCCGTATCAAATGATTAGTCCCGATAAGACAAAACCAGTCAATGCTAAGTCGGATATCAGCCACTCAAAAAATCATTCTCGAGAAAAAATAGTAGTGCGACTGCCGTCGTATGAAGCCGTATGTGACGATCCAATTATGTATGCGCATACATCGCGTGTATTACACCTTGAGTCCAATCCTGGTAACGCACGAATTCTTGTACAGCGGGTCGGCAATCGTGACCTCTGGATTAACCCACCACCTATTCCTCTCGAGATGGATGAGATGGATCAGCTTTATGAATTACCCTATGCACGGGAACCTCACCCAAGCTATGGAAAACAAAAAATACCCGCCTTTGACATGATTAGATTCTCTGTCACGATCCAGAGAGGCTGTTTTGGAGGGTGCACGTTTTGCTCCATCACCGAACACGAAGGACGTATCATACAAAATAGATCTGAAGATTCTATCGTTCGAGAAGTAGAACACATCCGTGATAACGCACCTGAATTCACAGGTGTCATTTCCGACCTCGGTGGTCCAACAGCGAACATGTATCGATTGGCTTGTAAAAGTAAAGCCATCGAGTCGTCATGCAGAAAACTATCGTGCGTCTATCCGCGTATTTGCCCAAATTTAGATACCGACCATTCTTCCCTCATTAACTTGTACCGAAAAGTCCGATCACTTTCAGGCATCAAAAAAGTATTGATTGGATCTGGGGTTCGTTACGACCTTGCAATCGAATCACCCGACTACGTCAAGGAGCTTGCCCAACATCATGTGGGCGGCTATCTCAAAATAGCTCCCGAGGCTATTGGAGAAGGCCCACTATCCAAAATGATGAAACCTGGGGTCGGGACTTATCATCGATTCAAAGAACTTTTTGATCGGTATTCAAAGCAAGCAGGGAAAGAACAATACTTAATTCCCTATTTCATAGCCGCACATCCAGGGACAACTGACGACGACATGCTAGACCTCGCAGTCTGGCTGAAAGCAAACGGTTTCCGAGCAGACCAGGTGCAATCATTTTTACCCTCGCCAATGGCGCTAGCAACGGCAATGTACCACTCAGAAAAAAATCCTCTTCGAAAAGTGACGAGTGACAGTGAGGATGTAATTGTCCCTAAAGGCCTAAGGAAAAGAAGACTGCATAAAGCCTTTCTGAGATACCATGATCCTGAGAACTGGCCGCTATTACGTGATGCTTTAAAAAAGATGGGGAGAGCAGATTTAATTGGACCTGGAAAAAAACATCTCATTCCACAATATCAACCCAAGGGGACTGGATTTAATCCTGAGGGATCAAGACGGCCTAAAAAATATCAGGCGTTTCGTACAACTCATACCGGCCTGCCCATAAATCCAAAGCCCAATTAATCGTTACTCACCTCGGAATTTTGGATCACGCTTCTCTTGGAAGCTGCTGACTCCCTCTTTAAAGTCCTTTGTGTTGACTAACGCTCTTTGGGCAGAGCCGAGTCCAGCGTGTGCGTGGGACTCCCCATAAATCAGTCCAGATCGAGCATTCTGGATAATAGCCCTAATCGCGATAGGCGCGCAATCACACAAACGTTGCGCCAGAGCTAGCGCGCGTAACCGTTCCTCACCTACATTAACCACCTCTTGAACAAATCCAAGCGACTTCGCGGTATCAGCGTCAAATTCGTCTCCAGTGAGCAGATAACGCATCGCATTCCCCCAGCCTGATCTGGAAACCATACGGGTTGTTGCACCACCGGTGGGCATGATTCCTCGCTTTACTTCAACCTGTGCAAATCGAGCATTGGATGCAGCAACGACGATATCAGCCGCCAACATCAGCTCAATACCTAGCGTGAAACAAATACCTTTAACCGCGTAAATAATCGGCTTTGTGCGATACGGCGCCCGCAACCCAAACGGATCGATTTCCTCTTCTTTAGTCAGGATGTAATCATCCGACAGGTGTGGGACCATTTTTGGAAGATCAAGGCCTGCCGTAAAATGTTCTCCGTTCGCGGTCACAACCGCACATCGAGACGTAGGATCTTGCTCATACACTTGATAAGCGTCAATCAATTCCCGAAACATTTTAGGCGTAAATCCATTCAATTTAAGCGGACGATCAATGATCATTTCAAACACGCCACCTTCACGTCGCGTATGGATACATCCTTCCTCAGAGCTCATTAAACCTCCACACCGTTTCCGTCATTACAATTTTTTAAATACACCCTGATATACGGATATCAATCCTAGACTAAGGTTTTCAACGACATTTTTCCGCATGAGTCCGGCCTGCTTACCCAGCAAAAGATGACCGCCCATAATTGGAGGTTGCGCCGAATCTCCAGTCTTTGCCGCAAGGATTCGGTACTCCTCCATATATTGATTTGTCGCATTTTTCCAAATAGCATCAACAAGTCCAACTCTCAAAATCAAATTTCTAATCGCATCTGGTGACCACAGGAAACTCATATCCACCTTTCCTGCCCAAGGAACTGGTAGCTTTATCGGGCCATCTTGATCTCCTGCGAGCACTTCCTGGAATACATAAGTACCACCGGGCTTTAACACACGGCACACCTCCGATAACATTTGGCGTTTATCCTCAATATTCATGCATGACTGCTGCGTCCAAACGACATCATAGGTATTTGGATCGCGAGGTAAGCTTAAGGCATCCCCTTGAAAGAATTTCGCTTGATTTGAAAGACCTGTCATACGAGTCAGCTCATTCGCGACCACACAAAACTCATGTGTTAAATCGATGCCTTCCACCTGAACGTCGAATTGCTCAACAAGTGTGCGCGCCGGACCACCTAATCCAGAGCCGATATCGAGCACCTTGTCTCCCACACATAATTGGGCCATCTTTGCAAGGTCAATAGTTGCCCTGCGTCCGCCAATATGAAACTCTGAAACAGGAGAGAAATCATCCGAACGAGCTTCATCCAATACAATTCCGGCATCACGTGCCGCGGTAAGAATTCTATCCAAAAGACCTTTTGTGCCGTAATGCTCATTTACCAATTCATCTAAAGTTTGAGCCGCCATCATGCCTCCTAAATATAAGAATCCTTACTATAACTTCAGTATGCCGACACCCCACCATCAACAGCATAAACCCCACCGGTACAACCACTTGACTCCTCTGACGCCAAAAACGTAATCATGTTCACGACCTCTTCGGGTGTTCCGTAACGGCCTAATGGGATCCCCTTCAAAACATCTTTCTTTGCGAGCTCCGCTGACCCAGGAGATCGATTTTCTTCAATAGAACGCATCATTCTCGTCTCAGTGGGCCCAGGTAAAACACAATTGACTCGAATATTACTCGACGCATTTTCTATAGCCGCCGTCCTCATAAGCCCTATTTCAGCGTGTTTACTGGCTACATAGGCAGAGTTTCCAAGGCCACGCGCCTTAAGCCCGGCGATAGAGGAGGTAACAATGATGCTTCCTCCCTTCGAGGTCATGAGTGGAATCGTATATTTGAGTCCCAAAAAAACACCGCGCACGTTTGTCGCCATAACATCATCAAAAACATCAGTTGGATAATCTGGAATAAGCGCCGCGGCACCCTCGATTCCGGCATTGATCAGAGCAATATCTGGCTCGCCAAATCGACGACGACACGCTTCAATCATATCTTGATTCGTCTTTTCTAATGCGACGTCACCAACCATCACATCACTTTTCTCTGGGGTGAGCTCCGTCATTAAATCCCGCAGAGCCTGTTCATTTCGCCCAATCAAAAATACTTTTGCACCCTCAGCAACAAAACGCCGAGCCGCCGCAGCTCCAATGCCATTGCTGGCACCAGTAATGATCGCAATCTTATGACTTAATCGAGACATCTATTCCCCCTCGGTATTTACCCTCAAAACAAACGTTTCGCCTAAATTATTGCTAATAGTTTATATCATCCGAAAAAAAACCCCGCCAAGATGGCGGGGTTTTTTTATCAAAAACTATTTACTGCCAAACCGAGTCAAGACTTCCCATAGACTTCGGATAGGCAACAATCCCCCATGGCATAGCAAAGCCAGTTAACCTTTTCAACACGGACATATCAGATACATCAAGCACCACGATTTCATCGGATCTTCCACATGCCACAAGAATTTTCGAATCGTCAGGAGTAAACGTAAAATGCCAACATCGTTCCCCAGTTTCTCCGCGGCCCACTTCTTCCCAAGAATTAGTATCGAACACTTGTATCGCCCGCCCTTTAGCTAGAGCTACATAAAGCTTGCTTCCGTCACGGTTAAACGATAAGCCATATGGAATCTCTCCCGTTTTGATCGCTTTAATAATTTCAAAATCACTATTCATAACGACCAAGCTATTACCGTACTCAACACTGCCGACATACATACTGCCATCAGGAGATACCTTGATACCTCTGGGTCTATGACCATAATCTCGCGTACTAATTTCTTTAATCAGCTCTCCTGTTTGTAAATCATGAACCGTAATATTCTCATCCGCCTCATTCGTAATAATCAACTTAGTTTGATCTGGAGACACTTCAATACCTTCCGTCTCCATACCTCCTATAATTTCTTTTTCAACGATACCGGAATCGATATTCACTACGGCTATTTTTGCAGGTTCAGCATCCTCTTCTTCTCGATCTGCTTCCAGTTTCTGGGCTTCTTCGGATCCAGGTGTTGGCGGAGGTCCGCCTAAAGAGGCAGGCTCGAACGAAATGTAGGCTAGATTGCCAACGACTCGCACAAACTCAGGATTTTCTCCGATTTCAATATTTTTATTAATCTTGCCGCTTTCTCGATCAATTAAAGTTATGTCACCGCCATCTACGTTAGCGACAACGATTGTTTTTCCATCTGAAGTAATACCGATCCCGCGCGGCCCTTTCCCGTCTGCATTAATTTCAGAAACAACCTCCAAACTCACCAAATCGATAACCGTTATATTTCCTTTTTGGTTTGTTACATATGCCAATGGAGCAGTAGATCCATTTGACGACGGTTCAGAAGATTCATTGGAACATCCAACAATCAAAAAAATAAAACCCACTAATGGCAAGATTGAAACCTTGATACTAATTGACACTGTAATCGCTCCTTAATTATTGGTAATGAGGATCAACAAAAAATTTATAAATCTTTTTTTCTGTTTTTATGACCACTTTAAAGGCATTTTGTTCCCCCTCGCCAATACTGAAAAAAGCGAGCGCCTTAAGGGCTCGAAGAGCAAAAAAACCACCATCGAAAAAGCAAACATGACGCCCGCCATTAAAAAAACATGCATGGGATCTGACAAATAATGTATCAATCCCGCAAACCCACTTTGCTCATGTCCTTCATGCGCATACGACACTAAAGGCAGACCTAAAATATATAGCGCAAATAAATAACTTGTTACTTTCATACTCCTCCCCCACCAACTATTAAGTCAAGTTTTAAAATTAGCCTGTATTGACCACAAAATTATCCAGGTATATAAGCAGAAAACTCTCTCTCAACCACTTTTGCATTCTCAGCGAGGCCTTGACTCACCGCCCGGGCCATCTCGCCAGGATAAACGTCTTCTAGCGCATCTTCAACCGCCTGTAATGCCGCATCCGCGACGTCAAGGGGCTTCTCCTTTGGCCCCTCGAAAGCTTTAGCCATATCTGTGTCCACAGCTCCGGGCATCACACCGATAACTTTAGTTTTTTGCGATGATAATTCGGCTCTAATACCCTGATTCATAGAATACGCTGCGGCCTTGGAGACACTATACGAACCACTCGCTGGAAGATTAACCAAAGACAGGATCGATAAAACATTGACAATGGTTCCACCCCCATTATTTTTTAATACAGGGGCAAATGCTCGGCACATTGACAGAGTACCGAAGTAATTCGTTTCCATTTCTCTCCTTGCATTATCCAGACCGTCAATAGCGATCAGTGCGGTATTACTGTTCGCACCTGCATTGTTGATTAAAAGCGTGACATCCTCCGCTTGCCGAGCGGCACTGGTGACTTGGTCCTGGTCCGTTATATCGAGGGTTAACGGCAGAATTACCCCAGGGTTTGCGCTTACCAAAGAACTTAATGTAGACGCATCTCGGGCCGCAACATAAATCTTCTTCGCCCCTCTAGCAATTAATCTTTCGACAAAAGCCATCCCAATACCTCGATTGGATCCTGTCACCAACGCAACGACGCCGTCCAATTTCATTTTTTCGCTCCCATCACAAAGGGTAAGTCAGAGACATATTGTATTCACTTTTATGGGTTTACGCTTCTAACCGAGCCCTACCAAGAAGGAATGTTTTAGATAATCAACAACATACCCAAAAGACTATAACGCTCGAACATTCTGAGGCAAGATCAAACCACCGTTATTAGGTGTGAACTGAATATTTTTGGTATGCACAACAGTTTGAACATACTGCACTAGAGGAATCACAAGACATTCATCAGCAATGTACTGGTCGACCTCTTTATACCCGAGGATACGCTTACGCTCATCCGATTCGTCCAATAATGGAACGATTAACCTATCAAGTTCTAAACTTTTAAACGTAGAGTCAGGAGATGTGCTCAACATAGCCATGCCCGCAGATGAAAACGGATCACCAATTGAGTTGCTCCAGTTAAAAAAAGCAGCAGGAGCTAATTTATGTTGCGCGCGCAACTTTAAATGCTCTGTCCTGCTGTAGACCTCAATATTCGCCTCAACGCCAACTTCTCGCCACATATCAACGATCATTTCGATCATTTCATAATCTTTGGGCCTATATCCACGCGTGGTTTGAATGCTCAGCTTAACGGGGTTTGTTTTTGAGTAGCCAGCCTTGGACAAATAACTTCTTGCCCGAGCTGGATCGAAATCAATTTCGATGGATGGATCATATGCGTCATATCCAGGAACTTGCATCGAATCAATCGGCCTCCCAAAACCAAGTAAGAGTTCATCAATAAGTCTTTGCTTATCGATTGCATGATGCATAGCAAGACGAATATTTTTATCCTTCATCGTCGCCTCTTTATTAGTGATGAAGATCATCCCAACATCAGCAATAGGGTACGCCTGCCCCTCCCATTTTGAACTGCTGCTTAGGCGATTAAACGCTTCATATGGAACGTTCACAGCGAGATCGCAATCACCACTGTCTAGTTCAGCCACCCGATCCATCGCGTCGGGCAACATCTTAATCACAACCGTTTCAAAATCAGGCTTTGGCCCCCAGTACTGAGGAAAGGATTTTAGACGGATGAATCTATTTTTTTCAAACTTTTCCAACATGTAAGGGCCACTGCCGATCGGGTTTTTCTCCCAAGCTTCAGCCCCAAGCGCGGTGTAAGCTTTTTTTGGCAAAACATAGCTTGTGAGATATGCCATCAATTTAAATATCGCAGGCTCATACTCCTTAACATCAGCGATAACAGTGTTCCCAGAAATGCTGAAATTGGTTATCTTGCTCCAAATAAACCGCATGGGGTTGTCACTCGTCAAACTGCCCGCTCTTTCTAAGGACCAAACCACATCATCTGGCGTTACTTGTGAACCGTCATGCCAAAACGCATCCTCTCTTAACGATAAATGAATCTTTGATCCGTCATTACTCCAACCCCAATCGGTCACAATTCCAGGACTCAAACTAAGATCCGGGTGTTGCGTAATCAAAGAATCGAACACCGCCTTGTAAAACGACTGGGCTGTTGCATCCAATGATGACAATCCGGTGGTTGGATCCCAAGAAGTTAATCGCACATTGTGAGCGATTTTTAGCGTCCCGCCTTGTAAAGAACACCCGCTAAATAAAAAAGATGTCGCTGCAGGAATTGCGACCAACGACCCAGAGGCTTGAAGAAATCGGCGCCTCGAGAAACCTTTCATGAAACATCCTCTCTATGCGTTGTCACTACACTAGAGACAAACCACTTAACATTCGAAATATTCAATTCAATTTAGGGATCGACTGCGTATTTGTCAAGGATATGACTGTCGTAAAAAAGATAAACTATCGTTTTAATGACGCCGAAGCTAAAAAGTGTCGGACGAATACGGAGGAACGAGATCATGTCGGGACAATGGATTGATATCGAAGCAAATGACGGCGTATCATTTAGTGGGTACCTCTCCACTCCCAGAGGAGGCAAAGGACCAGGCATTGTCCTCTGCCAAGAAATTTTTGGGGTTAATCCCTACATCCAATCCGTAGCCGACTATTACGCGGAGGAAGGGTATGTGGTCCTCGCACCAGATCTTTTCTGGCGTATTAATCCAGGCATTCAGCTTGGCTATACCGAGAAAGACTTCGAAAGAGCATTCCAACTCTTCGGACAATTTGATACGGATCAGGGCATGAACGACATCAGTGCGTCTGTAAAAACACTGAGATCCAGACCCGAGGTTGTCGGCAAAGTTGGGGC
Source organism: Betaproteobacteria bacterium UBA3031 (assembly GCA_002367635.1). Taxonomy (GTDB): domain Bacteria; phylum Pseudomonadota; class Gammaproteobacteria; order Burkholderiales; family Eutrophovitaceae; genus Eutrophovita. The sequence continues at coordinate 13,417 of DFDI01000023.1, read as the reverse complement.
GCTCGGATTTTGTTTAGGCGGCAGACTTGCTTACTTGGCGGCCGCTCGCTCGGGGGTTGATTGCGCGGTCGCTTACTATGGAGTGACCATTGATGAATATCTGAATGAGGCAAGCAACATCAATGTTCCTATGGCCTTACACTTTGCCGAGAATGATCAATTTGCGCCGATGGCTTCAGTGAATAACATACAGGCTGCCTTAAAGGATCATGTCGAGACCAAAATATTTATTTACCCGGGCGTTGATCATGGGTTCTCCAGGAACGAGTCTGTACACTTTCATAAATCTACAGCCCAGCTAGCTCATCAACGATCCATTGCCTTGTTTCGCAAAACGATGGGGCCGCACTACGATTTCTCTCAATTATGGGACAAACATTGTGAATATGAATTTGCGACAAGGGACGCAGATGCCACCATGGAGACTATGGTCAGTGAACCTTACGTCAACCATATCCCCACTATGACAGGGGGCGTTGGCTATGAACATTTAAAACGATTCTATAAACACCACTTTATTCCACAAACGCCACAAGACACATCCCTCATACCCATATCGCGAACGATTGGTGAAGGGATACTCGTCGATGAAATGCTTTTTTGCTTCACACACGATATCGAAATTGACTGGATGTTGCCTGGAATAAAACCAACGGGGAAACGCGTTGAGATTCCACTCGTCGCGATCGTCAAATTTCGAGGAGACAAACTCCATAATGAACATATCTATTGGGATCAAGCTTCGGTACTAGTACAGATCGGCTTACTGGACCCTACTGGACTGCCAGTGGCTGGTATTGAAACCGCAAAAAAACTGCTGGACGAGCAATTACCGTCGAATCAACTGATGGCCAAATGGGATCACAGCGAAGAAAAATAACGGCTCGGGCTTGTTAACCGCAGGCCTGCCAGAGCCAATCATCTTCTCGACTACCAAGAAGTGGCTTATGAAAATCTTCTGCCCCAGGAGGGATCATAATCATTTTTAATGATTTGCCCTCAAAATTTCGAAGGTCGATGACGTATGGGGCTAACTCCTTAACGTCACATCTGGCCCGGTAGGTTATTCTTCTCGAAAAAAGCGCTTGAGGAGCTACCGATTCGGTGTCTGCCGTCCGAATCATTACCTCAAAGTACCGCTCACCGAACTTATCCCTCACGCTCCGAGGATAAAATTTGGCAACCTCCCCTTCTCGCACCTCAGCAATTGTATCTACCGAATATTCAAGAGCATAAGGGGTTGAGCAAAGAAGCATCCCAAAGACCCAGAGCAAACATCGCATCATCACACCCTTCTCTCTTCTAAACATATACAACAAATTAATAGGACCACAATCACTGTAAAAGTTTCAATAGCGCCTTATAAATAGTTACTCACCAAACTTAGGCTCTCGATCTGTACCTTGATAAAACAACTTAAACGATTCGTCCGCAATCCGTGCGTGCGTTTCGATCTCCGATTTTCCTAAAGACACTTTAGGACACGGCTCATGTTCAAAATGGTTGTATTCATCATGTCCGCGAACAAGCGTTGCATAGTCTTTAATACCGTTCACTTGAGTCAAGTCCGTCGGAATGAAACGGATAGCTAAGCCAATTCGCCGATCTGGACCAGTGTTGGGCTCAGATCCGTGAATAATACGCACGTGATGGAGCGAGGCTTCCCCTGGCTCTAACTCAATCCAAGCCACATCTTCATCTGCGACCTGATGGTCAATTTTTTGTCCACGGGTCAATAAATTTCCCGCTTCAAAGGTGTCGGTATGTGGTAACTGCTCCAACTTATGACTCCCTGAAATCATTTTCATAGCACCGTTGGTGCGTCGACTCGGACTTAAAGCAATCCAAATGGTTAGGACGTCAGGACGAGACAAGCCCCAATATGTCGAATCCTGATGCCAAGAAATAAACGTGCCGTCGTTAGGCTCTTTGATAAAAAAATTAGTGCCCCATACAAGTAAATTTGGCCCAAGTACGCTCTCAACAATATCTAAAATTTTAGAGTCCCTAATGACCTCAGCTACCCATGGAAAGATAAGATGCGGTTTATTTCGGTAAGGGGTCTTCATGACGGAGCCATGGACTAATTCATACTCTTCAAGCTGTAAACGCAATAATCCCGCTTTCTTCTCAGAAAAAACTTTCATCGGGGACAAAAACCCGTCCTTCTGATAACAACTTAACTGCGCTTGACTCATAAAATTAGTGTCTAGATAAGTGCTCAATTTGACTGCCTCATTTAAAAAAACGATCGACTAGAATCGTCTGGTTCTCATAGATAGACCCCTTTTTTTTCGCGGGTGGAAACGGCATACGAATGGGCACATTTTCAGCTCGAGGCTCAACGGTTGGATTCCCTACGATCATTCGACTGTTAAATTCCGTTAAATCGGAAAACTTAAGATACGGCCAAGCATCTGCGGCGGCACACTCATACAACATAAGTCGACGCATATCTTGTGATCGATTCTGGGCAGACCCATGCACCAAGCGAACATGATGAAAAGAACAATCACCAGCTTTACCCAAACAAGGAATCGCGTTTTCAAAATCAATATCAGTATTTACACTGGGTGATATCGCCCCACAAAAGTGCCCATCTTGATGGTGATCCCACACTTTTTCAATTCGATGACTTCCAGGAACTAAAAGCAAAGGCCCATTCTCCAGCGTCATATCGTCTAACATCAGACCAACGGCAAGCACATGATCATTGGAATGTGGGTAAAAAGCCCAATCTTGATGCCACTCAACAGCGGAACCATCGCCTGCTGATTTGAGGTTCAGCTTTGAACCATGCAATCTAACATCTGCCCCGAGAAGACGAGTCAAACAACTAATCATGCCAGGAGATTGAATTAAATCCCAGAATATCGAATGCCACTTATGAGGCGTTTTAATCCTTCTGACATTAGGCGCATTTTTGGTATGAGAGGGCTCCAAATCAAACTTATCGTTATGGTCAACCAGCTGTTGGGCTTCGTTAAGCATCTCAGCCACCACACCACGCAGACGTTCAAGCAAGCCATCATCGATCACCGAGCGGGCGATGACATAACCGTCTGAATGATACTGGCTGATTTGTTCGTCGCTTAACACATAACCTCCCAAATTAAAGCAATGCCTTCTTCTCGAACACTAAGTGACGACGCAAAACGCACGATAATAACAATCCAACCTAGAGCTAGAAGTCAATAATATATTACATCGGGTTTGATGATAGCCGTTATTCAACCGCTAGACTCACCGAGCCCAGCGCATCAATCTCGACCTCAGCAAAATCTCCCGCTTCGAGCCATTTGGTCTCAACGATGCTACCAAGCATGACAAACTGCCCTTCCTCGACTGTCAAACCACGACTCATCATGGATTTAACGAACCAACGAAGCGCATTTAATGGGGATCCCATAATCAGAGCGCCGCGTCCTTCTCCCAAAGCAACACCGTTCACTCGGGTAACACCAGATCAATCATTGAAATTTAATGTATCCCAACACGTAAATGCGTCCCCCAGTACGCAACCACTGTTAAAAAAATTATCAGCGATCAACGTTGGCACCCCTAAAGACCCGTAATGTTCGTAACGGTCATCAACAATTTCCATCCCTACCATCATGGATCCGATGACATCCATTGGGGAAAATTTTTCCTCAGAATAATCATCAGGAGAAAGGGTTTCGGAAATAGAAACCACAATTTCACACTCCACCCCAATTCGTCTAAATCCATTTCTGGGCACCATCCCGTGACCGGTCAGCACTGTCCGGGAAAAAACTTCTCCAGCGCAAGGGGTAAGGATACCGAGGAATTCCTGCATCACGGGAGTCGTACACCCAACTTTGTGCCCAACGATCGGCCCCAAATCCCGCTGAAGCAGCTGATTCACGAATCCCTGCAACACGTAGCCCTCCGCCTCATTAGTTGGCCGTAACTTGTGCGGAAGTGGCTGTATCGGTATCAAGCCTTTACGTTGCGACACCAAAATAAGAGCCGCCTGAGATAATCTTTCAAAATGTTTCAAGGCGTCCGACCTCCCTCTTTAAGCTAAAACCTCAAGAATTGAATCGATAATACTCCAGATCATGAATACCGAACCCCAATCATATCGGAAGAAATCAATAGGGTAGCTTGACGTGTCACTCAAATAAGGTAAATATATTCCTCAAGACAACACTAATTATCTTGCTAGCCAATATAAACAGGTAGTACAGATTTTAAGTCTAGTAGTCTCAATTATAAAAATAATTAATTTAAGCAAAGTTGAGTAAATAATGTTTGTCGTATTTCACAAGCATTAGACATCAACTTCAAATTACTAATACAAGGGGGAATGTATGAGTACCACCGGATTAGAACTTTCCAAAACCCGTCACTTACTGAAACCACTCGCTTGGTCAACAGTTGCTGTGTTAACCCTATCGATGTTTGGCTGTGGGAACGATGCGGAACAAAGCACGTCTGGCCCCATTTCAACCGATGGAAAAAATGCTGCACAAATTGCGGTTGAATCGGCAAAACCGCTTTGCCAGGATGGCAAGACAATTACGATAGTCTGGGAAGCCGGACTTCAGTCGCTCGATCCTAAAAATTTCTCCGGCCCAAAGTGGGAAGAAGAAACTGGCTGCAAAATCGAAGTGGTTGAAGTGCCCACTTCAGAAATGTTCACCAAAATCATGCAAGAGTATCGTGCCAACACGGGCGCTTACGATGCACTCAACGTCATCCCAGCATGGATGCCTGACTTGGCACAAGCTGGCGCATTGGAACAATTAGACTCCTACGTGGACAAATATGGATATCGAGGAGAATTGCAAACCATCGCATCGACCTATCGAGATAATCAGATGACCGTCGATGGGAAGATTTTCGGGTTCCCTGACGATGGCGATGTATTCCTCATGTACTACCGTAAAGATATTTTTGCTCGTGATGACTTAAAGTCAGCCTACAAAAATAAATTTGGAGAAGACTTGGTTGTTCCAACCACATGGGAGCAATTCATCCAAACAGGTCAATTCCTAACCGATGCACTTAAGAGTGAAGGCATTTATGGCGCATCGATGTTTAGAGAGCCTGGATACGGAAATTTTATGTTCCAAGAACGATTCCGAAACGAAGGTGGTACATTCTTTGACTCAAATATGAAAGCAACAGTCAACTCCGCATCTGGAGTTAAAGTCTTCAAAGATTGGGTTACAGAAAACAAATTCATGCCTAAAGGCGTAGAGAAATTCGGCTTCGTCGAAAACTTAGCAGTCTTCGTTAAAGGCGAATCAGCCATGACTATTTCTTGGCCGCCTTATGGACGCTTTGCAGCCGGTTATCTAGAAAATGAAGAGGCTCTGAGCTGGGTTCCAAAAACCACAATCGCTGACAAAGTTGGCTATGCACTGCCACCAGGAGGACATCCAGAGCTCGCAGCTGGATTTGCGTTATCAGTCGCTTCAACATCTAAAAATAAGGAATTAGCCTACCTATTTATTCAGTGGCTAAATAGCGAAGAGATCAGTAACGAACGCGTGCAACTCCCTTACGCATTAAGGGACCCCTTCAGAGATTCTCATTTCACAAATGAGGGATATCAAGCGCTATGGCCTGATGCAAAAGAGTACCTTGCCGCACTCAGCGCCGCCGCCGAATCTGGTCTGTTGGACTTATCTTTGATACAAACAGATAAATATGAAGAAGCACTTAGACAGGGGATCAGTCGCCTATGGGCTGGTGAAAATCCTCAAACCATTCTCGATGACGTAGCCGTAGAGTGGGACAAGATAACCGCCCAGGTCGGCGTGGAGAAACAAAAAACTGTTTACAAAAGTTGGGCTGCCAAATCAGGCGCTTATCCTAACTAAGAACACAGTGATCTAATATGCTTCACACTGAGGGGACTCACTAAGCGTGAGCCCCCTCAATTTCCTCTGAACCAGAAAACATTTTGATTAGCTTTTCTTAACTAGGCGTAACGCCAGCAGATGACGTGACTATGTTAAAAAAATTGTCATTGCCTAAAATTAGAAAACTCGGTTTTAAATATCAACTGATTGCCCCATCGATCATCATCCTGCTGATCATTGGCCTCTTTCCCCTTGTTTATACCCTTGTTGTTAGCTTCCAAGGGATAACCATGATGGATAATGACACGAGCTTCCATGGCATTAAAAACTACGTCGCGATTGCCGACGACACAAGATTTTGGGGTGCCTTATTCCATACCGTGATGTTTACCGTCATCGCACTCCCTATTGAACTTTTCCTCGGCCTCTTTATGGCGCAGTTATTCATCGAAAAATTACCAGGTCGACAAATATTCATAGCCTTATTAGTACTCCCAGTTGTGGTCGCACCAATCGTCTCTGGCGCCACTTGGTCATTGCTCCTCGACAATCGATTCGGGCCCATCAATCAAATTATCAACTGGTTCATGGGAGAGGAACTGACACTGTTATGGACTATCAACCCAACATTAGTGTACCCCGCGATTTTCTTAGCGGAGGTATGGCAATGGACACCCTTTATGTTCTTACTGCTGCTCGCGGCACTCTCGGCGGTAGACAAGGCCCAACTTGAAGCTGCTGCGATTGACGGGGCAAGTTACTGGATGATATTCACTAAAATTACACTGCCCAGCATTTGGCCTGTAATGGCGGTGGCAATTCTAATTAGAGGATTGGACCTTTTCCGACTCTTTGACATCGTCTGGGCCCTAACCAAGGGAGGGCCCGGCACCATGACTGAAACCATATCCACCTTCACTTATGTAAAAGGCTTCCAACAATTTGAGACGAGCTATACCGGAGCAGTAGCCTTACTCATCATTATCATTCTCTCTTTCGTAGTCATAGGTGCTTTGAGAAAGGTTGAATTATCCAGATGAATGCAAAATTGAAAAAAAACTTTAAAACCGGATTAAGGCTAGCTGGAGCGGTCGTATTAACGATCTTATTCTTATTCCCAATTTACTGGTTGTTCATGATTTCTTTTAAGACTGCTGACGAAATTTACGCTTATCCTCCAGTATGGTGGCCAGAGAGCTTACAGTTCAGCAATTATGCCGTTTTATTTAAAGATGGCGATGCAGCCACCGTTGGAAATAGTTTGATTGTTGCCGGCACGAGCACCGTCTTCGCCATGATTCTAGGAACAACTTGTGCTTACAGCATCGTCCGTTTCAAAACAGGTGGCGATCACCTTGCAAACTGGATCATCTCACAACGCATGATCCCTCCCATCGCAATCGTGTTCCCTGTTTTTATTCTCTATGTTTGGTTTGGTTTGGTCGACACCTATTTTGGATTAATACTGCTCTATACAGCTTTCAACCTGCCTTATGTCATTTGGATGATGCGCGGTTACATACTCGACATCCCCATATCACTAGAACATGCTGCCCTTGTCGACGGCTACACAAGATGGCAAGTGCTTTGGAAGGTCATCTTTCCGATGTGTCGTGCAGGGTTGTTTGCGACAGCCATCTTTACGTTTGTCTTCGCATGGAACGATTTCATTTTCGCCCTTGTACTCACCAGAACTGAAGTAGCCACGTATACCGTGCAAGTAACACATTATTTTGGTGGCCAATCCAATTTTTGGGGGAAGATCTCAGCAATGTCAGTACTTGGCACTCTTCCCATTTTCTTTATCGTTGCGTTCATGCAGAAGTATCTCGTTAGAGGCATTTCGCTTGGCGCAGTCAAAGGATGAAGTAACTTTTCAACCGATTCAAAAAGAAAGAAGTTAGATGGCTGACTTACGGATAAGTGGTTTACATAAATATTACGGATCAATGCACGCCGTAAAAGGTATTGATCTTGAAATCCCAAGCGGGGAATTTACCGTATTGGTTGGGCAATCTGGTTGTGGCAAAAGTACATTACTGAGAACCATTGCCGGACTTGAGGAAATCGACCAAGGGACGGTTCAGATTAGCGGTCAGACAGTTAATGACTTGGCGCCCAAAGATAGAGATATCGCGATGGTTTTCCAAAACTATGCGCTCTACCCTTACATGAAGATTTTCGACAATATTGCCTTTGGATTGCGGGCAAGAAAAGTAGAGAAAACAGAGATTAACAAAAAGGTCGATCATGTTTCAAAAATGCTGTCAATCGATCATTTGCTAGACAGGTACCCTCGACAGCTCTCGGGAGGGCAGCTTCAACGTGTGGCGATTGGTCGAGCCATCGTTAGGGAGGCACGCATCTATCTCTTCGATGAGCCATTATCAAACCTTGATGCTCAACTTCGCGATGAAATGCGTGGGGAAATAAAACGGCTTCACAAAGAGCTTGGGAAAACTATGATTTACGTCACCCATGACCAAATTGAAGCCATGACGATGGCGGATAGAATCGTATTGATACGCGATGGAAAAATTGAACAACAAGGCACACCTTCAGATTTATATGATCGGCCCAAAACAAAATATGTTGCGGGATTTCTAGGGTCGCCATCGATGAACTTCATCACAGCACGCGTCGTTACACAAGGGTTAGGGTATGGCCTCATATTAGAGAACACCGCCGCACAACTAAAAATGCCTGAGAATGTTTCACAAAGAATTGGGGAGTACCTTGGCAGCAACATATTAATTGGCATTCGCCCAGAGCACTTTAGCCTCAATAACGAATCAAAACCTGAAGATTCTGGGACAACGATCGAAGTAAGCATTGACCTTGTCCAACCAACAGGGGCCCGCACTTATGTTTCCTTTAAAATTGGTCAGGTTACAGCCGTGGCCGAGCTTAACCCTCGAGATATACGACAAAATGAATCCAATCTCACACTCAATGTAGATGTCAATCGTTGCGTACTGATTAACAAGGACACCGAGTTTTCGATATAGCAGAGTTACCCCCGCAAAGTTCTTTCAATTCATTCGAATAATAAAAAGGAACAATCGTCATGCGAAAATCAATAGTGACCAAAAATGTCATTTTATGTGGTACTGAGCAACCTGACCTCTTAGGTCGCATCCTAAAAACAGGACCACTTGAAGTAGAGTTTGACAACGGGCAATTGCGATACATCAAAATTCACGGCATTGAGGTCTTACGAGCAATTGGGTTTCTGGTTCGAGATGAAAACTGGGGAACCTACATCCCAAAAATTAAAAATTTAAACTTCATTGAAAATTCTTTGGGTTTTTCAATTTCGTTCACAGCTACCTGCACACGTCCAGGCCAAGAAATATCCTATGAAGCCGTTATTAAAGGATCCAAATCGGGCAATCTCACCTTCTCTGGGATTGCAACTCCGAAAAATGATTTTCTGACAGCCAGGACCGGATTTGTTGTACTGCATCCCTTGAAAGGCATTGCCAATAAACCAGTGGACGTTAAACACGTAAATGGGGTGATGGAACGCGCCAAGTTCCCCAATGAAGTCAATCCTGTCCAACCTTTCTTGAGGGTTCGAACACTCACTCACGAAGTGCTCCCTGGTTTAAAGGCGCGTGTGAATTTTGACGGTGACACATTTGAGATGGAGGATCATCGAAACTGGACTGATGCCTCGTTTAAAACCTATGTTCGACCGTTAGCGCTACCGTGGCCCTATACGCTCAAAGCGGGCGAGCGCGTCGAACAATCTATTCGTGTCACACTCGAAGGACGCGCCAAAGCAAAGCCTAAATCAAAATCGAACACTGCCATTAAAATAAAGTTGGGAAAAGCAACACGCAGGAAATTGATGCCAATCGGATTCGGCATTCCTGCTGAGGAGATCGAACACGCTTTAAAAAATATTGACCTAATCAAAAATGCATCCCCCAAACGACTTCAATGCCATTTTGACCCTAGAGAAAACCATGGGATTAAGGAGTTAATCGGATACCGAAAATTAGCCGAAGCAACGGGTGCAAAAATCACACTTGAAATTGTCGTTAAAAGCCTCACTGGTTACGCAAAAGAATTGCGACAAACAGCTAAGCTAGTAGCTAAAAGCGGTTTAAAACTTGACGACGTAGCGGTATGTCCTGTTGGAGACTTGAAATCAGTACTCCCCGGGAGTAAACGCCCTCCAGCACCACCGCTCGCAAATTTATATCGGGCGGCTCGCTTGGCTTTCCCTGGTGCGAAAGTTGGTGGCGGCATGTTTTCTTTTTTCACTGAACTTAACCGTAAACGCCCACCCGCCAAACAAATGGACTTCGCCATGAACGCAACATGTCCGATTGTTCACGCAGCGGATGACCGCTCGGTAATGGAAACCTTAGAAGCCCTCCCCTACCAAATCTCCACCGCAAAAAAATTCCTTGGGAAAACATCTCATATGATTGGTCCAACAGCGATTGGCTGCAGAGACAACCCTCACGGAGCAAGCTTCACGCCAAATCCGAAGAATGAACGACTTTGTCTTGTCAAGGCAGACCCCAGGACAAGGGGTTTATTCGGCGCAGCGTGGTTGGTCGGTTATATTGGGACCCTCGCGCATGCAGACGTACAGTCACTCACGATTGGTTCTGCAACCGGGCCACTTGGTGTCATTCATCGAAGATATGGTGGCATTCAGCCTTATTTCAACAAATTAAATACACACGCCGTCTATCCCGCCTATCACGTTGCGACGAGTTTTATGAACAGCGTTGGCAGATCTATTATTGCAATTGAAAATGCTGCTTCACAGAGAGTCTATGCCTTTGGCGTCATTGACAAAGCTGGGAAATGTACGATTTGGCTCGCCAACCTAACACGCGAACAACAAACCGTATCGTTAATGGGCATTCCAGGAATGCTAGTTGGCATGTCTATTAATGAAAATAATTTCAAACTAGCCACACAACATCCCTATCGATTACAAGGACAATGGAAGTCTATGGAGAAAACAGTAACACTTAAGCCATATGCCGTTTCCATATTAAGCAGCACCTAAGATTAAGGGAAATGTGTAGATCCTGTGATTCATAACAAACGGCGCCAAATAAGCGCCGTTTGAGTTTTCGGAGCCATACCATAAGCAACGAAAGGGGAAACTGAAAACCAGATCTAGAACATCCAGCCTATACCAATATTTGTTCGGTCGTTACCATCATTCGTGTCGTAATCCTGATAATCTAATTTAAAAACAACTTCCGGATGAACGTGCCAACTGAGCCCGTAAGTAATAGCCACATCTGAATTCAACGGATCAATAGCGAACCCCGATGCCACTTTCTCTTGCGTGTTGTAGTCCTCATACCTCACAAATGGGGCAACAGCGTAATCACCATCTCGATAAAACTCATACGCAGCTTCAATATACCAACCGGAAAAATCCTCTGGAGCAGCATCATCGGATCCTGCTGCTATCCCCGCCGCCGCATTGATCTGCGTGGTATCTCCAAGCGTTCCTGCGGCATAGAGTGCACTCACCTGAAAACCATCTGCTGCATAGCGAATATGAGCATCCCATATGGTAAGTGGGGCATCAACATTGGATAGCTCAGCCTTACCCGTTCCCTTTCCTTGCCCATTTTGGCCCGTGTTTCCTGTCCAAATTGTTGCGCCAGCCTTTAAGCCCGGAATTCCTGTGTAGTTAAAACCAGCAAAATATCCCATGTCATTGGCAGTAACTTGCTTACCACTTACTCTCATATCTTTAAAACCCGTAGAGCTGCTGGTAGTCTTAAACTTACTTGCATCTGGGGTTGTTGAAACTCCAGCAAAATACTCTAGTCCGTTGATCGTTTTACCGTTCAGCCCGAACCCGATCTCTCTCCATGTCGAAGGAATAATACGAGTTTCTATTTCATTTCTTTCAACACCATAAAATATCGGTGGTTCATGGTACTCATTGAGTAAACCTATCGGGACTATCTGCAATCCCGCTCTAAAGTTAAGGCCCTCGCGAAGAGTATGCTCAATATAAGCCTGCTCCATCGCGACTTCACCACCTGACTCCCCCCCTTTTACTTGGGCATGCTCGAACTCGATCTCAGAAAATAGACGTGTTTTATCACTGAACTTATGTCCAAGAAATAAGATAAAACGCTGCATATCAAACTCGTCCGCTGTACTGCCATCGTAGTTGAGGTAGTTAATCTCACCGTAGCCACCAACGTAGGTGTCTGATACCCCAGAGGTCTTTTGCTCTATATGCCTAACAGCTTGTTTTTGAACCTCGAGTTTCTCTAATGTCTCCTCTTGGAACTCAGCCTGAGCTTTAAGCAATTCTTTTAGCTCTAGCAATTCCTGCTCAAGCTTTTCTATCCGCTTGTTGACATCCTCATCGCCCCAGCTCGACCCTGCGAATAGGAGTATCGACATCAAAATGAGTACAGTGAGGCAATTATGTAATGTGATTGTCTTTGGCATTTAATCTGCTCCAGGAGTTAACTTTTGAGTATTTCATTACCCTTGGAGAGAATATAAACACAAATGAGAATGATTCGCAATCAGATTTTGTGCGGTTACAAACCTAACTATATGATTAATAGTTATAAAATATAAAAAATACTGTGAAATATTTAAAAAATAGTCTTAAATAACTCTGACAAATGACTTAATTGCTCATGCTCAAGCCATCGAAGACAGCCAAACGTGTTGCCTACCAAAGGTTCTCGAGTGCGAGATGCCCCGGTTTCGATCGACGACTGACGGTATAACCGCTATCGGTAAACCATGCTCGGGTGTCGTCCACCATTTCTGGATTTCCACAGATCATGATCCGACTCCGTTCCGGATCGAGTGGTAAACCGATTTTTTTTTCGAGCTCACCACTTTCCAAAAGAACAGGAATACGCTTGTCTAATGCACCCTCAAATTTCTCTCGAGTCACAACGGGTAGAAATCTAAATTTATGAGAAAACTCGCCAAAATACTCATGATCTTTGAGACTTTCGATAATCTCCATGTACGCCAACTCTTTAGTTTCTCGAACGCTATACACCAGAATAATATTTTCATAGCGATCCCATGTTTCGAGCTCGTATAAAATGCTGATAAAAGGAGCTAACCCCGTACCTGTCGCAAGCATCCACAAGTCTTTACCTTCCTCGAAACGTGCAGTCGTCAGGAGGCCATAATTCATTTTCTCAACAAGCACCTCATCGCCAACTTTTAGTTGTGACAAGCGACTGGTAAATTCACCATCAGGTCGATCCCCTTGGGCAGCTTCCCCGCAACCTCAAGAGACTCTGGGGCGTCTACGCCGCCTTCCTCCTGCTCGGAAACGTCCGG
>DFDI01000023.1:0-133 GCA_002367635.1 Betaproteobacteria bacterium UBA3031 | reverse complement strand
GCGACTGGTAAATTCACCATCAGCTACCACAATTGAAAAATACTCTAAATATTCGTCATAGCTTGCAGACACGATTGAGTAAGCTCGCCAAACGATAGACCCATCCTCTTTTTTAATACCAAGCCTTGAAAAT
>DFDI01000026.1:1781-7878 GCA_002367635.1 Betaproteobacteria bacterium UBA3031 | reverse complement strand
ATCGAATTAATCCCGATTGAGCGAGCTCAGAGTCGTACAATTTCATCTGAAATAATAAACGCGATCCAAGGATGCCTAGATAAAAGTGAGCAGGTTTTAGTATTTCTTAATCGACGTGGATATGCATCGGCCTTATTTTGCTCCTCGTGTAATTGGGTAGCCATGTGTGGAGGTTGTTCTGCTCGACTGACGATACATCATCACTCGAGCCGCTTGCGTTGTCATTATTGTGGTTATCAAAGTAAGGTGCCTGATCAATGCGCAGAGTGCGGCAATCAAGATTTAATTGACTTGGGTCAAGGAACCCAAAGAGTAGAAGAGGGCCTGAGAATGCAATTCCCCAATGCCTCTATCATGCGTATTGATAGCGACACTACGAAACGTAAGGGGGCCTTTAAAGAAATGCGAGGAGTCATTGAAAACTCGGATGTCGATATTATCGTAGGCACTCAAATGTTGGCTAAAGGACATGATTTTCCTAATCTCTCGTTAGCTGTAATTATGGGTACGGACCAGTCGCTTTTTAGCAGTGATTTTAGGGCGACAGAGAGGCTCTACCAACAGTTGTTGCAAGTCTCTGGCCGACCGGGAAGAGGTAAGAAAAAAGGAAGAGTTATGCTTCAAACAGAGTTCTCTCAACACCCTGTTTATCAGTCATTAATTCATCAGACTTTTGATGAGTTCGCACAACAGTTGTTAACTGAACGTAAAGAGGCGGCATTCCCGCCGTATTGTTATCAAGTGCTTCTAAGGGCGGCGGGAAAGCAGGAAGCTAAAGTTTGGGCGTTCTTAACGCGGGTGCAGAAAGACGCCGTGAGTATAAAGGTGTCCGGAATAGAGGTGTATGATGCGGTCCCATCGCCAATTTTTAAAATGGCAGGGCTTTATCGAGGTCAGATCCTAATTCAAGCAGGTTCTCGAAAGTCCATGAGAGAGTTTTTACGTATTTGGAGTGGTTGTATCGAAGGGTTTCAAGAAAGTGCTGTACGGTACGTGCTCGATGTTGATCCTCTCGATGTGTAAAGTTTTATTTTTTCAGTAGAAATACAATAGTGTTTCGTAATAAATAGTGATGTGGCCATGAATGATCCGACGGACCTGATTAATCAACTTAGAGTAGCTATTGTTTCGGTGCTGAAAGAGATGGAGCTAGACGTTCCTCTTGACAGGATTGTTTTGGATCGTCCTAAGTCAACCGATCATGGTGATTATGCGTGCAACATTGCTATGCAACTCGCGCGCGAACTCAAACAGAGTCCTAGAGAGATCGCGAATCAGGTTGTGTCTAAATTATCCGCCCATACGCTGATCAAAAAATCAGAAGTAGCGGGGCCAGGATTTATTAATATTTTTCTGAGTGATGACTGTCATCAGGGCGTGATTAAAGAAGTGCTCGAGGCTGGTTCCGGTTTTGGGCGCAGCGGTATGGGGCAGGGTGAGCATGTTCAGGTTGAATTTGTTTCGGCTAATCCGACAGGACCTCTTCACGTGGGGCATGGGCGTGGGGCGGCTTATGGCTCAAGTATTGCTAATCTGATGGAGGCTGTCGGTTACACCGTATCTCGAGAATACTACGTGAATGACGCAGGTCGGCAAATGGATATCTTGGCGGCATCCACATGGCTGAGGTACCTTGAACTGTTAGGGCACGACGTGCACTTCCCCTCGAAAGGTTATCAGGGGGATTACGTAAGAGTGATGGCAGAAGCTATTAAAGTTAATGATAGCGACCGATACAACCTTGAGTCAATCGGGTCGAAGGTAGACTGGGACGCCGATGACGACGACGAGCAAATAATCGATCGATGGATTGATCTAGCCAAAAAACATTTGGGAGCGTCCTACGAGACCATACACAGTTATGTCCTCAAGCAGCAGCTTGAGCAGTGTCGCAGTGAGCTGACAGCATTTGGTGTCGATTTTGATTGTTGGTTCTCGGAGCAATCACTGTTTAATGAAGGAAAGATTGAGTCTGTTGTTCGTGACCTTGATCAAAAGGGTTATTTGTATACTAAAGATGGTGCGACATGGTTTAGGTCGACTGAATTTGGTGATGAAAAGGATCGAGTCGTTCAGCGTGACAACGGGATCTTCACATATTTTGCGTCGGACATCGCGTATCACGTTGATAAGTTTAAGCGAGGGTTTGATACGGTAATCAATGTTTGGGGAGCAGATCACCATGGGTATATCCCAAGGGTCCGGGCGGCATTGGCGGCTCTTGAGGTTTGTGATTTTGAATCTGAGCAACTGCGTATCCCCTTGATTCAGTTTGCAGTCTTATATCGAGATGGAAAAAAATTGGCGATGTCGACGCGATCGGGTGAGTTCGTCACTTTAGAGGAGTTGCGATCTGAGGTTGGGAGAGATGCAGCTAGATTCTTCTATATATATCGGAAAAGCGATCAGCATTTAGATTTTGATTTAGATCTTGCCAAGGCGCAAAATAATGAAAACCCGGTTTATTATATTCAGTACGCTCATGCGCGGTGTTCAAGCATAATCATTAAATCGGAACAAAATGTTGCCGACTTGATGAACGTCGATGTCAGCGTTTTGACGCAATCTGACGAATTTGATTTGATGCGAGCCCTAGTCGATTTTCCATTGATCATTCAATCGGCTTCGAGGGAGCTATCCCCTCATTTAGTAGCTTTTTATCTGAAGGATCTCGCCGGCCTGTTCCACAGCTACTATAACTCGACTCAAATTTTGAGCGGTGACGAACGTCTTATACAATCTCGACTTGCTTTAGTCCTCGCGGTGAAACAAGTTATTAGAAACGGATTGTCATTAATTGGGGTAGATGCCCCAGAACGAATGTAGAATCAAAAAACATGGCAAAGCGTGGTATTAAAAATAATGGCAGGAGTGCTCCGAAGCGACGATTAGGGCTCGGTGTTTTTGTCGGTATTTTTATTGGTTTGGGGGCCGCTATTGCCGTAACGTTTTATGTTAATCGCGCTACTCAGGAAATCGGTGATAACCACGACGTGGTCAAATCAAGCATTAATTCGAAGGCTGAGTCAGCAGAAGAGGAAGTTGAATTTGATTTTTATAAGTTGTTGCCCGAGGGAGATAGAGCATCCGATTCTGTAACACGGGATGACGGTGCCACGCAGGCGCAACACAACACGGTTTATTTTATACAGGTCGCAGCACTATCTCATGCTAGGGAAGCGGATAACTTAAAAGCAAGACTGGCGATGAGCGGTTTCGAGTCGAGGATCCAATCGGTTGAGACGGTTGACGGGAAATTGTTTCACCGTGTCCGAATTGGACCTTACCAAGATGCAGGTGAAGTGGTGAAAATTAAGGCCGAGTTGGCGGAATTTAATTTTGACGTGACAGTCATAAAAGTAACAAACGACAATTAATAGGTATGGGATGGATAAAATTATGAAAACACTACTGACTATTTTTATATTGTTTTGCACGCAGATGAGTTTGCAGGCTTCCGCGCAAACGATAACAGAGGGTAAGGAATACAAAGTTATTAAAGCCCAGGGTGATCAGGGGGACGTTGTCCAAGTGTATGAGTTCTTTAGTTATGCCTGTGAACACTGTTATGACTTTCAGCCGTTGATTGAATCATGGGCGGCTAAGCCACGCAAAGGGGTTCAATTCAACTACATGCCGGCTGTGTTTAATGAGCAGATGGTTCCTTTAGCGAAACTTTTTTTTACATTGGAGGAAATGAAACTGCTCAAAACGGTGCACCACCAAGTGTATGACGCAATCCATGGGAAGAGGATCAACCTCCTGACGGATAAGAAGATTTTTGATTGGGCTCAAAAAAATGAGTCAATTAATTTCAAGGAATTTGAAAAGCTCTACAAGTCTTTTGGGATCGATGCAAAAGTTAAGAAGTCCGCTCAGTTGACGAGATCTTATCAAATACCTGGAACACCTTATGTGACCGTTAGAGGGAAGTACATCACGGGCCCATCGATGGTGCTCCGGCCTGAGGGTGGCGTTGATCCAATCCGTTTTATTGGTACGCTTAATACGCTCATTGAAAAAGATTAATCTTTATTAGAGGAGTCGGCTGGTGAGTCTGAGTCGCCAGTTTCTACCTATTCTATTTTTGGTGTTCGCGGGATTCGTGAGCGCCGAACCTCAGTTGGGACGTGATTACCTGAAACTAGATGCTCGAGTGGCCTCGCCGGGTAATCGCATCGAGTTGATCGAATTCTTTTCATACAGTTGTTTGGGTTGCTATCAACTTGGCCCTGACGTAGATCGCTGGTATCTAAGCCAGTTAGATGACGTTGATCTCATACTGGTACCCCTCATTACTAATGAACAATCAGCCCGATTGGCGCGTTTATTTTATGCGCTCGAAGCCTTGGATCGGCTGACAAATATGCACTATGAAGTCTTTCGTGCAATACACGATCAGGAAAATAGGCTGTGGGAGATGCATGCGCAACTGAAGTGGGTCAGTTCTTATGGCGTTAATGTGGATGAGTTTAAGAAACTATTAAATTCTGATCAGGTCGATGAGCGCGTTAATAAGGCCCGCGCACTTGCTAAACAGTATCCTATTTCTGTAACGCCAACTCTGTTGATCGATCGTACGTTCTGGACCACGGCATCAATGATTCGATCACAAGATCGTCTCGTTCCAATACTGAATTTTTTGATCACAGAATCGATTGAAAGACGAAAGCTGTTAACGGGGATGCCATGACAACTATTTTCATTACGGGGGCTTCTAGTGGTTTGGGTGAGGCTTTAGCGAGAGAATTTTCCAATGAAGGTGTGGCGCTAGGCCTTCTCTCAAGACGGTTAGAGAGGCTGGATTTATTGGCTAATGATCTTCTAGGGACGGTATGTAGCTTTAGTGCTGACGTGGGGGATCCTCTAGCAATGCGAGCTGTTGCAGAGGAATTTATACGATCCGTTGGGGTGCCTGATGTCGTCATAGCAAATGCAGGAATCTCTGCAGGCACGATGACTAATTTTGTTGCTGACCAAGAGGTGTTCGAGCGCATTATGCGCACGAATGTTTTAGGAATAGTGAATACTTTCCAACCTTTCATTGATGCAATGGAGAAGCGGGGCTCGGGCACCCTGGTCGGCATATCCAGCATTGCTGGGTTCCGGGGTATTCCGGGGTCTGGAGCTTATTCGGCTTCAAAAGCCGCAGCCACAGCGTACTTGGAGAGCTTGCGTGTAGAGTTATCGTCAAGTGGTGTCAGGGTTTTGACCGTATGTCCTGGGTATATTAAAACAGCAATGACGGATGTTAATCCCTTCTACATGCCATTTTTGATGGACGCCGGATCCGCGGCCCGCTCAATTAAAAAAGCAATTGATAAACAAAAGCGTTTTCATGTGATGCCTTGGCAAATGCGTATTGTGGCGTGTTTTTTACGACTTTTACCACGATTGGTTTATGACCAGCTCTTTAAACGAGCACCCCGAAAGCCGCGATCTTTGTGAGCAGGGATGATTTTTAGACCTGTCTATTCCTTGAGAATGGAGTCGAGCGCGCCTATTGCCTGCTCTGCGTTAGTCACTTTAATGGTTGTCATCCCCATGATTCGTGCGGGTTTTAAATTGCTACCAATGTCATCAAGAAAAACCGCATGTTCTGGTTTAATGCCAATCACTTCGCAGGCGATTTGGAAAAACTGCTCCTCAGGCTTGCGATAACCAATTTGTGCCGACTCTATGACATATGGAAATTCATTTAATACTGTTTGCCAATCATCTAATCGATCCTTTCCGATTAAGTTGCTTAGCGTTGGTGTCCTTGGGAAATTATTGGTTAAGCAGGCTACTTGATATTGTGCTTTGCAACGCTGGACGAGCGAAATCATATCGGGTCGAAGGGGCGTAAACACTAACTTGAGAATTTCTAAGCCACCGATGTCGTGACCTCTGCTGATCGCCTCTTGGCGAAATGATTCATCAAATTCGT
Organism: Betaproteobacteria bacterium UBA3031; assembly: GCA_002367635.1. Taxonomy (GTDB): domain Bacteria; phylum Pseudomonadota; class Gammaproteobacteria; order Burkholderiales; family Eutrophovitaceae; genus Eutrophovita. The sequence continues at coordinate 1,949 of DFDI01000026.1, read as the reverse complement.
CAGGAGAAATTTCTCCTCGTTCAAGTTGTGCCCAAGCATTCACGTCGTGGCTGCTGCTATTCAGATCTCGGATAAAGTTTATGGGTAAGCCGCGCTCACGCTCAAAGGCATTGAATGCCTCAAAAGGACTTTCAGTAATGACGCCACCAAAGTCGAATAGGATTGCTT
>DFDI01000026.1:0-1474 GCA_002367635.1 Betaproteobacteria bacterium UBA3031 | reverse complement strand
TTGAGTTCTTCACAGGGTATGGGAGAGCAAAGATGCTTTAGCCGCTCTAGTTGAATCTTTGCGCTTTTTAAGTTACCTAAGGTGATGTAGGCTTCGCCCAAATATTCTAGGGCGCCCTTGTGATCAGGGTTGATTTCGAGCGCTATCCTGTAGTGCTCGAGTGCTTTGTCTAGGTCTCCAGACTTGCGATAGGCGTAACCCAAGAAGTTTTGTAGGTCTGCGCTGCCAGATAGATTTTCAAGAGCTTGTTCGAACGTAGCAATCGCAGTAGACCAATCTTCTTGTTGGAGCGCCGCTTTGCCTTTTTCAATCATTGGATTCTCTAGATCGGCATCGTCTACGTCCCCGAGATTGGCATAGCTCAATGCACAACTCATGCTGGCTATAACAATGAGTTGTATTAGGAATTTGACCGTCATGAGGTTCGCCTCTTGAAAAAAGGAAGATGCCATATTTTAGTTCGAAAACGATCTCACAGGCACATCTTGGTGTGAATTGACGCTACTTTACTATGGGCACATTTGAGTCAAGTAGTGGGTGACGCTTCTGAGCCAAGGCATATCTAAGCCGTTATCACTCACGAACTCATCCTGCAATTGGTAGGCCTGCACTTCTCGTTTGATCCAGCTCTTACAGTTCGGGTTCTTACCAAAGTTATGAAATTGTAGAACATGCACCAGCTCGTGATAGAGAATACTTTCACCCTCGACGGTGTTTACATCTAAGCCGTTCACCAAAAATATGGTCGTATCTTTGGTAGCGGCTTTAGCGTTACAGTTTCTATTTTTACAAACTATTCCATTGATAAACTGCTGAGTGACAAATGCAATTTTTGGAAAATTAGGGTTTTTTACATCGGGGGTGCTCATGCCGGTTTTATTGTAAATGCGCAGGAGTAATTGTTTTATATGCTTATCATCTAAATGTTCGCTCGCGATGGCTGTCGTCCAAGTGGCGGATATGCTTGAGACGCAAATAAAAAATAAGGTCGGGAGGAGATGATGACTTTTCATTTAAACAGGTCTGTAGATGTTAATATCTTTACGATACCTCATTTACTTAAAAGTTCTCAGAAGGTTATATGCCCGATTTGTTCAGGATCTATAGGAACATTAGGCATCAGCCTTTGATTGGCGAGATTGATTATGAAATTTAAATCGGAACTTGGCCGGCTCCTACATAACGCTGTACTCTGTTGGAGGGATGCTGGCAAGGACATTGGAGGCATGGCGTTCGACGCGGATTCCAGTATTCATGAAGACATAAAATCTAAATATAACTTTGATGAGGAGTTGCTCAATCTATTTGTCGGTAATGAGGGGCAGCCAATTCATAAGTGGCATCACTACATTCCGTTGTACGACCGGTATTTTTCTCGTTTTCGTGATTCCCCAGTTAGATTTCTAGAGATTGGGGTATGGAAAGGCGGCAGCTTGCAGATGTGGCGTAAGTATTTTGGAGAAAATGCCATTAT
>DFDI01000087.1 GCA_002367635.1 Betaproteobacteria bacterium UBA3031 | reverse complement strand
TTGAGAGGACCTGCTCCTAGTACGAGAGGACCGGAGTGGACGTATCTCTGGTGTACCGGTTGTCACGCCAGTGGCATCGCCGGGTAGCTATATACGGAAGAGATAAGCGCTGAAAGCATCTAAGCGCGAAACTCGCCTCAAGATGAGACTTCCCGGAGGTTTAACCTCCCTAAAGGGTCGTTGCAGACTACAACGTTGATAGGTCGGGTGTGCAAGCGCAGCAATGCGTTCAGCTAACCGATACTAATTGCCCGTGCGGCTTGATCCTATAGCCTTGTGTATCAAGGTAATAGGTCGCTTGTGCAATAAATAAATAATCAGAGAACAATCTGAGAACTCATACTTCTTTCATGTGTTGAAGGCAAAGAATTTTAAAGCTTTGCCTGGTGGCAATAGCGAGGCGGTACCACTCCTTCCCATTCCGAACAGGACAGTGAAACGCCTCAGCGCCGATGATAGTGCGAGGTATATCGTGCGAAAGTAGGACACTGCCAGGCTCCTAATTAACCCCTCGTTGTTTACTCAGCGAGGGGTTTTTTCTGTGCGCAGACTTCTTGGGCGTCTTCTTTTTTTGTTTAATATTCGTTAATGTAGTATTCACTTTGGTCGTGTTTCGGTGAACTGGTTATGAAATCTATTGAAACAGCAGTGTTGGGTGGCGGTTGTTTCTGGTGTTTGGATGCCGTGTTCGTGCGTCTACGTGGTCTGGATACAGTGTTCCCGGGATACATGGGTGGGGTTTCGGATAAGCCCACGTACGAGGCTGTTTGTTCTGGGCTCACGGAACATATCGAGGTGGTGCGGGTAACATTTACACCTGAATTGATTAGCTTTACGGATTTGTTGCGTATTTTTTTTACGATACATGACCCAACAACGTATGACCGACAGGGCGCCGATGTTGGCTCTCAATATCGGTCCGTCATCTTTGGCACATCAGAGGATCAGGTTAGGTCGGCGAAGGAGTTGATCATAGATCTCGACTTAGATGGGCCTTGGGACACGCCTATCGTTACGGAAGTGCGTGCAGCTGAGACTTTTTATCCGGCTGAAAAGTATCATCACCAGTATTTTGAAAGCAATCGGTCACAACCTTATTGTCAGTATGTGATTGACCCGAAAGTGACGAAATTACGAAATTCGTGGGGTAAGTTTTTAAAGTAAGACTCTTAAAAGTCAAATTCGGTGAGTATATGACCCGGCCCTTCTTGTATGGGTTGCTTTTTGTCGGGATCAATTACTTGTGTTCCGTTGACCCAAACACCATGGATCCCCTTAGGACTCCTCATCAAACGGGATCCATTACCTGGTAGGTCATTCAGGCGAAATAGCTTCGATATCCCGACTGTTTTCGGATCAAACAACACTAGATCTGCAAAATACCCTTCCTTGATCGTTCCTCTTTTTTTAATTCGGTACTTCGCGGCAGGATCTGAAGTTAACTTTTGAATTGCGTGCGTCAGTGTAAATGTGCCTGCGTCTATCGCCCAATGTCGTAAAAAGAATAAACCAAACCCTGCATCACACAGAAACTCCACGTGTGCTCCTGCATCTGATAACGCGATAATTGCATTTCGGTGGGTTAGAAGCTTTGCTACGCCTGCATCGTTATTTTGGTACATCTTCCCAACAAATGGGGTCTCTAAATCTTGATCGAAGAGCCAGTCTAGAGGGCTTTGATTGGCGGCTTTTGCGAGTTCGGTAATGGGTATCTCGTCGAATTCTATTTTGTCCCATGCTCCATTGAATATGACGCCAATTTGATTTTTGGTCAGGTTTTCAGCAAACTCATCCCTAAAGGATTGGCTTTGGTAAATGGATCTTAATTGGTCTGGTGCGGCCACCTTGATGGCATCAAAGGCCCTGTGGGCATAAAATATATATGGGTTGCGCAGAGTGAAATCGAAAGATAACGGGTGGGGATTCGCATGGATGTACACCTCGTGTCCTCGGTCTAGGGCTTCTCCGCATCTTTCGTAATAATCGCTCGAGGCAGTCGGGGCCGAGTCGTTATACATGGCTAGTACTGAGACCAGGAAGGTGGGGCACTCGAATGTTTTGCTTATATTTTCTAAGTATTCAGGAGTAGCTCGTCCTCCACCAGCTGTCACAAAAACACCTTTCCGCTGTTTTATTGGCTCGAGTAATGCGTAGAGCTCAGCATCTTCTGCGATGGTTGATGGCATGGGTCTTCCGCCAAAACCTGAGTGATTGGGTGAAAACGACGATGCGAAACCGATTGCGCCGCAGGCTAGCGCCTCGTCGACGATATCACGCATGGCCTCTAGCTCTTTTTGGGTCGGCTTAATTCTGGTGGAACTTTCTTCCCCCATTACTGCAGTCCTGATAGCTGAATGTCCGATCAGGACGGCAACGTTGGCATGAGGACGTTGTTCATCGATGAATTTTAGATATTCAGGGAAAGATTCAAATTTCCATTCAGTTCCTTCAAGGAGCGTTTTTAGATTCATGCCCTCAACCACTGATAAATTTTTAAGCATGATTTCCTGATGTTCAGGAGGGCATGGTGCAATCCCAAATCCACAATTCCCCATTACTGCGGTAGTAACCCCCATCGATGGAGACGGTGATAGAGTGGGATCCCATGTGATCTGTGCGTCATAGTGAGTGTGAACGTCGATGATCCCCGGCATTAATGCGAGCCCTTGGGCTTTAATGACGTTGCCGCATTCAGTGCTTAGATTTCCAATCTCAATAATTTTGTCTCCTGAGATGCCAACATCAGCGCAAAATGCGTTTCGTCCCTCTCCATCGTAAATGGTCGCACCTTGGATGATCGTGTCAAATTCGATGGCAGACATGTTGTGGGTCCTCTTTGTGGAGTTCAGCGAAGAAATTGTTCTAAATGCTTCTCTACGTCTATTTCAAAAGATAAAATTCTCGAGCTCAGAGACTTGCCGTAGTTATCGAGGCAAAGGGAGCGGGAAACGCCGCCACCTAGAGCGCCTTCGCATACGAAATTAAGCATGTGTAACCCAT
>DFDI01000099.1 GCA_002367635.1 Betaproteobacteria bacterium UBA3031 | reverse complement strand
GGTATGATTCCAAGATTAATCTCAGGCTGACCAAATTTAGCATTTTCCGCAGCCAAAATAAAATCACACATCATGGCTAGCTCACATCCGCCTCCCAAAGCATAACCTGCCACAGCTGCAATAACCGGCTTCCGGCACCGAGCAATACGCTCCCATTCGGCCGTAATAAAATCAGACATGTAGACATCCATGTAACTCTTTGTCTTCATCTCTTTAATATCCGCACCTGCCGCAAAAGCTTTCTCACTGCCGGTAACGACTAGGCATCCCACAGTTGCATCTGGCTCCAACACATCGACAGCCAAGGACAATTCACGCATGAGGTCAGGTGATAAAGCATTCAATGCTTTCGGTCGATTCAGTGTAATGAGTGCGACATTACCTCGCTTCTCAACTAATATATTTTCGTAATTCACGGTAATTCCTTTCAATTTAATAGATATCATTCCGGACGTCCACCCGGAACAAAGACAAGCTATAAGTTATGTAATACTGCTAGGCTGAATGCGTCCGACGGACACGAATAACGACATCCGCACCTTCAACCTCAAATCCAGAGAGGTGTGGCAATTCTGAGAGCCCAAGATCTTCGGGACTTACGTCTATCAACTCTCCCGTCTCAACGTTGTAGATGTGATGATGAATAGAAGTGTTTGTATCGTAGACAACCTTCGACTTATCGATGATTAATGCCTTAATCAACTTCTTATTCAAAAATAAATTAAGCGTGTTGTAGACAGTTGCTCGGGAAACGGTAGCGTCCTCTCGCCTAACTATATCTAGCAGCTGGTCAGCACTCACATGCTGTTTCTTTTGAAAAAGAACATCAGCAATAGTTATGCGTTGCTTGGTAGGCGTAATGCCGCGACTCCTTAATTGATCGATTAAATCTGGCATAGCTGTCGTTGGTTCCATAACGAGTGTCGTCACATATTTATGGCATTAAATTTCAAGATACCAGAATTTCTCACGCCTTTCTCTTTAACGCACCAGGCACAAAGAAAACGACCTTCTCCTGAATGCCGGAAGACTCCTTAACCACCGCCACACCCAGTTTTTTTAAGCGCTCAACAACAGCAGAAACCAGCACCTCAGGAGCAGAGGCTCCTGCAGTTACTCCTACTCTGGCCACCCCATTTAACCAGTCTGGTTCCAATTCGCCTTCATTGTCGACCAAAAATGCTCGAACACCCTTGGTTTCTGCCACTTCTCTGAGTCGATTCGAGTTAGAGCTATTAGATGAACCGACGACAATAATCAGATCGCAATGCTCCGCAAGCGATTTGACTGCATCTTGGCGATTTTGCGTGGCATAACAGATATCCTCTTTCTCAGGGACCTTTATCTTTGGGTACCTGGCCACAAGCGCTTTAACAATCTTAGAAGCATCATCCACACTGAGCGTTGTTTGAGTCACATAAGCCAATTGACCAGGATCTTTCACAGCAAGGCTGTGCACATCATCGATATTTTCAACCAAATAAATGCCGCTTGAAGCCTGCCCCATAGTCCCCTCAACCTCTGGGTGGCCTTTGTGGCCAATCATAATGACCTCAAGGCCTTTTTTACGACTTCGAACCACTTCAGCATGAACTTTCGATACTAAGGGGCACGTAGCATCAAAAACCCGCAATTTTCTCTTCTTCGCATCCAAGCGAACCTGCAACGATACACCGTGCGCACTGTAAATCAGGGTGTGCCCCTCCGGCACATCATTCAAGTCCTCAATAAATATGGCACCTTTAGACTTCAAATCATCCACAACATACTTGTTATGAACGACCTCATGTTTGACATAAATCGGAGCCCCATACTTGTTGATAGCGCGCTCAACAATCTCGATTGCTCGATCGACCCCCGCGCAAAACCCACGCGGGTTCGCTAAATGCAACTCAGCAACTGGTTGGATAGTAGTCATGATAGGGCTTTATGCGCCTCGCTCCGTTTTCGAAAAAAACCATCAAACAGCAAAATACCTGCGCCTATGGAAATACAAGAATCTGCCACGTTAAATGCAGGCCAACGGAAATCACGCCAATGAATCAAGATAAAATCAATAACCGCACCAAGCATGATTCGATCGATTAAATTACCAAGAGCACCCGATAATATTAAAACAAATCCAAATGATAACAATCGGTCTTTGCTATTTCTATACAACATAACTAACAAGAAGCCCACTGCAACAATCGCAATAACAGAGAAGAACCATCTTTGCCATCCCCCTGCATCCGCCAAAAGACTAAAAGCCGCGCCCGGATTCATCGCAAACACAATCGCAAGAAATGGAAGCACCTGCTTTACGTCGAAAGGACCTACGGTTCGGACAATCAACTGCTTCGTCAGTTGATCAATACACACGAGTACCAGCGCCAACGACAACCATCTGACGAAACGTTTGGCCTCAAGCGAACGCAATGTGCTACACATAACGTCTTTGCTCGCCACCGCCAGATAAATTACTGACACATCGCTCACAAATAGTTTCATGTTCTGGGATAGAGCCCACATCCGACCGGTAGTGCCAGCAGCGTTCGCATTTTTGATGCAAGCTCTTATCCGCAACCACAAGAAAGTCTGGAGAATCCCCTTTTATCAAATTAAACGATGATGTCAAGAATAAATAACGTGAGTCATCCTGGAGGGAATTCAATAGATCGTAGTCTTGTCCAAAAGCAGTCACACTAACTTCAGCCTGCAACGAGGAACCGATATCACCAGCACCACGCTTCTCTTCTAATTTCTTCTGTGCGAGTGCCCGCAATCGCCTCAGATGGTCCCACTTCGACAGCAAATCTTGATCTATGTGTGGGAACTCATACCAGGCATGCAACAACACTGAATCTTGATCATCCCGAATAAAAATAGGCCAGGCCTCATCAGCAGTGAATGATAGGATCGGAGCCATCAAACGGAGTAAAGAATTTGTGATGTGCCACATCGCATTCTGCGCTGCCTTCCGCTCAAGCGAACTCTCCCCACTTGTATAAAGTCGGTCTTTAAGAATATCCAGGTAGAAGCCACCCAGATCTTCAGAACAAAAAGTTTGAAATTTTTGCACTACATGATGAAATTCATACTGCTCATAATCACGTTCAATTTTCTGCTGCAATCGCTGAGTCATTTGTACCGCATAACGATCAACCTCAAGCCAATCAGCAGGATCGAGCCTGTCTAACTTTGGGTCAAAGTCACTGAGGTTAGCGAGTAAGAATCTCAGCGTATTACGGATCCGCCGATAACTTTCGACCACCCTCTTTAGAATTTCATCAGATATCGTTAACTCCGCAGAGTAATCTGTTGCCGCAGCCCAGAGGCGCAGCACATCAGCACCTAGCGTGTCTGAGATCTTCTGTGGCGCTATTACATTACCCACGGATTTAGACATTTTTCGTCCATTACCATCCACCACAAACCCATGAGTAAGTAGACTCTTATACGGAGCCCGACCATCAATCGCACACCCCGTGAGAAGACTTGATTGAAACCAACCTCGATGTTGGTCAGAGCCTTCCAAATACAAGTCCGCCGGCTTTGTCAAATCTTCACGCCTCGCAAGAACGCTGCTGTGTGTGGTCCCCGAGTCAAACCAGACATCGAGCGTATCTCTGACTTTCTTCCAGTTCTTTGCGTCTTCGCCTAGTAGTTCCTCGAGGTCAAGCTCGAACCATGCATCGATGCCTTTACTCTCTACCCGCTTGGCTACTGCCTCCATGAGAGCTGGCGTATCGGGATGTAACTCCCCTGTCTCAGCGTGCACCACTAACGACATCGGTGTCCCCCAGCTTCTTTGCCTGGAAACACACCAATCAGGCCGGTTACTGATCATCCCCTCTAATCGAGCCCGTCCCCAACTAGGATAAAAAGAGGTCTCAGCTATAGCCTTTGCTGCACGACTCCTAATAGAATCCTCACCGCAGTCGAGTCCAATAAACCACTGCTTCGTTGCCCTGAAGATAATTGACGTTTTATGCCTCCAACACACAGGGTAACTGTGTTTATATGAAACCTCGTGGAGCAACTTGTTATTTTCACGAAGAATCTCAATAATTTTTTTGTTTGCGTCCCAGACCAACATGCCTCCGACAATCGGAACCGAAGCATAGAACTTGCCATCATCACCAACAGGATTCTCGACCTCAAGGCCATAACGTAGACCAGCCACATAATCCTCAACACCATGTGCGGGGGCAGTGTGGACCAAACCAGTTCCAGCATCTAAGGTAACGTGGTCTCCGGTAATTACTAACGATTGTCGGTTATAAAAAGGGTGTTGAAGCCAAATGCCCTCGAGCTTATCTCCTTTGAAACTACATAGTGTCTCGAACTCCTCAATGCCATATCTCTGAACACAGGATTCAACTAGTTCGCTCGCTAATATGAGCAAGCCATCCGAAATTCGAACGAGCGAGTAGTCAATATCCGCTCCAACAGCAACTGCCTGATTTGCGGGCAATGTCCAAGGAGTAGTTGTCCAAATTACGGCAAATACAGGATCATAGATGTGCGTAAATCCAAGTGCGGAGGCCAGAGCCTTTGTGTCTGAAACAGAAAAACCAACATCTATTGCTGGAGATTTTTTATCCTCGTATTCGACCTCAGCATCAGCGAGTGCCGAGCCACAATCAAGACACCAATGGACGGGCTTAGCGCCTTCTTGCAGGAATCCGTTTTGTTGAATACTTGCCAGCGATCGGATCGTATCCGCTTCAGCTTGAAACCCCATCGTTTTATAAGGATTCTCCCAGTCCCCGAGCACGCCAAGACGAATGAAATCTTTTCGTTGCCGATCTATCTGCTGCCCAGCGAACTCTCGACAGAGAGAACGAAATTTTGCGGGCTCTATTCCCTTTCCATGCAACTTCTCGATCTGGTGTTCAATTGGCAAACCATGGCAGTCCCATCCCGGGACATAGGGTGCATCAAAACCAGCAAGCGTTTTGGATTTGACAATAATATCTTTAAGGATCTTGTTAACGGCATGACCAATATGGATATCACCATTGGCATACGGTGGGCCATCATGCAAGATAAACGTAGGTCTACCCTTAGCTTTCTCTCTAATTTTTTGGTACAGACCGTCAACTTGCCATTGTTCAACCCAAAGAGGCTCGCGCTTCGATAAATTCGCACGCATCGGGAATGGGGTATCAGGAAGGTTTAATGTTTTTTTATAGTCCATGGGTTTCAGCAACCACCTCAAGCGGTCAAACAGTGATTGGTCACGGAAATCTACTACGCAACCATCGTTTTAAGTAACGTTTAATTCAAAATAAAGACGAGCATTTATTTCATCTTCTTTCATAGCAGCAATAAGGTCACACGTACTGGTGAACGCCTCTTGGTCACGAATTTTACGAACGAATATGACATTAAGCATTGCGCCGTACAAGTCACCCGAGAAATCAAGAATGTATGCCTCAATGCAAACATCTCCCTTACTCGTCACGGTAGGCCTCTTTCCAACACTTATTAGCGCCGGTCGCTGCTTAAATTCAGGGCCATCAACGTAAGCTATAAATATTCCGGACAGTGGAAAAGACTCTCTCCCAAAATGTATGTTCGCAGTAGGAAATCCTAACGTTCTACCAATTTGGTCGCCTCTAACTACGCGACCACGGATATTGTAACGCTTGCCCAATAATTCTTCCGCAAAGTTAAGATCTCCACTCGACAAAGCCTCTCGAACCGCCGTGCTAGACACGCGCACTTCGCCAACTTTAACGCTTTGATTAGCCTCTACATCAAAACCCAATTCAAGACCAAGCTTCTGCAGCATTTGATAATCACCACTTCGACCCGATCCGAACCTAAAGTCATCCCCAACCAATAACCACTGCACCGACAGCTCTTTTACCAGCACATCACGCACGAAGTCTTCAGCCAGCATCTTAGCGTATCTAACATTAAACGGAAGTATGCAGACTTCCTCAATACCCACATCAAGAAACGAGCGTACCTTCTCCCGGATCCCATAGAGCCTGATTGGAGCTTTACTGGGCGAAAAAAACTCTGCGGGGTGCGGCTGAAAAATCAAAACCGAAGGAATGAGATTTCTTTCTAAGGATACAGATACCAAATGTGCCAATATGGCTTGGTGTCCTTGGTGTACCCCATCGAAATTACCGATGGTGAGGCCGCGTACTCTCTTGATTCCGGATTTTTTGAGCTTTAAAACTCGCATTTAACAAATAATGTTGTACAGATTAATTGGGGCTCAATTCTATCGTCTTTTGCATAAGCTCTAATGTAAGAGCTGTTCTACCGAAGCGCTATTGTTAGAAGTTGTATCCTTGATCAAGAAAGTTATATAGAATTAATTTCATATATTTTTAAGTCCTAAAAATAAGGAATCAAGCCGCTCAAGCCATGAAACTACAACAGCTTAGATACATATGCGAGGTTGCAAAACATAATCTGAATTTATCGAAGGCTGCGGTAGAACTATACACATCCCAACCCGGGATCAGTAAACAGATTAAGGCACTTGAGCAGGAACTTGGCGTCGATATCTTTATTAGGCGAGGAAAAAGGTTCGTTGGCATTACAGAACCAGGGCAAGAAATCATCAAAAAATCTCAAGCTGCCCTTAGTGAAATAAGTAACCTAAAAACGATTGGTAGCGAATTCTCGAACGAAATGTCAGGCAGCTTAACCATTGCGACAACGCATACACAAGCTCGATACGCACTACCTGTCGTCATCAAGCTATTTCGCGAAAAGTATCCTAGAGTACGATTATCGCTATACCAAGGAAGCCCTTCACGCATAGTCGAAATGGCCTGTTCTGGAGAAGTGGATATCGCCATAGCGACAGAGGCGACCTCCTTAACGAACCAGCTAGCGATGCTGCCTTGCTACCAGTGGAATCGTTGCGTCCTGACACCACCGCGGCATCCTCTATTAAAGAGCAAAAATATTTCGTTAGAAGAGATTTGTGAATATCCGATAATAACTTATGATTTTACTTTCACGGGCCGCCCCATCATCAAACAAGCGTTTGAAAAAAAAGGCTTAAAACCAGACATCATACTGACAGCCGTAGATGCAGACGTAATTAAAACGTATGTGGAGCTCGGCCTTGGCGTAGGGATAGTTTCGATGATGGCTTACGACCCATTGCGAGATACGAAGATCAGAGCTATCGACGCCAGTCATCTGTTCGAACCCAGTACAACCGGTATTGGCATACGAAAAAATGCCTATATGCGCGGGTATGTTTACGATTTCATCTCCATGTTTGCCCCACACCTTAATCGTAAAGCTGTTGAGGCCATCGTCGGCAAGCAAGTGCGCTGAGAGGATAAGCCACTTAGGCTTGACGTTGCGTCACAACCAAAAGTTCTTTTAATTTACGGCCAAGTACTTTTAAACCAAGTATGTAGACTATAACCCCGAGCAATATCACGGCCAGAAGCAATCCAGCTCGTCCCCAAGAATCAAAATTCAACCACTCAATATTAAGAGAGACGCAAGTAACAGTCAAAGTCATTACGCCAGCCGCTACCGCGCAATCTCTGCAAACCAATATCCAATTATTACTGACTACAAATAGTCCTCGCCTGCGCAACCCTGTGATGAGCATCACAGCGTTCAACCAAGCTCCTCCTGAAATAGCTAAAGCCAATCCTGCATGCTTCACATGATCCGGCAACAACATCCAAAAAATAACGTTTAGTAGCTGTGTAAAAATCACAGCTTTGATAGCAATTCGTACCGGTGTCTTGGTGTCTTTATTGGCGTAAAAAACAGGGGCAAGGAGTTTGATCATTACAATTGGGACCAAACCGACGCCATACCCCCAGAACGCAGCTTGCGTCATGGATACATCTGTGAACGAAAACTGATCTCGCATAAACAGCGTCATGAGAATAGGTCCAGATAGAGCGACTAGTCCTAACACGCTCGGTATTGAGATAACCAACATGAGGATTAAAGCCCACTCTAAGGTGATCTGATACTCTGCATTTTTTTTATTCGCAACCGACATAGATAGCGCTGGCAAAATAACAGTACCCATCGCAACGCCCAGCAATCCAACCGGCAACTCCATTAATCGATCTGCATAAGTTAACCAACTCACGCTACCCGTCTGCATTCTAGATGCGATATTTGTATTAATAACCAATGAGATTTGAGCCGCAGAGACCCCTACTACAGCGGGGGCCATTTTCTTCAAAATTTGAATTACACCTGGATCCTTAGGATTCCAATGAAATCTTGGCCAAAGTTTAAGTCGCACTAAAAACGGAATCTGAAATACGAGTTGCGCGACCCCACCCATTAAAATAGCTAGCCCCAGAGCCATAATCGGGGGATCGAAAAATGGAGTCAAATAAAGTGCCGCGCCGATAAAACTGATATTTAACAGGGCCGGGGTAAACGCCGGAACCGCAAAACGACCCCAGGTATTCAGAACAGAAGCAAAAAGACTCGTCAAAGATATGAATAATAAATATGGAAATGTAAGGCGAATTAAATTTGCTGTCAGCTCAGATTGATCTGCTGCGTCATTAAAACCCGTAGCAATGACGTAAACCAGATAAGGCGCACAAAGCACCCCAAGTATTGATATCGCCAGAAGCAGCAAAGAGAGTAAACTGGCCACATGGGCAATCAATAATTTGGCTCGTTCGTCTCCCTCTCGTTCGCGATATTCCGATAAAATCGGGACGAAGGCCTGAGCGAAGGCACCTTCAGCGAACAACCGTCTCAACAGATTAGGAATACGAAACGCTACAAAGAGAGCATCAGTCGAGGCGCTGGCGCCAAACTTCGAGGCAATAACCATTTCCCTGATTAACCCGAGGATACGAGAAACCAAAGTGAAGAAACTAACAACCGATAAAGACTTAAACAAACCCATGATTTTAAATAATTTCTAGGCGTTGGCGCGCTCAATGTGAGTTGTATACCTTTGCACGCGCCACCATATCAGTTTTTCTGCCTCAAATCGCATAAAAATTTAACCGATATTGCTTAAAACTGCAGGCAGGGTTATACTTCTGGCCTTTTCATTAGCCGCCAAGCGGGACTAAACAACATGCCAAACATTGCATCAGCCAAGAAGCGGGCTCGTCAGACTGTCAAACTGAACGCTCACAACGCGTCTCTACGATCAGAACTCCGAACCATGATCAAAAAAGTTCGAAAAGCAGTAGATGCTGGTGACAAAGATGTCGCCGTCAGCGCTTACGCTAGCGCTCAAAGTAGAATCGACTCCATTGCGGACAAAAAGATCATTCATAAAAATTCAGCAGCTCGACATAAGAGTAAGCTGTCTCGTGCAATTAAAACGATGAGCTAACAACTGACCCACTGAACGTTTTGTTGAAAAACCCGCAGCTGGTCCTGCGGGTTTTTCAATTAAGGGTATGCTTCTTCAAGAAACATAGAGAAAAAAGCAACATTTCGAAAAATTTAGGTAGCTGATTAAGGAATCACTATGCGCAACGTCATGAAAACGTATGGGAGAAAACCGGTCGCATTTACCCATGGTGAAGGTGCGTGGATTTTTGACACTTCTGGCAAGCGTTATCTTGACGCTCTGTGCGGAATCGCAGTAACTGGATTAGGCCACAATCACCCAAGAGTAACAAAAGCAATCCAAGACCAAGCAAGCACCCTAATTCACTGCTCGAACCTCTATCAGATTCCAGAACAAGAAGCCCTGGCAGTTAAACTCTGCCAACTATCCAAAATGGAGACTGTGTTTTTCTCAAATTCAGGTGCTGAAGCAAACGAGGCTGCGATCAAACTCGCCAGACTGTATGGTCACCAAAAAGGATTGAGTGAACCCGTCATCATTGTGACCGAGCAATCGTTCCACGGCCGAACAATGGCTACACTTTCCGCAACAGGCAATCGCAAGGTTCAGGCTGGTTTTGAGCCTCTTTTATCAGGATTTGCAAGAGTCCCATTTGGAGACGTTGAAGCCGTACGTCAAGTTGCACTCAACAATAAAAACGTGATCGCCATTTTTGTCGAGCCCATACAGGGCGAAGGTGGTGTTCAGATCCCTTCTCCACAATACTTGAATGAGCTAAGACAAATAGCTGACAAAGAGGATTGGCTCATGATGGTTGATGAAGTTCAGACTGGTATGGGAAGAACAGGCGCCTGGTTTGCTCACCAACATAACGAGATCCTTCCCGACGTGATGACACTTGCGAAAGGTTTGGGTAATGGCATCCCTATTGGCGCTTGCCTGGCGCGCGGAAAAGCCGCGGAAACGTTAACACCAGGTACTCACGGTTCGACTTTCGGAGGAAACCCACTTGTCAGTCGTGCAGCTATGGCGACCATTGAAGCCATCGAATTAGATGCTTTGCTTGATCGAGCAACGTTTATTGGAGACACCATAACGCAAGGTCTGACAAAACGTTTTGATGGTGTAACTTCTGTCATCGATATCCGACACAAAGGCCTCATGATTGGAATTGAACTAGACCGAGCATGCGCACCCATCGTTGACCTTGGTCTTGAGGCAGGATTACTGATCAACGTGACTGCTGATAAAGTCGTTCGACTTTTGCCGCCTTTGATTCTTGACGAGAAGCAGATTGAGTTTTTAGTATCCACTCTCTCTTCAGTAATTACACAGTTCCTAAGCGAATCAAAATGAAAGAACTCAAACATTTCCTGAAATTCGGCGATTTCAACCAAAATGAACTCCAGTACCTATTTAACTTAACCCAGAATATCAAGCAAAAATATAAAGCTTTCGAGCAACGCACAACGCTGCAAGATAGAACTTTAGTCATGATCTTCGAGAAAAGCAGCACAAGAACACGCCTATCTTTCGAACTTGGCATGAATCAACTAGGAGGAAGCGCTGTTTATCTGAATACCAAAGATTCACAACTAGGTAGGGGTGAACCGGTTGCTGATTCTGCCCGAGTCATCTCAAGAATGTGTGATCTAGTCATGATCAGAACATTTGAACAAGAGCTGATTCAAAATTTTGCGCAACACAGCACCATTCCAGTGATCAACGGTTTAACTGAGCAGCAGCATCCCTGCCAAGTACTTGCAGATATTTTTACATTTATAGAAAAAAATGGCTCCATAAGAGGTGCGACAGTGGCTTGGATTGGAGATGCAAATAATATGTGTAACAGTTGGATGGAGGCTGCTGAAACACTTGACTTCCAGCTCCATATCTCATCGCCCCCAGGATACGGGCCAAAAGATTTAAGTCATTTAAAACATGTTAAATTCTTCCCAGACCCTCAGGCTGCCGTTCATCACGCGGACTTAGTGACTACTGATGTGTGGGCAAGTATGGGCTTTGAAGAAGAAACAAAACTCAGAAAACAAGATTTTCAGGGCTGGCAAGTTAACAGCTCATTAATGGCACTGGCATCCAAAGATGCTCTTTTTATGCATTGTCTACCCGCCCATAGGGGAGAAGAAGTTTCTGCTGAAGTAATCGATGGAGACCAAAGCGTTGTTTGGGACGAAGCAGAAAATCGCTTACACGTCCAGAAGGCACTCATGGAATTTTTACTCCTTGGGATAGTCGTAAATTGAGACACATAAATTAACGCTCATTGGAACTTTCAATAGATCCCATGAGTCTTGTATCGTACAACTTGAGGATTTTTAATCCCTGTACCTCATCAAAGGAAAAATTCAATATGTTTAGATTTTTTATTGGTATCGCAATACTTACTTTCAGTGCTTTTTTCGCTCATGCTGATGACCTTGATATGGGGACCATTGCAGATGAAAATGGATGCAAAGTGTATAACCCGATGCCCCAACAAGGGGAATCCATCAGCTGGGACGGAAGCTGCATCAATGGATTCGCAAATGGATCAGGCACACTTAAATGGTTCATCAACGGACAACTCAAGGAACATTATGTAGGCGATATTGTTAGCGGCTGGGCTGAGGGTGAAGGTGTGTATACGTCTCACGACGGCACTCAATATGATGGGGCCTGGGTCCAAAGTCGACAGAATGGACGGGGGGTGCAACTGAATCCAGATGGAAGTGCGTATGATGGCGAGTGGCTCAACGGTCGCGCTCATGGCCGAGGTCGGCTCAGAACATCTAACGGAGAAATATTCGAAGGCGAATGGCGTAATGGCGAGCCTTTGAATCAACCAGATGGCAGACGAATTTAATTTATTATTGAACGAAAAGAACGTATGAAAAAAGTTGAAAAAGTTGTTTTAGCTTACTCGGGTGGTTTAGATACATCAGTCATTCTTAAATGGCTGCAAGAAACGTACGAGTGTGAAGTGATTACATTTACGGCAGATCTGGGTCAAAAAGAAGAGGTTGAGCCAGCACGTAGAAAAGCGGAAGCCGCCGGAGTCAAGCAGATTTTCATAGAAGACTTAAAAGAAGAATTTGTACGTGACTACGTATTCCCCATGTTCCGAGCCAACACAGTGTATGAGGGTGAATACCTTCTCGGCACCTCCATAGCAAGGCCTTTAATCGCTAAAAGACTGATAGAAATTGCCAAAAAAACTGGAGCAAATGCGATTTCTCATGGAGCAACTGGGAAAGGTAATGATCAGGTTAGGTTCGAATTGGGCGCATATGCGCTCATGCCAGACGTTAAGGTGATCGCACCCTGGCGTGAATGGGATTTATTATCCCGAGAAAAGCTCATTGCTTATGCCGAAAAACAGGGAATCCCAGTCGACTTTAAGAAGAAGAAAGGGGCCGCGCCCTACTCAATGGATGCGAACCTTCTTCATATCTCTTATGAAGGTGGTGTTCTTGAAGATCCTAATGTCGCTCCCGAAGAGAGTATGTGGCGAATGACAGTGTCTCCTGAAAAAGCACCTCAGCGTGGAGAATTAATTCAATTAACCTACAAAAGTGGCGATATCTCAGCTATCAATGGGAAAAAATTATCTCCCGCCAACGTGCTAAGCGAACTAAATAGACTCGGCGGTAAACATGGGGTCGGTCGTCTAGATTTGGTAGAGAATCGTTATGTGGGTATGAAGTCTAGGGGGTGCTACGAAACTCCCGGAGGCGCCATCATGTTAAAGGCTCACCGAGCCATTGAATCGATAACGCTTGACCGAGAAGTCTTGGCACTGAAGGACGACCTCATGCCCCGATACGCACGACTAATCTATAACGGATACTGGTTCAGCCCGGAAAGACTCCTGATTCAAAACCTAATTGATCAATCTCAACAACCAGTTAACGGGACGGTAGAGTTAAAACTCTACAAAGGCAATGTCCAAGTACTGGGAAGACAATCCTCTCGAAACTCGTTGTTCGATGGACGCATCGCGAGTTTTGAAGACGACAAAGGCGCCTATAACCAAGCGGATGCTGAAGGGTTTATCAAGCTTAATGCACTTAGACTAAGAATAGGTGCCAAACAAAATTCGAAGTTGCAAAAAAATAAAAAATGACCACAATTTCTGTTGTCCGAAAAGATGGGGAAATAGCGATTGCAGCCGACACACTGACTAAGTGGGGTTCTGGTAAAGAAAGTGCGAAATACATCCAAAACTCTGGAAAAATTATTCAAACGGGAGAAAATTTAATAGCCGTCACGGGTAACGCAACGTTTAAATTAATCCTAAGAGAATATTTTGATGAAACTTCCCAGCAGATTAAACTTCGATCTGTGGAAGAAATTTTCAGCGCCTGGAATCAATTACACCTCAAACTTAAAGAAAAATATTTTCTAATTCCTGAGGAAGACAAAGAAGATGCGATTGAATCATCTAGAATGGATGTGCTGATTGCAAACCCTTACGGGATCTTTGGGGTATCGGGACACCGCACTGTCCAAGAATTCACACGTTTCTACGCTTATGGTAGTGGCAGTGATTACGCATTGGGGTCCATGTGGTCCATGTATGAGTCCCCAGAGATCAGCGCAGAAACGATTGCCAGAAAAAGTATAGAAGCCGCATCCGAATTTGACGACGGAACTGGGCTACCCATAGACTCTCATAAAATTAAACTGATTTAGTTAAGCTAGGAGTTCTCATGCCATCATTTGATGTAGTTACAGAGGTTGATAAGGTCGAATTACGAAATGCGGTTGACCAATCCAACAAGGAAATAAGTAATCGTTTTGATTTCAAAGGCTCTGACGCTCGAATAGAACTATCCGATAATCAAGAGATCACAGTCTTTGCTGACGACGAATTTAAAATGAGTCAGGTGTACGATTTGATGATTGTAAAAATGACTAAGCGAGAAATTGATATTCGAAGTCTCACTAAGGAAAAGTTAGAAAAAATAAGTGGCGACAAAGTTAAACGAGTCATCACGGTGCTATCCGGCATAGACAAGGACTTAGGGAAAAAAATCATTAAGGCCGTTAAAGACAACAAACTGAAAGCGCAGGGCTCAATCCAGGGAGATGTTGTGAGATTCTCTGGAGCGAAGCGAGACACACTTCAAGAAGTGATTTCTCTGCTTAAAACAGAAATTAAAGACGTACCTCTTCAGTATAAAAACTTTAGAGATTAACCATCTAATTTTTCACAATCATCGCGTACGCAGAGTGATTGTGAATCGACTCAAAATTTTCTGACTCAACAACATAGGTATCTATTCGGTCGATCCCATTCAGCGCGGTCGCTACATCTCGCACCATATCTTCAACAAATTTTGGATTGTCGTAAGCTTTTTCAGTAACATACTTTTCATCTGGCCTCTTTAAAAGACCAAACAGTTCGCAGGATGCCTGCTCTTCAGCCACTGCGATCAACTCCTCAATCCAAACATGCGCATTAGTCACAGCAGAAATAGTGACATGAGACCGTTGATTGTGGGCTCCATAGTCTGAAATCTTTTTTGAACAAGGACACAAGCTAGTCACCGGAACCACCACCTTCATCTCTAACTTGTAATCTCCCTTAGTCACCTGTCCCTTGAATGTCACCTCGTAATCAGACAAGCTTTTTACTTTTGACACGGGTGCCGATTTTTCAAGAAAATATGGGAACGTCATTTCGATATACCCGGAATCCGACTCCAATCGATCTAACATTGTTCGGAGAATGACTTCAAACGACTCGACAGATATTTCTCGTTCTTGCTCGTTAAGAATCTCAACAAAACGAGACATATGAGTCCCTTTGAAATTATGTGGGAGCTCAACATACATATTAAACATCGCTATGGTGTGCTGGATACCCTCTGACTTGTCCGCGACTTTGACGGGGTGACGAATAGCCTTAATACCCACTTTATCAATGGCCAAGTGTCGACCATCAATTGAATTTTGTACGTCAGGGATGCTTAAATCTGTTGGTGAATTCATTGCTAATGCCTTGCTTTAAAAGGTTATATTCATTATACCTTAATCAAAATTAATACTTATCGAAATCAATTCATCTCATATAGGCATTAATTCGCTCAAAGATACCCTGTTCGTCTAAACCACATTCCTTAAGTAGTAAAGACGTATCTCCATGTGTCACGAATTTGTCCGGCAATCCAATCCGTAACACCCTTAAATCTTTCTGTTCTAATATCTCACACACCGCAGAACCACCACCACCCATTGCGACTCCATCTTCTACGGTCACGATGAGTGAATTTTCTTTTGCAATCCTTTTGACCATGTCGACATCCAAAGGTTTCACAAATCTCATATCCACAACGGTTGCGTTTAATTGATCTGCAGCACGAAGTACCGTTTGAAGAAGTGGTCCGAAAACAAGGATGGCCACGCCAGCATTTCCCTCTTTGACGAGCTCCGCCTTACCCATGTGAACCGTTCGGCCAACATCATGCGTAGTGACCAGAGCGTCACCTCTTGGGTATCTGACTACCGCTGGCCCAGAGTGCTCATAAGCCAAACTTAACATATGTGCACATTGTGTTGCGTCACTCGGCGTCATGATCACAATATTAGGGATACAACGAAGATAAGCTAAATCAAATGCGCCATGGTGTGTTGGCCCATCAGCCCCCACCAGTCCGCTTCGATCTAACGCAAAGGTTACATCAAGATTTTGTATACATACATCGTGAATCAACTGATCGTAAGCTCTTTGTAAAAACGTCGAATATATCGCCAATACCGGCTTAAAACCTTCAGTAGCCATACCTGCTGCGAATGTAACCGCATGTTGTTCAGCAATGCCAACATCAAAATAACGCTCTGGGTACTGTTGAGAGAACTCGACTAAACCAGACCCTTCCCGCATTGCTGGTGTGATGCCAATCAGTCTATCGTCCTTCGCTGCCACATCACAAAGCCATTGACCAAACACTTGAGTATAGGTTTGATTATGACTCGATTTTTTTTGAATACCCGCTGGAGGATCAAACTTGCCCACTCCGTGGTAGAGA
Organism: Betaproteobacteria bacterium UBA3031; assembly: GCA_002367635.1. Lineage (GTDB taxonomy): Bacteria > Pseudomonadota > Gammaproteobacteria > Burkholderiales > Eutrophovitaceae > Eutrophovita. The sequence continues at coordinate 5,033 of DFDI01000099.1, read as the reverse complement.
ATGGCATCTTCCTCAGCTCGCTGATAACCCTTACCCTTCCTCGTAACGACATGAAGAAATTGAGGACCCTTGAGTTTTCTCAAGTTACGTAGCGTCGCACATAGAGCATCTATGTCATGCCCATCAATCGGCCCAATATAATTAAACCCGAACTCTTCAAAGAGAGTCCCAGGCATAACCATACCCTTAACATGTTCCTCAGCACGCCGCGCCAACTCAATAACTGGAGGGATTTTCTTAAATACGGTCTCTCCTGCCTTCCAGGCCGCGGTGTAAAACCGACTGGACAAAAGTCTAGCAAGATAGTTGTTAAGCGCCCCAACATTCTCTGAAATAGACATATCGTTGTCATTCAAAACAACGAGAATATTTGCATCCATAGCGCCAGCATTATTCAGTGCTTCAAACGCCATTCCAGCGGACATCGCCCCGTCTCCGATCACTGCTACGACTCTGCTCTCCTCGCCTCTTAATTGCGCGCTAACTGCCATTCCTAACGCCGCACTGATCGAGGTACTAGAGTGCGCTGTACCGAAGCTATCATATTCACTTTCTTCTCGGCTCGGAAACCCCGCTATACCACCAAATTTTCTCAGCGTGCCCATCTGGTCACGGCGACCAGTTAGGATCTTGTGTGCATAAGTTTGATGGCCGACATCCCAAACCAACTTATCCTTAGGTGTATCAAAAATATAATGAAGCGCAATAGTTAATTCCACCGTTCCTAAATTAGATGCGAGATGACCACCCGTCTTAGAGACGCTATCAATAATGAAGTCTCTCAACTCAGTGGCGAGCTGACTCAATTCTTTTCTATGAAGAGCTCTAACGTCCTGCGGATTATTAATCGTATTGAGTAGTTGGTACATATCCACCGATAATCTTTCTAAGACACCCGATTGAAGACGAGTTTAGCAATGTCACTCAAGTAGCCCCCACTCCGTGGAAGACACATCAGACTCTCTTCTGTACGTTCTTCGAGTTCAGCTGCCATCTCTTTAGCACGAGCCAACCCAAACGAAGTTACATACGTAGGTTTATTATCCCTGAGGTCTTTCCCAGCAGACTTTCCTAAAACCTCTGTAGGAGAACTCGCATCGAGTATGTCATCAACCACTTGAAAACCTAATCCTATATGACGGGCGCAACTTCGGAGAGGCTCTCGATACGACTCCTCATACTCTAACCCACACAAGGCACCAATCTCAGCACTTGCTAAAAATAAAGCTCCAGTTTTTTTCGAGTGCATCAACTCCAGTTCCGACTGACTCATCTTTAAGCCAATCTGGGCCAGATCAATCGCCTGCCCGCCGACCATACCTTGTGTCCCAGCCGCCTCAGATAGCAAATGGATTTGTCGCACTCGAACCTCATGACTAATATTTATAGGTTGCGTAGCGAGGACATTAAAGGCTAATGGTTGGAGCGCATCACCCACCAGCATTGCCGTTGCCTCATCAAATGCGACGTGTACAGTCGGCTGCCCTCTTCTCAAATCATCGTTATCCATGCATGGCAAATCGTCGTGAACGAGTGAGTAGGTGTGAATAAGCTCAATGGAAATAGCGCTGTGTATTGCACGCTCTATGTTGCTTCCGAATAAATCCGCACAAGCACAAACAATCAAACTTCGGATACGCTTTCCAGGGCTCTTAGTCGCGTAATGCATAGCCTCATGCAATACAGTCGGAACATGATCAATACTGGGCAAGCACTGGTCTAAACCCTGTTCTACCTGAGCCACGACATCCCGTCTCCATTGTTCAAAGGAGTTAGGACTCATCAATACCTTCAAATTTTTTTAATATACCGGCTTCCAGCACACTTACTTCTCGCTGGGTTGCTTCTAGTTCTTTTTGACAGAACTGCAACAATTCAACTCCTCGTTTATAAAAAGATAGGGAGTTTTCAAGTGTTGTATCGTCATCCTCCATCTTCTCAACGATCACCTCAAGCTCAGTAAGCGCACTTTCAAAGGTTAATTTTTCTTTAGCTTTTGTCATAATATGGGATAAGGCTTAATTTACTGTGTTAATTATCTCATGCGACGGGCATCATGGTTTACTCGATATCTCCGAACACAAACTTTTACTAACGGCATTAACTTAATACACCACTCATATATGTATACCACCTTAATTGAATCCGACGAGCTGCCATTCATCATAGATCGACCAAATACCGTGATTTTCGATTGTCGTCATGAGCTCACCGACTCTGAATACGGAATAAATAGTTATAACAAAGGGCATATTCCAAATGCTATATTTGCCTCCATGGATAACTCTCTCTCCCAGAAAACAAACGGAAAAAATGGCCGCCACCCTCTTCCCGAATTGTCAGCTTTCACTAGTTGGCTCGGCGTATGCGGTGTAACCCAATCCACCCAGGTAATCGCATACGATGACGCAGGGGGGGCCTATGCATCACGACTATGGTTGCTACTCAAATGGCTGAGTCATGATGCTGTCGCAGTGCTCAATGGAGGCTTGCAAGCGTGGATTAGTCAAGGAGGAAATTTAGCATTAGACACCCCAAACCAAAATAGCAGCGAGACCTTTGAGCCAGAATTTAGGGCGATTCTTGTTGATTCTGATTTTATTTTGCAACATCTAGACGACGAACAAACATTAGTCGTTGATGCACGATCAAATGACAGGTTCCATGGCCAAAATGAAAGCATTGATCCTATTGCTGGGCATATTCCAGGAGCTATAAATCGATTCTTCAAAGATAACCTTGACAGTACGGGTAAATTCCTCGCTGCAAAAGACCTAAAAAAAGCCTTTGAAGCAATTTTGGGCGACAACTGCGAGAAAACAATCATCCATCAATGCGGATCAGGCGTAACGGCCTGCCATAATCTTCTCGCGATGGAAGTGGCTGGAATCAAAAATTCAAAGCTCTACCCAGGCTCTTGGAGTGAGTGGATATCAGACCCGTCCCGGCCAATTTCTAACGATTAAACTGTGACCGTCTGATCAGATTTTTCGCTTGCGATTTGGATTAGTATTTCATCATTGTCATCTAGATCTATCTCCACATCACCACCTGATGACAATTTACCAAAGAGCAATTCGTCTGCTAGAGCACGACGAATGGTATCTTGTATAAGTCGAGCCATAGGCCGAGCTCCCATCAACGGATCGAAACCTTTCCGACCAAGATACTCACGCAGCTTTGAACTGAATGTCGCGTCAACCTTTTTCTCCTGCAATTGATGCTCCAACTCCATTAGAAATTTATCTACGACCTTCAAGATAATCTCCTTGGACAATGGCCCAAAAGAGACGATGGAATCTAATCGATTTCTAAACTCAGGTGTAAACTGCCGTTTTATTTCGGCGAGCTCGTCTCCAGCGGTTACCGCATCAGTGAAGCCCATCGTGTTCTTAGATATTTCAGAGGACCCAGCATTCGTCGTCATAATGATGATCGCATTACGAAAATCTGCTTTACGCCCATTATTGTCTGTCAGCGTCCCGTGATCCATGACCTGTAGCAAGATATTGAAAATATCAGGATGTGCTTTTTCAATCTCATCTAAAAGCAGCACACAATGCGGCTGCTTAACCACAGCCTCCGTCAGCAACCCCCCCTGATCAAATCCAACATACCCCGGTGGGGCACCGATCAATCGTGATACTGCATGTCGCTCCATATATTCGGACATATCAAACCGGACCAATTCAATACCGAGGGTATATGCCAACTGGCGCGCCACTTCAGTTTTACCAACGCCAGTTGGTCCGCTGAATAAAAATGCACCAACAGGTTTGCGAGGATTACCCAAGCCACTACGAGCCATTTTGATTGCTGAGGATAAAGCGTCTATCGCACGTTCCTGACCAAACACCACCGCATTAAGGTCTCGGTCTAGAGTCTTCAGCTTGGACCGGTCATCATTAGACACGTTCTGAGAGGGCACTCGGGCGATTTTAGCTATGATTTCCTCAATCTCTAATTTTCCGATTACCTTCTTTTTCTTCTTACCAACAGCAATGCGCTGTGCGGCACCCGCCTCATCAATCACATCAATTGCCTTGTCAGGCAAATGTCTATCGTGAATAAAACGCGCCGATAATTCAGCCGCAGCAGTTAGCGCGGTCGCCGTATACCGAACTTGATGGTGCTCCTCGAATCTGGATTTAAGACCCCTTAGGATCGATACCGTCTCCGAAACAGACGGCTCTCCAACATCAATTTTTTGGAAACGCCGCGACAACGCATGATCCTTCTCAAAGATACCGCGGTATTCATTATAAGTTGTCGCTCCGATGCAACGAAGCTGTCCTGAAGACAAGGCTGGTTTCAATAAATTTGAAGCATCAAGGGTACCACCAGAGGCTGCGCCTGCACCGATAATGGTATGAATTTCATCCACAAACAAAATTGAATTCGGTTGTTTTTCGAGTTGTTTGAGCACTGCTTTGAGTCGCTGCTCAAAGTCGCCTCGATACTTGGTACCTGCCAGCAATGCTCCCATGTCTAGAGAAAACACCTCAGAGTTTTCTAAAATTTGAGGTATCTCACCTTCAACAATACGACGAGCCAAACCTTCCGCAATAGCAGTTTTTCCTACGCCTGCTTCACCGACTAAAAGCGGGTTATTTTTGCGGCGGCGGCATAAAATCTGCACAACACGTTCTAATTCCATATCGCGCCCAATCAAAGGATCAATCTTGCCCTTCATAGCTAACTCATTCAAATTAACGGCATAACTGGCCAAAGCACTCTCTGTCTTTGCTTCGCTCTGACCTTCCGGGTCATTAGCATCGGCACCTTCCTTTTTCTCGTCCGCATTAGGATCCCCTACTTTAGCGATACCGTGAGCGATGAAATTAACCACATCAAGCCTAGTGACTCCTTTTTCATGCAGGAAGTAAACCGCATGAGAGTCCTTCTCGCCGAATATAGCTACCAGAACATTAGCTCCTGTGACCTCTTTCTTGCCAGAGGACTGAACATGAAGAATAGCGCGCTGAATCACTCGTTGAAACCCAAGCGTCGGCTGCGTCTCTGAGTCCTCATCG
>DFDI01000016.1:2480-13389 GCA_002367635.1 Betaproteobacteria bacterium UBA3031 | reverse complement strand
GTTGTCCTAACAATCAGCGATACAGAACCCGGCATCAAGGGTGCCACGGCCACTGGATCTTATAAACCAGCAAAAATGGAAACAGGTATCAATGTGGCGGTTCCGCAGTTCGTTGAAACTGGCGAGAAAATCAAGGTCAACACCGATACCGGTGAGTATATGGAGCGATCTAACTAATTACTATTTGCAGCAAGCATTCGCACAAGTTCGTTGGATGATGACTTGTACTCCACAGAGCTCATTGAAATACTAATGGGCATTTCAATGAGCGCCCGCATTTTTTTAGCGACATCTTGATCGTCCGAGAACTTTATATTCATAGATGCTAATAACGCTTCGTCAGCAGCATCCGGATCATTACACACAAGGATCAGATCACACCCAGCCTCAAAGGCTTTAGATGACCTCAAGGCCATATCGCCCATCAAAGTAGCTGCTCTCATAGACAAGTCATCACTAAATACCAACCCCTCAAATCCAAGATGATCCCTTAGGATTTCTCGTAACCATTTACTGGAAAAGCATGCTGGATCAGCATCTACGCTCGGAAACGTAACATGAGCAGGCATGATGCCAGTGAGGGAAGGAGTCAACGCATCAAAAGGGCGAATATCTTGACTAAGCATCACTGATAGATCCCGTGTGTCTATAGCCTCATCCTCATGTGTATCTTCAGAAACACCACCATGGCCTGGGAAATGCTTACCCACTGAACCCACACCAGAAAGCCTCAAACCCTCAATCAATTTACGCCCGAGCTCTGATATCGCTTGAGGATCTTCATGAAAAGCCCTGTCACCAATAACTGAGCTGTTCTTTCGATTGATATCGAGTACTGGAGCAAAGGTCAAATCAATACCAATAGCTTTTAATTCCGACCCAATAATGATTCCAATGTGGCGTGCAATGGCACACGCATGATTTTGATCCTGATCCCATAGGCGGCCCAGCATATCCATTGGGGGAATTCTCGTAAATTCTTCCTGGAAGCGCTGAACTCGACCACCTTCTTGATCGACACAAACCATCAGCGGCTCCCGCTTAATGGATTTCATGTCCAGAACAAGTTGTTGTAACTGTGATTTATTTTTAAAGTTACGCGCAAACAATATAACGCCAGCGCACCTGGGATGAACTAATCGCTCCCGATCCCCATCAGTTAACTCGAATCCGGCAACGTCTAAAATGACTCGCCCCGCCATACTCATACTAACGACTCAGCTATAGCGTAGGCACTGAGCATATCTCCTTCGTGACTAAAGCTCACAAAGATCGGACCGATTCTATTGTCATCCAAGTACTGCTTCAGCTTGAGGTCAAAAAATAAATCTGGCTTTCCAATCTCACTACTGATGATACTGATCGAATGCAACGTTACTGGAGACCTCAACCCCGTACCCAAAGCCTTCGCAATAGCTTCTTTCCCAGAAAATCGTGTCGCGAGGTAATGAATCTTACGCCGTGCAGTTCGAAACTGTAGGCTCTCCTCATCTGTGAGCACATGCTCAACGAACCGGTCACCGTATCTATCGAAAAGTCGCTCGACCCGAGTCATATTCAAAAGATCCAGTCCAATTCCAAAAATCATTTAGGCGTAAGACTTTTCAATTTCGATCAAATAGCGCCGCACGGCATTTTCCATACCATATTCCAACGCATCAGCTGTTAAAGCATGGCCAATGGATACTTCTTGTACTGGATTAACCTCAGTCAAGAAATACGATAAATTATCAAGATTTAGGTCATGCCCTGCGTTAACTTCAAGACCAAGCTCAGTCGCCCGAAAAGCTGATTCTCTATACATACTGGTGACCCTAACCTGATCCTCAGAGTCGTAAGCATCGGCATAACTTTCGGTATAAAGTTCGACTCGATCGGCACCAAGCTCTTTAGCCAACACCATCTGCTCAGGCGATGGATCCATAAACAAACTCACCCTTATGCCCAGGCTCTTCAACTCTTTAATAATCGGCTCTAGACGCCTCCCATCCGCGCCGAGATCCCAACCATGGTCGGATGTTGCGGCAGAAATATCATCAGGAACCAAAGTAGCTTGATGGGGTGAGGCCGCTCGCACGACGTCCATGAGCTGATGAAACGGATTTCCCTCAATGTTAAATTCAGCACCTTGGAACTGCCTCACCACTCGCGACAGTGGTTCGACATCGCGTCCACGAATATGCCGCTCATCCGGTCTAGGGTGAATGGTAATTCCAGAGGCTCCAGACTTAAGAGCCAAATAAGCAAGACGTGTGATATCTGGACGCTCAAGCATCCGAGCATTTCGCAATAATGCGATTTTATTGACGTTTACACTTAACTTGGTCATAACCAAAGCAGTTAATTTGATTGTAGATCGATGAGTAATCGTCTGGTATGTAAAGACTTATTACCTAAATGGTGATTCATCAAGGAACGCATCAGTAATTTGCACTGTGACAACGTCGCTGGATCATCTAAATTATCATTAGAAATATCCATCAATGCTCTACCCGACAACTTCAGATCAATTTTCTCATCAGGATTAATACGAGCAGGTCCACGTCCCATTATATAAGTATAAACCTCATTTTCCTTGATCTCTCTTTGCGTTTTAACATCGTGAGTAAGTGTTATTCCATAACCGAGTTCAGCAAGCAATACACGCTCAAACCGACGTAGAATTTTCTCAACCTCTGGGGTTTTTTCACTGAGTGCTTGAATCGCACCTTCATAGACTTCGAATAGACGTTCGTGAGGGTCATCTCTTATGAGTAGTTTTAAGATCAACTCGTTGATATAAAAACCACTCATCAAGGCTGTACCCTTTAAACGAGCCAAGCCAAAGCGCAGTTCAGCGCCATATAGAGTCTTTAATTCCGCTCGACCACCCCATGAGACATACAGTGGTTGGAACGATTGAAGCGCGCTACGTAATAAAGAATTAGGCCGTCTAGCGCCCTTAGCCACGACACCGATTCGACCGAACCGTTTTGAAAACAATTCGACAATGAGACTGGTCTCTCGATATGAATACGAGTGCAGAACAAATGCTTCCTCCTCAGTCGTTCGAGATTGATCCGACATCAGGCTTCATTCATAACCAAAATATTTAACGGATTGAGAGTCATCGACCCAATTTTCTTTCACTTTCACCCACAATTTCAAAAAAACTTTACCATCAAAAAAATGCTCCATCTCAATCCGAGCTTTTGTTCCAATGGTTTTTAATTTGCTGCCTTGCGCACCTATAATCATTCCTTTATGCGCATCCTTAGCGACCACAATCGTCGCATGAATACTTCGAAGCCCTTTGTTAAGTTTGAACTCCTCAATTTCCACTGCAACCCCGTAAGGTATTTCATCACCCATTAAATGGAATAATTTTTCACGAATAATTTCAGCAGCAAAAAATCTCTCCGGCCTATCCGTTAAGGTGTCCTCTTCATATATCGGTTGACCTTTCGACAACTTTGACTGGATCGCACCAATTAAAACGTCCAAGCCAATAACACGACGTGAGCTCGTAGGAATAATCTCGGAAAATGCGTATAGCGACTTTACCCGATCAATAAATGGCAACAAATCATTTAATGACGACAGTTGATCAATTTTACTGATGACACATATCACCGGAACATTTTCAGGGAACATCTCAATCAATTTCAGATCATCCTTTTGAATCAACCCCGCCTCTAAAACCAATATCACCACATCAACCTCAGCAAGACTGCTGGATACTGACCGATTCATGGCGCTATTAAGCATTGATTTATACGTCAATTGAAATCCAGGTGTATCTAGGAATCGAATCTGGGACTTTTCATCGGAATAAACCCCGAGAATTTTATGGCGTGTCGTCTGCGCCTTACGGGACACAATGCTGAGCTTCGTCCCCAACAACGCATTTAACAAACTTGATTTCCCAGCGTTAGGAACTCCGATCACCGCTGTCGATCCGATTAATAAACCTGACGTCTGTTGTTCCCGATCGGAAACTGAAATGCCACTCATCGATTGTCTCCAATATGTTTTTCTGTAATTAGGTCATAAGCCAATCGAGCTGCTTCTTGCTCCGCTGATCGTCTATTGCGACCACCACCCCGAGCGGTTACCTCCATAGACTCAATTCGGCACTCAACAATGAAGTCTTGATCGTGTGCCTCACCAAGCACATCGAACACTCGGTATTCAGGTAAGGCTACATGCCTTGCCTGCAAATACTCCTGCAACTTTGTCTTTGGATCCTTGCTGAGCACACTAGGATCGATATTATGCAAGTAGACGGAATACAGTTCTGTGATCACGCGTTCAACCGACTCAAAACCTGAGTCCAAATAAATAGCCCCAAACAAAGCTTCCACCCCGTCAGAGAGAATCGAAGGCCTCTTGTTACCACCGGTCTTTAATTCCCCTGCCCCTAACTTCAAATACTTCCCGAGCTCAATGTCTCCTGAAATATGCGTGAGTCCTTCTTGATTAACGAGCACAGACCTAACCCTGGTCAACTCCCCCTCAGGTAAACCCAAATAACGCTCGAACAAAAAACGTCCAATAACAAGATTAAGCACCGCATCACCCAAAAACTCTAATCGCTCATTGTTTAATGATCCAAAGGAACGGTGCGTTAACGCCTCTTCCAAAAGATTTGGATTTCGGAATTCATACTTAATTCTGCTCTCTAGCTCATGCATCTATGCCCTTCGCGAAAAACCAGAAAAAATACTGGATTATTTTAACCAAGTACCTGATCTGGAAAACTCTCCAGCATTCCAAACAACCATAAAGGCTCGGCCAATAATATGATCGTCCGGCACAAATCCCCAATAGCGACTGTCCGAACTCGAATCTCGATTATCACCCATCATAAAGTAGTGATCGTCAGGTATTGTGCATATAAAACCGGTATCACTAAACACACATTTATCTCGACCGACAAATTGTCTGACGCCCATCAAACGCACACTTGGCTCTTCAGGCTCTACCAACGTCAAATGCTCTTTGTCGCCAAATTTTTCTTTGAATTGCCATGCAGACGTGTAAGAGGTTTTGTCTGAATACTGATAGTCGTCCAAACGCGTGGTTTCTACCGCTTCCCCGTTAATGGTGAGCCTCTTGTCCCTGTACTCTATTCGGTCTCCAGGCAACCCTACAACGCGTTTAATGTAGTCCAGCGTTTCATCTCGCGGATAACGAAATACCACAATATCCCCACGCTCGACATCTCCCGTAGGAATCAATTTCGTATTGAGAATTGGCACTCTGATGCCATAACTCGACTTGGTGACCAAAATGTAATCGCCAACAAGTAACGTCGGGATCATCGAGCCAGAAGGAATTTTAAAAGGCTCCACAAGAAATGATCTGAGTAAAAATACCGCCAGGATAACGGGGAAAAAACTCTTTGAATATTCAACCCACCATGGATCTCTAACGCCTGCTCTTTTCTTTGCCAACCATATGCGGTCAATCAGTACGACCAAGCCGGTGATCAAGAGCAATGACAGCATTAAGATTGCAAATTTCATTTAAATTCCTTGTGGTCTTTTAAGTTCAATCTACCTGTAAGATGGCAAGAAACGCCTCTTGAGGAATTTCTACAGAACCAACTTGCTTCATACGGCGTTTGCCTGCTTTTTGTTTTTCTAACAACTTTCTCTTACGTGAAATATCTCCGCCGTAGCACTTTGCCAGCACGTTTTTACGGAGCGCCTTAACATTCTCTCTTGCTATAATTTGAGAGCCAATAGCCGCCTGCACCGCTACATCAAACATCTGCCTCGGTATCAATGCACGCATGCGGGAAGCCAAGTCACGGCCTCTGGAGAGAGAATTCGCCCGATGAACGATTAAAGACAATGCATCCACACGCTCACCGTTAATCAAAATATCTAATTTACACAGGTCATCGGTGCGATACTCTTTGAACTCATAGTCAAGTGATGCGTATCCCCTGGATACTGATTTGAGCTTATCAAAAAAATCAAGTACGACCTCATTGAGCGGGAGTTCGAAAGTGAGCATCACCTGTCGACCCAAATACTGCATATTCTTATGTATACCGCGCTTATTATTACAAAGCGTCATGACGGGCCCGACGTAATCTTGAGGAAGTAAAATATTAGCCGTAATAATCGGCTCCCGAATTTCATCTACTTTTCCTAGGTCGGGTAATTTTGAAGGATTTTCAATTTCCGAGACTGAACCATCTTTCATCAGCACCTGATAAACCACCGTTGGCGCGGTAGTAATTAGATTCATATCGTACTCTCGCTCAAGCCTCTCTTGAACAATATCTAAATGGAGTAATCCCAGAAACCCACACCGGAAACCAAAGCCGAGCGCTTGTGATGTTTCGGCTTCAAAACGTAAACTGGCATCATTGAGCTGAAGCTTCTCTAAAGCGTCTCTTAGCGCATCATATTCATTAGACTCCACTGGGTACAACCCGGCAAATACCTGAGGCTTAACCTCCTTAAAACCAGTAAGCGCTACTGTCGCGGGGTTTCTGGCCAAGGTAATGGTGTCTCCTACCTTAGCGGCTTTGAGCTCCTTGACTCCAGAGATCACAAAACCAACCTCACCCGCTGACAACTTGTCACGAGCGACTGATCGTGGTGTAAAGATGCCCACTTTCTCACATTGGTGAGTCGTTTTATTTGACATCAGCAAAATCTGATCTTTAGCTTTAAGCTCCCCATCAATCAATCGAATGAGCATCACTACACCGACGTAGTTATCGAACCAAGAGTCAACAATCAGCGCCTTTAAGGGTGCGTTGGGGTCACCTTTTGGCGGTGGAACATCTCGAACAACCATATTCAAGAGTTCTAAAATACCTTGTCCTGTCTTCGCACTGGCGGTTAACGCCCCAACAGCCGGTATTCCTACAATATCCTCTATCTCTTCAATCACTCGATCCGGGTCAGCGGATGGAAGATCAATTTTATTAAGTACCGGGATCACGTGCACACCGAGATCAATGGCGGTATAACAGTTAGCGACCGTTTGGGCCTCTACTCCTTGAGACGCATCGACAACAAGCAACGCACCCTCACACGCAGATAATGACCTGGAGACCTCATACGAGAAATCCACATGACCCGGTGTATCAATTAAATTAAGTTGATAGATCTCACCGTCATCGGCCTTAAAGCTCAATGTTGCGGTTTGAGCTTTAATCGTAATTCCACGCTCTCGCTCTAAATCCATAGAGTCCAGCACCTGCGACTCCATTTCACGATCACTTAGCCCGCCACACGTCTGAATGAAACGGTCAGCTAACGTGGATTTCCCATGATCAATATGGGCGATAATTGAAAAATTTCTGATATGCCGCATTAAGAAAGCACGACAACGTGCCCACCAATTATTAAAGGGGGAATTCTACCGGATTCCCCCTTTTCTAGATACGTCTTAACAGTTCAACACGGTTTACTTCGATTTCAGTCGTATGGGGACATACAACGAACCACCACCTCTTTGAATCAATAGAGCCACGCTTCTCGCATCCTTATAACGCTCCATTAATGATTTAAATTGTGACACCGATTCAACGTCATCGTTATTTAAGGCGAGGACGATATCCCCGGGACGCAGCCCTGCTTGCTCACCGACACCAGCTACCCGATCTATCTTGACTCCACTATCAAGCTCAAGCTGCTTGAGTTGTTGAGTATCAATATCTGAAACCATTAGCCCTAATTTCTCAATCACATTCATAGAAGCATTTTTACTCTCTTCTTTTTTAGGTTCCGACGTGACATCGGCAGGAATTTCGCCAACCGTCAGACTGAGCATCCTTGATCGTTTGTCTCGCCACACTTCAACATCGACTTTTTTACGTGGGCGAGTTTGACCAACGATGCGAGGAAGATCATTTGAGGTCTCCACCTTGCTTCCATCAAAAGTAAGAATGATATCTGAGGTTTGTATGCCTGCTTTGCTTGCAGCCCCGCCTTTGTCTACACGGCTGACAAGGGCCCCTCGCGGCTTATCTAGACCAAAGGAATCAGCTAATTCTGCTGTGACTTCTTGGATCACGACGCCAATTCGACCACGCTTGACCCGACCATCAGTTTTTAACTGGTTAGCGACATCCACAGCAACGTCAATCGGGATCGCAAAAGAAAGACCCATAAAACCGCCTGTTCGGCTATAAATTTGGGCATTAATGCCGATGACCTCACCGTCCAAATTAAATAAAGGACCACCAGAATTGCCGGGGTTGATCGCCACGTCTGTTTGGATAAACGGGACATAGTTTTCCTGCGGTAACGAGCGCCCTTTCGCGCTAACAATACCTGCGGTCACCGTACTCTCAAATCCAAATGGAGAGCCAATTGCCAAAACCCAATCACCAACACGAAGCTTGTCGGGGTCACCAATACTTACAAACGGCAGGCCCGATGCCTCAATTTTGATCACGGCAACATCAGTTCGCTTATCAACACCGATTAATTTCGCCATAAATTCACGTTTGTCATTCAATTTGACGGTTATATCATCGGTTGCTGCAACGACGTGTGAATTCGTTAATATGTATCCATCTTCACTGATGATGAATCCTGAACCAAGTGAACGAGACTCTCGTTGAGCGCCTTCAGGAGGAGCGAACCGTCGAAAAAAATCATAAAAAGGATCATCCTCAGGGACAGGAATATTATTCGGTTGATCAATCATGGTTTTCGTACTGATGTTGACCACTTTGACACCCTGCTCTTCAACTAAATCAGCAAAACTTGGCAATTCAACCGCTGCGACTTGTGAAATATGTAGTAGAGCCAAAAATCCAAAAATAATTCTGAATGAAAAATTCACGTTTACTTCTCCTTCAATAATCCTATTAACTACTTTTTATCTGACCGAATTTTTTTAATACCTCACCAACGAGTCGCCGATCTGCTTCACAGTATTTGCTGGGACCTCACCAAGAACTGTCACGAATTGGTCGTCAACAACTCGACGGTAGATGTTTAGAGATCCTTCTTTACCTAATCCAGCGTTAAAACCGCTAGCACTACGTGAATCGATAAACACCGAGATCGCAGCGAACCCGTCTGAGAAGACCAGATGAACCCTAGAACCCTTCTGACCTATCCTTTTTTTCGAATTCATCACTTGCTTGAATCCTGACGGTGGCTTACTCACAGACCACAATTTATTGGAGGAAGAACCGCCCAGTTGCTTCCTCGCGCCTCGGTCCATTCTCCAAGTCAGAGCCGCCTCTTCATAGACGGATCTAGTCATCACCTCGGTCACATGATTTCCTATGGTGACTTCAGTAAACATAATTTGCTCAACCAATTCGTTACGTTCCGAGTACATCTGAGCTTTAATTTGTAGGCCCGTCTTTTGATCTACCCAAAGTTCGTGTCGGTACCGTAATTTATCCCGAGGCACCAGCGTGATGTGCGTTGCAAACCGCCCCGCAATACGGTCCAGATCGCCGACATAAACATCGTAGTTTTCCCCTACCGTGGACAGTTGATTCGAGGTTAGGGATGGAAAACTCCGCTCTTGAACACCAGCTTTACTTCTCAAGTATTTATCGTCTGGCACATACACCAAAATATTGTCATCCACTCGCGTTATTTCTAACGGCTCACCATCTAGACGCACTATCTTCTCTAACTCTTTAGGCCCGCTGCCATAATGAGTGATGCGGCAGGTCTCGAAGTGATCCCCTTTTTGAATCACAAATACGCCCGTAAAATTTAACGTCTGCCCAGCATAGGCAACTTGCTGTAGTGCAGTTAAAGCATCATGCTGGCTCAGTCGGACCGACTTCGCTTGAGCATGAATACTCGAGCCTGCGGTGAAGAAAGCGAGCGTTAGGCCAAGAAAAAATTTCCACATAAGGTTAGGTATTGCCTCCTTACTCGTCCGACTTGTCCACTAGAGCACCAGAACTCAAACCCCGCGGATTGACTTGTTCATGTGCTGCTAAATATTCTGTAATCCCAGCTTCATACACTTCTTCTCAGCGATTTGCGCCTCCTTTAACAACTTCTTTTGTTGCGATTTGGACATCGGTTCACCATTCTCACCCGTTTGCGCCTGAGTTTGCTGAGCTCTTTTCACGCCGTCGTCATCTGCGGCTGGGGCACCAATCGCGACACCAGGCTTGGCGTTGGCCAGCGTAGCTTCATCGAGCGCGCCGGCGATGTCGCCCATGTCACCAAAGAGCGACGCAAACACGCGCGGTTGCGTAGACATGAACGCATCAATTTGCGCATCGTCCACGGAATTACGGATCGCTTGATGATGTTCCACGATAGGCACCAACGTTTCAATCAACTTGGCTTTGATTTCGCCCGAGAGCATACGTCCGCTCGAGTACTCCTCACCAATTTTGGCCAACTCTTCGTCGTCATCGAGGAAAAAGTTGAGCCATTTCCAGCTAATATCCACATCCAAGTTGCCCCCGATTCGTCGGTGATCCTCTACTGTGAGCTGGCCACCACTAAATGCGTACTTGTTCACCTTGTTCTTAATCTCCTTGGCGGTATCTGTGACGTAAATTGCGCTCGTGGCGTCTGACGCGCTCATCTTCCCGCTTTCACCTTTGAGCGCCGGGAAGAATCGAGATTCAATCAACGCTGGCTTATACCCACCAATACGAGGCGCGACATCACGCGTCATACGGAAATACGGATCCTGATCGATCGCGCACGGAATCAAGCACCTCAAGCTCTTCTTGTTCTCACCAAACATGTGCGGGAAACAATCCGGGAAACTCGGCGCCGCTTGCGTCGGCGGAAACCCAACTTGTCCAATGTTGGACTCACCCGTGAAACCAAAGATCCCGCGCACCTGGTTCAACGTCACACACTTTGCAATTTTCATCATGTTTTTGTACATGGGCGTGCACATGTAGTTGACATCGGAGAAAATAAACGTACGCTTGGGATCAAAACCGCACGCGATG
>DFDI01000016.1:0-2335 GCA_002367635.1 Betaproteobacteria bacterium UBA3031 | reverse complement strand
TGCATTTTCGCGTCCCAATCTTTCGCATTCCTCAAGCGCCATGTCCTTCCACAAGAACTTCTCATCATCCGTCAGCTGAATCACCAAAGGTACCTTGAACGCCTTTTGCAACCACGCGGTGAAGTGAAACGGAATCAAATGTCCCAAGTGCAACGACTCGCTCGACGGCCCGCGACCCGTGTACAGATAAAACTTTTCACCCTTTTCGTACGCATCGAGAATCAAATCCATCTCCCGGTGCGCAAAGAACATCCCACGCCTTAAAAATGGATGCGCCTTCATCCCAGTCACGCGCTCGATGCGTTCCACCATCTCAGCGGTGATTTTAGAGCACCCAAACTCTTTGATGAGCTTGTCGTAATCAACACCTTGCCCATCGGCGCCTTCGACGTCCCACGGCGTGACGATTTGTTCACCGCCCGTCGCGCTCGTCGCCGCGGCGTCGGTGCCATCAACCGGTTGCGCGCTCATGCTTCGTGCGACGCGTTCGACGCGTTCGACCGCGGGCGCGCGGCGGGTTATGTCGTGCGCCGTCGTACAGTGCCCGCGATCGCCATTGCCGCGCACGCGCAGACGGTTCACCGACACATC
Organism: Betaproteobacteria bacterium UBA3031; assembly: GCA_002367635.1. Lineage (GTDB taxonomy): Bacteria > Pseudomonadota > Gammaproteobacteria > Burkholderiales > Eutrophovitaceae > Eutrophovita. The sequence continues at coordinate 1,744 of DFDI01000016.1, read as the reverse complement.
GCACGCCGACGCCGCACGCGAACCGCGCGGCGCAAAGGTTGCGCATCGCTCACGCCGTCGAACGCGCGCGAACGCTCGAGGAGTGTTTGCGTGAGGGCGTCGTTCAATCGTCGCCATGAAGGAGCTCCTAGGTCGAGTGGTGTCGAATAAAATGATGAAAACCGTGACGGTGATGGTGGAGCGATTGTATAAACATCCGAGATATAAGAAATACATGCGGGCGAGGAAGAAGTACGCGGCGCATGATGAGGAGAATGTGTGTAACCCTGGGGATATGGTGCGGTTGAAGCACTCGAGACCGCTGTCGAGGACAAAGCGTTGGGTGGTGTCTGAGATTGTGAGAAAGGAACGGATTTTTGATAGCGATGCGGTGAATGCCGCGGTGAAAGAACGCGTACGTGCGGAGAAGCTCATGCGTGCGGAAGCTGAGCGGGGATTTGCGGCGGGTGGGGAGGTGGGCACGCCGTAGGTTGAAAAGAATAACACTCTAGCGCTTCATGTAGTACAAACTCTAATTTCTAGAAAGTAGACGCTTGAAGGAATCCAATGACGTCTTTACGCCGAGACATGCCTACTGGGAGGTAACATACCACTTTAGTTCCCTCAGCTAAAAAATCTTCGCTTTCGACAAAGCCTGTGCGGCGAATTTCGCCAATCAACGCTCCGCGCTCATAGGGTACGAGGAGCTCGCATCGCGTTAAAGTGCTACGCTTGATGATTTCCACGATCTTTTCTTGGAGCACGTCCATGCCTTGACCAGTTTGTGCGCTAATAAGTACTGCACCGCGTTCCTCAGCGGCAATTTCGATCTCAAGCATGACTTCTTCGTCGGTGATGTTGTCAATTTTGTTCCACACCAAAAGCTGCGGAATGTGCGCCGCGTCGAGTTCGCTCAGAACCTTGTCCACGGCGTTTATCTGTGCCTCAGCGAGATCACTCGATATATCGACAACGTGCAAAATTAATGACGACTCGAGAACTTCCTCCAATGTCGCACGAAAGGCGGCGACGAGCTGCGTAGGAAGCTTTTGAATGAACCCAACAGTGTCCGTCATGAGCACCGTCATACCATTGGTAAGATCGAGTCTTCGCGTCGTCGGGTCTAGCGTGGCGAAAAGCTTGTCTTCGGCCAACACATCGGCATTCGTCAGGGCGTTCAGTAATGAACTCTTACCCGCGTTGGTATAGCCCGCCAAAGAAACAATCGGCACCCTTTCTGATTTACGCTTTGCTCGGTATTGCTCACGATGGGTACGAACTTGCTCAATCTTCGCTTGTAACAACGACTTTCGATCGCGCAACAAACGCTTATCGATTTCAATTTGCTTCTCACCCATACCTTTTACAGCCCCACTGCCACTTTGACGTTCCAAGTGACTCCACATCTTCGTCAAACGCGGCATTTGATATTCCAGCTGCGCCATCTCTACTTGCAACTGACCCTCTGCCGTTTGCGCGCGCTGAGAAAAAATGTCCAAAATCAACGCTGTGCGGTCGCAAATCCGCACTTTCCCACCGAGTTTGCGCTCCAAGTTACGACCTTGCTTGGGCGAGAGCTCGTCATCAAAGATGACCATGTCCACCGTCGGCGCGTAGGCGTCAAATCCGTTTCGACGGTCGCGCTTATTCGAACCATCTTCGGCGTCGTCATCCCAGCACTCATCCTCATCCTCGTCGTCATAAAATAAATCCTCGTCATCCTCATCCTCGTCATCCTTATCCTCGTCCTCATCCTCGTCCTCGT
>DFDI01000010.1 GCA_002367635.1 Betaproteobacteria bacterium UBA3031 | reverse complement strand
ATCGACCATTTCGCCATTTGAGCGAAATATTCGTACACGAGACCCATCGTCCAGCGTTTTAATGCCAACACGGTCACCTTTTTTTGTCGCAGGGTTAAATACGGCGAGGTTAGATCGCTGTATAGGCATTTCTTTTGTGTTAATGCCACCAGCGGCACCCGTCATGGGATTGCCTTTTTGGTGCTTTTTAACGAGATTGATGCCCTCAACCAATACTTTGTCATTTGCTAGCACTTGCAACACAGTGCCTTGCTTGCCTCTATCTCGACCTAAGTTAACTACCACTTGGTCACCTTTTCGAATTTTTTCCATCGCGCGTCCTTCTCTACAAAACTTCTGGTGCGAGAGAAACTATCTTCATAAATTTCTCTGTCCTTAACTCTCGGGTTACTGGCCCGAAAATCCGCGTACCGATCGGCTCTAATTTAGCGTTGAGTAATACTGCTGCATTTGAATCAAACTTGATCTTAGACCCATCCGGACGACGGACCCCAGCAGCTGTTCGTACTACTACCGCGTTATAGACTTCGCCTTTTTTCACCCTACCTCGCGGCGCAGCATCTTTGATGGCTACCTTGATAACATCACCCACGCTTGCGTAGCGTCGTTTCGAGCCGCCAAGCACCTTAATACACATCACAGAACGCGCACCAGTGTTGTCAGCGACTTGGAGCCGTGTTTGCATTTGAATCATAGTTTTACGCCTAATTTCAACCAACTTATCCCAAATTAAGGAACAGTTTTGGCACCCGTCCGGGTTAAAAACAACTTCTAGTGATAACCATCAACAACAACGTTGAGGTTAGCCCCTCTAGAAAAGCCGTGCATCTTACCTGAAACCGCAGCCTCAGACAAGCCTAATGTTATATTTGCGTTGATCTTTCTACAACTTCAGCAACCGTCCAACTCTTAGTCTTGGAGCGTGGCACACCTTCTTCAATCAGAACCGTGTCACCAATTTGACACTCATTTATTTCATCATGCGCATGGTACTTGCTCGATTGCTTCATAAACTTACCGTAGAGTGGGTGTTTCACTTGCCGCTCAACAAGAACGGTAACCGTTTTGTCCATTTTATCGGACACAACACGACCCTTAAGTCGGCGACGATTAGCGGTGGTCTTATCAGACATTTGCGCTCACTTTCTTTGCCAATACAGTTTTAACACGCGCGATGTCTCTGCGAACCTTACAAATCTCACTAGAGTTAGTCAGTTGCTGAGTCGCCTTTTGCATCCTAAGTGTAAATGCAGCCTTGAGTAAATCATGTAATTCTTTATTCAAGTCTTCTACGTTTTTAGTTTCCAAATCTTTAGCTTTCATGCCCTATCCCAAGTTTTTATGGACAAAGACGGTACGAAGAGGGAGCTTAGATGCCGCGAGCCTGAACGCCTCTCTCGCGACGTCTTCTTGGACTCCATCCATTTCGTACAATACTTTTCCTGGTTGAATTTCAGCGACCCAATACTCCACACTCCCTTTACCTTTACCCATTCGAACCTCTGCAGGTTTTTGTGAAATAGGCTTATCTGGGAAGATACGTATCCAAATTCGACCACCACGCTTGATGTACCGTGTCATTGCACGCCGGGCTGCTTCAATCTGTCTCGCCGTCAGTCGGCCACGATCGATAGCTTTCAGCCCGAAATCGCCAAATGAAACCTTTGCCCCACGAGTCGCAACCCCATAATTCCGACCCTTAAACTGTTTACGGAATTTAGTTCTAGACGGTTGCAGCATTATTTACTCCCGTTTTTCGTTGTTTTCTTGGTGCGGGCGAAACATCTGCAGGCAAGCCTTTAATCGAGTCCTTAGCACCGAGCATTTCACCTTTGTAGACCCAAACTTTGATGCCAATAATTCCAAAGGTTGTCTGCGCTTCCGCCGTACCGTAATCGATTTCTGCGCGTAGTGTATGAAGAGGAACACGCCCCTCTCGGTACCACTCGGTCCTAGCAATATCAATGCCGTTCAAACGTCCGGCACTCATAATTTTCACACCCTGAGCACCAAGCCGCATCGCATTCTGCATGGCTCGCTTCATTGCCCTACGAAAAGCGATTCTCTTTGTTAATTGTTGAGCAATCGAGTCCGCTATTAACTGAGCGTCGATTTCCGGCTTACGCACCTCTTCAATGTTTAAATGGACAGGAACACCCATTAACCGCTGAAGTTCAGCCCGCAAAACCTCAATGTCTTCACCTTTTTTACCGATGACAATGCCGGGTCGGGCGCTGTGAATTGTAATCCTTGCGTTCTTGGCCGGCCGCTCGATAATAACCTTCGCTACAGAGGCATGCGCTAGTCGCTTCTTGAGAAACTGCCGCACTTCGATATCCTGCAGTAACATTTCGGAAAACTTACGTCCTACCGCAAACCATTTAGAACTCCAATTACGCTGTACAGCTAAGCGAAACCCAATCGGGTTGATTTTCTGTCCCATAACTACTCCTTAGCCTTATCGCCGACACTCAGAAAAACGTGACTGGTCGGTTTAAGAATCTGCACCCCTCGCCCTTTAGCTCTAGGACGAAAGCGTTTTAAAACTGGGCCTTTTTCGACGAATATTCGAGTAATCTTCAATTCATCTATATCAGCACCATCGTTATGTTCAGCATTTGCTATCGCTGACTCTAATACTTTCTTGATGATCTTAGCCCCTCTTTTAGGACTAAACTTGAGCACGTCTAGAGCTCTGTCAACTGGCAGCCCCCTTATCAAGTCAGCAACAAGCCGACCTTTTTGCGGGGACAGTCTCACGCCACGAAGTACAGCTGATGTTTCCATATCTAAAACCTCACCTTATCTCTTAGCGACTTTTTTATCCGCCGCATGACCTTTAAAGGTCCTTGTATTCGAAAATTCACCGAGCTTATGCCCAACCATATTTTCAGTCACATAGACAGGAATATGTTGCCTTCCGTTATGCACCGCTATAGTTAAACCAACGAAGTCAGGCAAAATTGTTGACCGACGTGACCATGTCTTTACCGGTCTTTTGTCATTTACAGTACGAGCTGTATCCACTTTTTTTACAAGATGGAGGTCAACAAAAGGTCCTTTTTTTAGTGATCGTGCCATTGCTTATACCCCTTTATTTAGCTCGTCTTCGAACGATCATGTTCTGAGTTCGCTTATTATTACGAGTCCGGAACCCTTTCGAAAGCGTTCCCCAAGGACTTACTGGATCTCGCTTCGTACCCGTGCGACCCTCACCACCACCGTGCGGGTGATCCACCGGATTCATGGCAACACCACGAACAGTAGGTCTAATACCTCTCCAACGTTTCGCCCCAGCCTTTCCCAAACTTCTTAGGCCATGCTCGCTGTTCCCCACCTCACCGATGGTCGCTCGGCACTCAATTGAGATTTTTCGAATCTCACCTGACCGCAAACGGAGCTGCGCGTATGTATCTTCTTTTGCCAACAACTGCACGGAAGTTCCGGCGGAGCGCGCCATTTGGGCACCCTTACCCGGCTTCATCTCAATGCAATGAATGGTGGTTCCAACCGGAATATTCTTAATTGGCAGCGCATTACCTGGCTTAATAGCCGCGAGAGGCCCATTTTCCAACTGATCCCCCGCACTCACACCCTTCGGCGCCAAGACATACCGTCTCTCTCCATCTGCATACAGAACCAACGCAATATTTGCGCTGCGATTAGGGTCATACTCCAACCGCTCTACGCGTCCAGGAATACCGTCTTTGTCTCGCTTAAAGTCAATGATTCGATAGAGACGCTTGTGCCCACCACCTTGATGACGGGTCGTAATATGACCTTGGTTGTTCCGACCGGCCCTCTTATGGAGCGACTCAACGAGGGGCTCATGGGGACGTCCTTTATGAAGCTCTTTATTAACAACGGCAACAACACTACGTCGACCCGGCGAGGTCGGATTCATTTTTACGAGAGCCATTAGCTAATCTCCCCAGATGTTAGATCGATATCCTGCCCAGGCTTCAGGCAAACGTAGGCCTTCTTCCAGTTCTTTCGTTGTCCGGGTCGCTGACCAGTACGCTTCTTCTTGCCTTTTACATTCACGACTTGCACACTATTGACGTCTTTCTTGAATAGCATCTCGACCGCAGACTTGATTTCAGCCTTGGTCGCGTCAGTCGCAACTTTAAATGTAAATTGACTTCTAGCGTCAGCAATTTCTGTAGCTTTTTCTGACACCACCGGCCCCAAAATCACCTTGAGCAATCGCTCCTGACTGAATTTTAACTGGCTCATGATAACGACTCCTCTAGGTGGGCAATCGCGTCTTTGGTAATCACGACCTTCTCAAAGTGCAACAAACTTACGGGATCCGCTTGACCTGGAGTCAACACGTCCACGTAGTGTAAATTACGCGCCGCCAAATACAGATTCTCATCAGGGTCATTCGTGACAATCAACGCACTCGCTAGTCCAAGCTCTTTCATCTTAGCGCTCAGCAACTTGGTCTTAGGCGCGTCAACGGCGAAAGAATCGATAACAATCAACCGATCCTCACGAACCAATTGTGACCAAATCGAAGAAATACCTGCTCGGTACATCTTTCGATTGATCTTTTGCGAAAAGTTTTCATCTGGGCTAGATGGGAAAGCCTTGCCACCCCCACGCCATATCGGACTACTTGCTGAGCCGGCACGAGCACGACCAGTGCCTTTCTGCTTCCAAGGCTTTCGGCCTGAGCGCGTAAGATCCCCTCGAGCTTTTTGAGCACGCGTGCCGCTTCTGGCGTTGGCCATAAATGACACGACTAACTGATGTATCAACGATTCGTTGTAATCACGAGCAAAAAGAGCGTCCGACACCTGGATTGATCCTGCCGCCTCATTTGAGCCATTAAGAATTTTTAATTCCATACTTATGCCCTCCTCTTAACGGAAGGAATAACAACGACGTCCGACCCATCTGCGCCTGGTACCGAACCCTTCACGAATATCAAATTTCTTTCTTTATCGAGCTTAACGAGCTCTATATTTTGCGCTGTACGCTTAGCCGAACCCAAGTGACCAGCCATTTTTTTCCCAGGGAACACACGCCCAGGATCTTGGTTCATCCCTGTGGAACCGTGAGCGTTATGGGTAATTGACTGACCATGACTCGCGCGCTGCGAAGAAAAGTGGTGTCTTTTAATAGCACCCGCAAATCCCTTACCCTTAGTGACCCCAGAGATATCAACGTATTTAATCTCCTCGAATAACCCGACATCCAGCGTCTGCCCGAGCGTAAGCTCAGCAGTCGCCTCAGAGCCAAAGCGAAACTCATGGAAACCACGCGCACTTTCGACCCCTGCTTTCGCAAGATGTCCGGAAATTGCTTTATTAATTCGACTACGTCTACGCTCTCCATATGATACTTGGACGGCGACGTACCCATCAGTCTCAGTAGACTTTACTTGAGACACTCGATTATTTGAAACATCTAGGACGGTCACTGGCACGGACTCTCCGCCTTCAGTGAAAATCCTGGTCATTCCAACTTTACGACCAATCATTCCTATAGCCATTATTATTTCCTCAATTGAGGGACCCACTACAATTGGCGAGTCTTTTATTATTTAACAAATCAGGAGCCCGGGAGCGCCAATCTAAAGCACTACTAATTACAAACTACAACTTAATTTCTACGTCGACTCCAGCTGGCAAATCGAGTTTCATCAACGCATCTACAGTCTTATCCGTAGGGTCAATAATATCCATTAACCGCAGATGAGTCCGCATTTCGAGCTGCTCACGAGATTTTTTATCTACGTGCGGAGATCGAAGTAAATCAAACCGCTCAATACGGGTTGGCAAGGGTACAGGACCTTTAACCACAGCGCCAGTCCGCTTTGCGGTCTCGACGATCTCGATTGCAGATTGATCAATTAATTTGTAATCAAACGCTTTCAAGCGAATTCGAATTTTTTGTTTATCCATTCAATTATCTCTTAACTGGGATGAAGCACTTACGCGCACCACCTGATTAACTTTACTCCGTGACTTTAGAGACGACACCAGCACCTACGGTACGGCCACCCTCTCGAATCGCGAAACGCAATCCTTCTTCCATAGCTATAGGCTGAATCAACGTTACCTTCATCTGAACGTTATCACCAGGCATAACCATTTCAACGCCCTCTGGCAAATCGCAAGCGCCTGTCACGTCTGTCGTTCTAAAATAGAACTGAGGGCGATATCCATTAAAGAACGGGGTATGTCGTCCACCTTCATCTTTGCTCAGAATATAAACCTCAGCATCAAACTTGGTGTGCGGTGTAATCGAACCAGGCTTAGCCAACACTTGGCCACGCTCAACGTCCTCACGCTTCGTACCACGCAACAAGACACCCACGTTATCGCCAGCTTGACCTTGATCAAGCAACTTACGGAACATCTCAACACCCGTACACACTGTCTTAACCGTGTTTTTCAAGCCAACAATCTCAATGTCTTCGTTAACCTTGACAATCCCACGCTCAATACGACCAGTCACCACCGTTCCACGACCAGAAATTGAGAACACATCCTCAACCGGCATCAGGAACGCCATATCCAAAGTTCGCTCTGGCTGAGGAATGTACGTATCAAGCGCATCTGCAAGCTTCATAATCGCAATCTCACCGTACTCCCCCTCGTCACCCTCAAGGGCCTTCAATGCAGAACCAGTCACAATCGGTGTCGCATCGCCCGGGAAATCATACTTGTCGAGCAACTCTCGAACTTCCATCTCAACTAATTCAAGTAATTCAGCATCATCAACCATGTCCGCTTTATTCAAGAACACAATGATGTAAGGAACACCCACCTGACGCGCAAGCAAGATGTGCTCACGAGTCTGCGGCATTGGACCATCAGCAGCAGAAACCACCAAGATCGCACCATCCATCTGTGCAGCACCAGTAATCATGTTCTTAACATAATCAGCGTGTCCTGGACAATCCACGTGCGCGTAATGGCGATTCGCCGTCTCATACTCAACGTGCGACGTATTAATCGTAATACCCCGAGCTTTTTCCTCAGGCGCATTATCAATCTGAGCGTAGCCCTTGCTTTCGCCAAAACCATTCTTTTTAGCCAGAACAGTCGTAATCGCCGCCGTTAGCGTCGTCTTACCATGGTCAACGTGTCCAATTGTTCCAACATTCACGTGCGGTTTATTCCGCTCAAACTTTCCCTTTGCCAT
>DFDI01000045.1:7972-35233 GCA_002367635.1 Betaproteobacteria bacterium UBA3031 | reverse complement strand
CGTCAGCAGGATCAAGGGGTCGCGAAACCGGGACCGGTGAAGGCGGGGGGCATTGAGCTGGACCGGAGCAGTATGACGGCGACGATGGGGAAGAAGAAGCTGGTGTTGACGTCGACCGAGTATCGCTTGCTGGATCTGCTGGCGAGGCGGGCGGGGACGATTCAGTCGCGCGAGGCGCTTTTGAGTGAGGTGTGGGGATATCAGGCGAGTTTGGATACGCGGACGGTGGATACGCATGTGAGGCGGTTGCGGGAGAAGTTAGGAAAAGCGGGGGCGGTGATTCAGACGGTGCGGGGAAGTGGGTACCGGCTAGGCGTGCCGACGGCATAAACAGTTTTGCCCGTGGAGTAGGGAGGGGGCAGGGTAGGAGGATGGAGGGAATACTCATTTTCATCGGTGGGGTGGTTCTTTTCATCGGGATGACCTGGTTCTGGGGGGAGGTGATTCGGCCTCTGCGTCAATTGCAGAGGTTGATTGGGGAGTTGTCGGAGGGCAAGAAGCCGAAGGGGTTTGTGGCCCGAGGGGCGTGGGGATTGGAGGAGTCGATCGGGCAGTTGGAGCGTGTGGCGACGAGGTTGGAGGGAGTGACCTCGCAGGGGGAGAGCGAGAGGGTGAATTTACAGGCGATTTTGGGAAGTTTGACGGAAGGAGTGTTGGTGGGTGATCGGGAGGGGAAGATTGTTTTAGCGAACGGGCAGTTTTTGCGGATGTTTGATCTGGAGGATTTGCCAAGCGGAAGGACGGTGATGGAGGCGACGCGATTGGTGGAGGTGGATCGCGCGGTGGAGGAGATTAACGAGGTGGGAGGAGTGAGAGGGTTGGAGGTGCAGGTGCCCGGGAACGAAAGCAGGCAGGCGCAGACGTTTGCCGTCAACATGGCCGCGATTGTTGAGGGAGATCAGGAAAGGAGCGGTGTGGTGGTGGTTTTTCACGATCTGTCCAAATTGCGCAGACTGGAGGTGGTGCGGCAGGAGTTCGTGACCAATCTTTCGCATGAGTTAAGAACCCCTCTTTCCATTTTAGCGGGGTATTTGGAAACTTTGGAGGATCCGAGCCAGTTGAAGGGATCGGAAGGGAAAAAGATCTGGGCGGTGCTGCAAAGAAATTGCGAACGATTGACCTTGCTGGTGGGGGATTTGCTGGAGTTGTCGAAAATGGATTCGGGTCAGCTGGAGCTGAGGAAGATGGCGCGGCCGCCGATGGAAATTTTGCAGGAGGTGCAAGAGGATTGGCGGCGGGCTTTCGCTTCTAAAAAAGTGAAGTTAGAGTTGGAGTGCCCGGAAAAGTTGCCGGCGGTGCAGGTGGATTCGTTGCGGATGGGTCAGATCTTTTCCAATCTGATGGAAAATGCCCTGAGATTTGCCCCGGAGGGAAGTGTGGTGAAGTTAACCGGAAAGCTGGGGGAGGCGGGGCGGGAGATTGAATTTACGGTGGAGGATGAGGGGGAGGGAATTCCCGAGGACAAGGTCGATCGGGTTTTTGAGCGTTTTTTCCGGGTGGATGGGGGGCGGGTGAGGGAGAAGGGGGGGACGGGTCTGGGACTTTCGATCGTGAAGCATCTGGTGCAGTTGCACGAGGGCAGGGTTTGGGCAAAAAGCAGAGCCGGCGAGGGAACACAAATCATCTTAACCCTTCCGTGCAGTAAAAGCTAAATACCTCGCAGACAATAGTTTACACTTATTTAAATTGACATCATATTGTCACAAAGCATCGCTTGGCTTGAGTAGGCAGACCCCATAGGCACATAGGATGATTTTAAATTTTCCAAAGCCTCTTGGGGCTCTGATCTGCAGCGTGGCGGTGCTGGGGCAGGTTGCGTTGGCGGGAGGGGTAGTGAAGATTGATGGCTCGAGCACGGTGTACCCGATCACGGAGGGGGCGGCGGAGGATTTCCAAAAAGAGACAGGCACGAGGGTCACGGTGGGGATTTCGGGTACGGGTGGGGGGTTTAAAAAGTTCGCGCGTGGGGAAACGGATGTACAGAACGCGAGCCGGCCGATTTTGCAATCGGAGATGGACGCGGCCAAGCAAAGTGGAATCGAATATCTCGAGCTCCCGATTGCCTATGATGCGTTGACGGTGGTGGTGAACGCAAAAAACGATTGGGTCGATTCCATCCAGGTATCGGAGCTAAAAAAAATCTGGGAGCCAGCGGCGCAGGGAAAAATTCTGAAGTGGAATCAGATTCGGCCGGAGTGGCCCGACAAGGCGATCAAGTTGTACGGAGCGGGGTCGGACTCGGGGACCTTTGACTACTTTACGGAGGCGATCAACCAAAAGAGCAAAGACAGCCGGGGAGATTACACGGCGAGTGAGGACGACAATGTGTTGGTGCAAGGAGTGGAGGGAGACAAGTACGCGTTGGGGTATATGGGCTTTGCGTACTATGTGGCGCATCAGAAACGGTTAAAGGCTTTGGCGGTGGAGTGGGATGAGAAGAAAAAACCTGCGACCAAACCGTCGGAGGAGGCGGTGCTGCAGGGGGTTTACAATCCGCTCTCTCGGCCGCTTTTTTTATACGTGAATGTGAAGTCCTTGGAAAAACCGGAGGTGAAAAGTTTCGTTGAGTTTTACTTGAAGCATGTCGAGACCCTGGCCCAAGAGGTGAAGTACATTCCCTTGCCCGCGGCGGCCTATGTTCGCGTGAAAGCACGTTTCGAGAAAAAAGAGTGCGGCACGGCGTTTGCGGGGCACGGGGATATGGCGGTGCCGATTGGCGAGATTTTGGATCGACCCCTGACCAAGTAGTCGCATGGAAGTTTCCCCGCCCCCATCCTCCCGTCGTTTGGACAAAACGGTGGAGAGTTTCATGGTGTGGGTTCTCCGGGCGGGAGGTTGGGCATCGGTCTTGGTGACGTTTGGCATCGTCCTCACCTTGGTGACCGAGTCGTGGCCCTTTTTTCGGGAAGTTCCCCTGATTCGGCTTTTTCAGGACACGATGTGGACGCCCCTCTTTGCCCAGCCGCAATATGGGATTGGGGCGCTGTTAGCGGGAACTTTGGTGACCACAGGAGTGGCTCTTTTGGTGGCGATTCCGTTGGGGACGATTTTGGCGATTTACTTGAGCGAGTTTGCCGAACCGAAGTTTAGGGATTGGGTGAAGCCGATGTTGGAGTTGCTCAGTGCGGTGCCGACGGTGGTGTACGGGTACTTTGCCCTCCTTACCTTGACGCCCATTTTGCAAAAAATCTTTCCGGATCTACCTCAGTTTTCGATGTTGAGTGCCGGGTTGATCATGGGCGTGATGATCGTGCCGTATGTCACCTCTTTGGGAGAAGATGCCATGCGGAGTGTGCCGATGCTGTTGCGGGAGGGGGCGTTTGCTCTGGGGGATGGGAAACTGGGGGTGGCGGTCAGAGTGGTCTTCCCGGGTGCTTTTTCCGGATTGGCCGCAGCGTATGTGCTCGCGATTTCCCGAGCGGTGGGAGAGACGATGATTGTGGCGATTGCGGCGGGATTGCAGCCGAAGATGACGTTTAATCCGCTTGAATCGGCCGCCACCGTGACCGCTTTTATTGTGCAGGTCAGCTTGGGGGATCTGCCCCATGGAAGCATTGGCTATCAGTCGATCTTTGCCGCGGGCGCGGTCCTATTTCTGATGACGCTGGGCTTTAATCTGGCCGGGCATGTCTTACGAAAGAGATTTCACCGTGCGACCTGAGCCGTACCAGAAGCAGCAGGAGGGACGGGCGCATCGCCGAGGAACGATCGACCGCAACTTTCGTCGGCTGGGATTCCTTTTGACGCTGGCGACCTTAGGGATCCTCGGAATTTTATTGCTGAATTTAGCGATGAACGGGTTGGCGCGGATCGACTGGCAGTTTATGAGTTCGTTTCCGTCCCGGCGGGCGGGGGAGGCGGGCATTCTCTCGGCTTGGGTGGGGACACTGCTTTTGATGTTGGTCACGGCCAGTGCGGCGATTCCCTTTGGGGTGGCGGCGGGGATTTATCTGGAGGAGTACGCCTCGAAAAATAGATGGACTGATTTTGTCGAGATCAACATCGCCAATTTGGCGGGGGTGCCGTCGATTCTCTATGGATTGATGGCCTTGGGGCTTTTTGTCTACCAGTTTCGTTTTGGGCAAAGTCTTTTGGCCGGAGGGTTGGCCTTGGGCTGCCTGGTGTTACCGATCGTGATTGTGGCCACGAGGGAATCTTTGCGAACGATTCCCTCCAGCATCCGGGAGGCGGCTTTTGCTTTGGGGGCCACGAAGTGGCAAGCGGTCTGGCACCATCTTCTCCCTTATTCGACGGGGGGAATTGCCACGGGAGTGATCCTGGCGATGTCGCGGGCGATCGGAGAGAGTGCGCCATTGATTACGATTGGGGCGTTGACCTTCATTGCTTTTCTCCCCCCGGCGCCGTTGATTTCGCACGCCCCTTTTGTGTCAGGCGAGTGGCTTTTTTCCCCGTTTACGGCTTTGCCGATCCAGATGTTTAATTGGGTTTCTCGACCCGGGGAGGAGTTTCAGTCGAATGCGGCCGCGGCCGGGCTCATTTTGATGGTGATCACCCTGAGTATGAATGCGGCGGCGATCTTGCTCCGACGGCGAGCCCAGAGGAATATCACCTGGTGAGCCTCCCCCCTGTGCCTCAACCCTCGGCCGGATCTGAGACGACAACCTCCGATGCCCCAGCAGCGATTAAAGTTCAGATCCAGGGTTTGAATTTCTTTTACGGAAACCATCAGGTTTTGCGAAGTATATCGATGGACGTGCCTGCCCTGCAGGTGACCGCTTTGATCGGGCCGTCGGGCTGTGGCAAAACCACTTTATTGCGTTGCATGAATCGAATGCACGATCTCTACCCCGGCAACCGCTATGAGGGGGCGATTCGTGTGCAGCCCGATGGGACCGATATTATCGCCCCTGAGGTGGATCCCATTCAGGTCCGGATGCGTTTTGGTATGGTCTTTCAAAAACCGAATCCATTTCCGAAATCAATTTTTGATAATATTGCTTATGGTCCTCGGATTCATGGTCTGGCGAAGGACAGCATAGAGCTGGATGAAATTGTCGAGCGCTCACTTGAGAGGGCGGGCTTGTGGAACGAGGTTAAGGATCGTCTTGAGCAACCCGGGACCAGTCTGTCAGGAGGCCAGCAGCAGCGTTTATGCATCGCGCGGGCAATTGCCGTGGGCCCAGATGTCATATTAATGGATGAGCCGTGTTCAGCCCTCGATCCGATTGCCACGGCGAAGGTGGAGGAGTTGATCTCCGAGTTGCGTGAGCAATATTCTATCGTGATTGTTACGCATTCCATGCAGCAGGCAGCGCGTGTATCGGATCGGACGGCTTATTTTCATTTAGGAAAGCTCATTGAGGTTGGGGAAACGAAGCAAATATTTACAAATCCCATCCACCGATTGACTGAGGACTACATTACCGGCCGTTTCGGTTGATTCTTAGCGCAGCCTGGCGCCATGGGTTTAGTTTTGCTTATCTGGTTAAGTTGCCTGCCGAACATTGACCCGAAAGCGTGTAAAAAGGTAGAATCCCGAGGTTTTACTTTAGTGGTTTAGCGGATGAGTCGTAAAAAATTGGTTGTCGGTAATTGGAAAATGAATGGATCCCTTGCTGATAACGGGGCTCTACTAAGCGGTTTGTCTGTCGCGCGTGGGCTATCTAGTCTGGATGTTGCAGTATGCGTCCCTAGTCTATATCTCTCGCAGGCGCGGGATTGCCTGGCCGCAGGTGCTATAGCTTGGGGGGCTCAGAATGTTAGTGAGCATGAGGCTGGAGCCTATACCGGTGAGATTTCCGCGAGGATGCTTTCAGAATTTGGGGTGTCATATGGACTTGTGGGACATTCTGAGCGCCGGGCTATGTATGATGAAGCCAATGAGCTTGTTGGGCAGAAAGCCCAGAAGTTGTTGGGGGTTGGGATTACGCCCATTATTTGTCTTGGAGAGACGCTTGAACAAAGGGATGCTGGGCAGACTTTTGAGGTTGTTTCGGGGCAGCTCTCAGCGGCGATTGAGTGTTTTGGGGTGGGGAAATTAGACAAGATTGTATTGGCGTATGAACCAGTTTGGGCTATTGGAACAGGCTTGACTGCATCTCCTGAGCAGGTACAGGAAGTGCATGGGTTTCTTAGGGACCAAGTGGTCTTAATGGATGCAAATGCTGCGATATCTATAAAAATTCTTTATGGAGGCAGTGTTAAGCCTGATAATGCTGAGGCTTTATTTCAGCAAGAGGATGTTGATGGTGGGTTAATCGGGGGGGCTTCACTTAGCCTGGTTGATTTTTTGACAATTTGTCGCTCGGCAACTTCAGTGACAACACATTAATGATTGACTGAATATTATGAGTTTTATTGTTTTGGTGGTACACGTGCTGGCAGCCTTGGGTGTTATTGGGTTGGTTTTGATGCAGCATGGTAAAGGAGCAGACATGGGTGCTGCTTTTGGAGGTGGGTCGTCTGGAAGTTTGTTCGGATCGAGTGGGTCGGCAAACTTCTTAAGTCGGGTGACTGCTATTTTCGCGACTATATTTTTTATAACGAGTATGAGCTTGAGTTTTCTCCAGTTTGAGAAATCGCGATCTGTCGGTGTGATGTCTGGGGTTACAATTACTTCCCCTGCCGCTGTGCCGGGTGCCGTTGAGGAGCTCGATTCAGCTGTTGAAGAGGGCGAACGTTCTAAAGTTGATGAAATCCCTAAGTGAATATCTTAGGAATAGCATCAACGAACTTTTGTAAGTAAGCATTTTTATTGCCGACGTGGTGGAACTGGTAGACACGCCGTCTTGAGGGGGCGGTGACTTAGGTCGTGCGAGTTCGAGTCTCGCCGTCGGCACCAAAACTGCATGTAAAGTCGTTAATGATTTAGCGGCTCGAACTATTAGTGAAACGCAGGTCTGATAAGCCATGAACATCAGATTGGATCGTGGCACGGAGTAATTGAATGATAGCTGAATACTTCCCAATTTTATTGTTTATCGTTGTCGGTGTTGCCGTGGGGGTAGTGTTGCCCCTAGTTGGAGCTGTTCTCAGTCGGGCTCTCCGTTCCCATAATCCGGATGCGGCTAAATTAACCGCCTACGAATGTGGTTTTGATGCATTCGAGGATGCTCGAACAAAGTTTGATGTTAGATATTATCTTGTGGCTATTTTATTCATTATTTTTGATCTTGAGATTGCCTTCTTGTTCCCTTGGGCGGTTGCGCTCGACCAGATTGGTTTAACTGGTTTTGTCGCCATGATGATTTTTCTTACTTTGTTGGTTGTGGGGTTTATTTACGAATGGAAAAAAGGAGCCCTAGATTGGGATTAGGTTGCGGCGAATATGATTATTGAGGAAATTCAAGAGAAGGGCTTTGTAACAACAAGCGTTGATGCTGTCGTCAATTGGACGCGTACCGGGTCGCTATGGCCGATGACTTTTGGCTTGGCTTGTTGTGCTGTTGAAATGATGCACGCCGGTGCTGCTCGCTATGATTTGGACCGGTTTGGTATCGTCTTTCGACCGAGCCCTCGGCAATCTGATCTGATGATTGTGGCGGGAACGCTGTGTAACAAGATGGCTCCGGCTCTTAGGAGGGTATACGACCAAATGGCTGAGCCGCGATGGGTTATTTCTATGGGGTCCTGTGCAAACGGTGGCGGGTACTATCACTATTCGTATTCCGTCGTGCGTGGATGCGACCGTATTGTTCCTGTTGACGTGTATGTTCCAGGATGCCCACCTACCGCTGAGGCGTTGCTCTACGGTATTGTGCAGCTTCAAAATAAGATTAAAAGGACAAATACGATTGCACGTTAAATAGTGCGGTCGAATGGCTTAGGGGTTAAGTGAATCAAGTGCATCAAAGTTTGGTAGAGAGGTTAAAGTCTAATCTGGAGATAACAGAGGACGCTATTCGTTATGAGCATGGTGAAGTGACGCTTACGTTGGCGGCATTGGACCTGCCTGCGAGCATGACCTTATTGAGGGATGCTCCAGATTTGAAGTTCAGTCAACTTATGGATGTCTGTGGTGTGGACTACAGAGATTACCCATCGAAAAATCGATGTTCTAGCAGGTTCGCAGTTGTTTATCATTTGTTGTCCATCGATTTGAATCATCGTGTGCGGGTGCGGGTTTTTTGCGATGACGATGAGCAGCCTGCAGTTTCTTCAGTAGTCGACATTTGGCCTAGCGCTAATTGGTTTGAGCGTGAGGCATTTGATCTTTTTGGTATCGTTTTTGATGGCCACCCCGACTTGAGGCGACTCTTAACTGATTACGGTTTTGTAGGGCATCCACTTAGGAAAGATTTTCCGTTATCAGGTCATGTTGAGGTGCGTTATGACCCGATAGAAAAACGAGTGGTTTACCAGCCTGTGACGATTGAGCCTCGGGAGATTGTACCGCGAGTTATACGAGAGGACTCTTATGGCGATGTTTAGTGCGATGGTGTGGCGTCGACGTGAAAAGAGATTGCGACATGGCTGAAATTAAAAATTACACAATGAATTTTGGTCCACAGCATCCGGCTGCACATGGGGTGTTGCGTCTGGTGCTCGAGCTTGACGGAGAGGTGGTTGAACGCATTGATCCCCATATTGGGTTACTTCATCGTGGAACCGAAAAGTTAGCAGAACATAAAACGTTTTTGCAGTCGGTCCCATATATGGATCGATTGGATTACGTGTCAATGATGTGTAATGAGCACGCCTACGTTATGGCAATCGAAAAACTGATCGGTGTGGATGTGCCTATCCGAGCGCAATATATTCGTGTCATGTTTGATGAAATTACTCGGATATTAAATCACTTGCTATGGCTCGGTGCGCATGCGTTGGATGTCGGGGCCATGACAGTGTTCCTCTATTGTTTTCGTGAGCGCGAGGACTTAATGGATTGTTACGAAGCGGTATCGGGCGCGCGTCTGCATTCGGCCTATTACCGACCTGGCGGTGTTTATCGAGATTTGCCTGATGTCATGCCTCAATACGAAGCGTCTAAGTTTCGCAATCAAAAGGAAATTAATAGACTGAACGAAAATCGACAAGGATCGTTACTCGATTTTATTGAGCACTTTACGAGCCATTTCCCTAGCAAGGTGGATGAATATGAAACCTTGTTAACTGACAATCGCATTTGGAAGCAACGGACCGTAGACATTGGTGTGGTGACGCCGGAAAGGGCTGTCGCATTAGGGTTTACTGGGCCTATGCTTCGGGGCTCTGGCATTGCTTGGGACTTGCGAAAAAAACAACCTTACGATGCTTATGATTTGGTTGATTTTGATATCCCTTTGGGTACGAACGGAGACTGTTACGACCGCTATTTAGTGCGTGTTGAAGAGATGCGTCAGTCGAATCACATCATCAAACAATGTATTGGCTGGCTGAGAAAAAACCCAGGGCCAATTATTACGACAAATACTAAAGTTGCCCCACCTTCACGTGAAGATATGAAGGTCAATATGGAAGATCTTATCCATCACTTCAAGCTGTTCACTGAAGGGATGCATGTCCCGGCTGGTGAGGCTTACTGTGCGGTCGAAGCGCCAAAGGGGGAGTTTGGAATTTATTTAGTCTCGGACGGGGCCAATAAGCCCTACCGGTTAAAGATAAGAGCGCCAGGGTTCGCGCATTTGTCGGCAATAGATGAAATGACAAGGGGGCATATGATCGCTGATCTTGTAGCCATAATTGGTACTCAGGATGTTGTGTTTGGAGAGATTGATCGATGAGCGGCGTCAAACTATTGAGGGCAGAGGCTTATCGGGCAATTGATAAGGAGATCGCGAAGTATCCTGTGAATCGAAAGTCCTCTGCAGTTATGGCGGCTTTAGCGATAGCGCAAAATGAATTAGGTTGGGTTTCCGAACCGGTTGTAGAAGATATCGCGGAGTACCTAGAGATGCGCGCTATAGCGGTATGGGAAGTGGCAACGTTTTATGGCATGTACAACTTGGATAAACCTGGGCGTTTTAAATTGGCGATTTGCACCAATTTACCTTGTGCGTTACAAGGCGCCAATCGAACGGCAGATCAATTGAAAGCAGCCCTTGGCATTAACTTCAATGAGACAACCTCAGATGGCTCAGTAACCTTAAAAGAGGCGGAATGCATGGGAGCCTGTGGAGATGCGCCGGTAGTCATTATTAATGATCGCGAGATGCGCGGTAAAGTAAGCGTTGAAGACGTAGATGGATTAGTAGAGGAGTTAAAAGCGCGATGATTACATCAAATCCTCCCTTTCCCACCACCAGTTATGGTCCGGATGCCTTGATTATGAAGGGTATCGACGGTCTGAACTGGAATCTTGCGGATTATGTGAAGAGGGGTGGGTATCAAGCGCTTCGAAAAGTTCTCAAGGAAGGGATCTCTCCCTCGGATGTGATTACGGAAGTAAAGAATTCGGCGCTCAGAGGTCGAGGTGGAGCTGGATTCCCCACGGGGCTTAAGTGGAGTTTTATGCCCAAAGGAGAGGGTCAAAAGTATGTGATTTGCAATTCTGATGAGGGAGAGCCTGGCACATTTAAAGATCGCGATCTACTCAGATATAACCCGCATGTCGTGATCGAAGGTATGGCCATTGCTGCTTATGCCATAGGGGCTTCTGTGGGGTACAACTACATCCACGGGGAAATTTGGGAAGTTTATGAGCGGTTTGAGAAAGCATTAGACGAGGCAAGGGCAGCAGGATATTTGGGTAAAGAGATTTTGGGGTCACAGTTCGATTTTGATCTGCATGCGCATCATGGGTTTGGTGCCTACATATGTGGCGAGGAGACCGCATTACTCGAGTCTATAGAAGGAAAGAAAGGTCAGCCAAGATTTAAGCCGCCATTTCCTGCGTCCTATGGGCTGTATGGCTGCCCCACCACCATCAACAACACGGAAACTTTTGCTGCAATACCATCGTTAATTTCAGGTGGGGCCGATGCGTTTTTGGCGTTGGGAAAACCCAAAAATGGTGGTACGAAAATATTTTCTGTTTCTGGAGATGTTGAAAAGCCAGGTAACTATGAGGTTCGTCTCGGGACTCCATTTGCTGAGTTGTTGCGGATGGCGGGCGGAGTGCGTGACGGTAATCGCCTAAAAGCAGTTATTCCTGGTGGGTCGTCAATGCCTGTTTTGCCTGCTGACGTCATGATGGCGACTGATATGGATTATGACTCGATCGCTAAAGTTGGTTCTATGCTCGGCTCTGGGGCGGTCATTGTTATGGATGAGACGCGATGCATGGTGAGGTGTTTGTTGCGGCTCTCGTATTTTTATCATGAGGAATCTTGCGGTCAGTGTACGCCATGCCGGGAGGGTACGGGATGGTTGTACCGATTGGTGAAGCGCATTCAAAAGGGATTAGGGGAAGAGGGTGATATCGAACAGCTGCTGTCACTATCGGACAATATTGCAGGTAGAACAATTTGTGCGCTGGGCGATGCGGCTGCTCTTCCAGTTAAGAGCTTCATACAACATTTTCGCCCTGAGTTTGAGTACCTGATCAAACATAAAAAAAGTCAGGTTGAATCAATATGATCACTCTTGAGATAAATGGCAAAACCGTAGAAGTGGATAACGGTAGCACGGTTATGGATGCCGCGAATAAGCTTGGGATTCACGTCCCGCATTTTTGTTACCACAAGAAATTATCCATTGCAGCGAACTGTCGTATGTGTTTGGTTGAGGTTGAAAAAGCGCCAAAGCCTCTACCTGCCTGCGCGACGCCAGCGGCACAAGATATGAAAGTTCATACCTTATCTGAGCTGGCAAAAACTGCTCAAAAAGGGGTAATGGAGTTTCTGCTTATCAATCATCCACTTGATTGTCCAATATGTGATCAAGGTGGCGAGTGTCAATTACAAGATTTGGCGGTCGGTTACGGAGGATCAGGGTCGCGTTTTAAAGAATCGAAGCGCATCGTAAGCAAGAAAGAACTTGGTCCGTTAGTTTCGGCCGCGGAGATGTCTCGATGCATTCATTGCACACGCTGTGTCAGGTTTGGTCAGGAAATCGCTGGGGTTATGGAATTGGGAATGGCGGGTCGAGGCGAGCACTCAGAAATTATGGCCTTTGTTGGCTCGACAGTAGATTCTGAATTATCTGGAAATATGATTGATGTTTGTCCGGTTGGGGCTTTGACATCTAAGCCGTTTAGGTATGCTGCGCGAACATGGGAGCTGGCTCGTCGAAAAACGATTAGTCCGCATGATGCACTTGGGTCAAATTTAACTGCCCAAATTAAAGGCGATACTGTTATTCGTGTGGTCCCTCATGAAAACACAGAGATCAATGAATGCTGGCTTTCGGATCGTGATCGATTTGCCTACGAAGGATTGAATGCGACGGATCGTTTACTTTCTCCGATGATAAAAGTTGATAGTCGTTGGGAGGAAGTTGATTGGGCTACAGCTCTAGACCACATTAAAACCAAATTAGCGTCCCCGACTATTAAACCAGAGCGTATTGGCGCGCTAGCCACGCCTCAGGCGACGACTGAAGAATTTTATTTGTTTCAAAAATTGATTCGGGCTCTAGGCTCAGAAAACATCGATTATCGATTGAGACAAGCAGACTGCGAATTACCCGCTAAGGCACCGTGGTTGGGCATGAGTATTGTCGATGTTGAGAGTTTGGACCGTATTCTAGTGATTGGTTCGAACATACGTAAAGAACAACCACTTCTAGCGCATAGAATCCGACAGGCTACAAAAATAAATCATGCCTTACTCGCATTTATCAATCCGATAAATAGTGATTCATTGGTTCCTACGGCCAAGGATTACCTTGTCGCGCCTAGCCGTATGAAGGGATTGTTGCTTCAAGTCGTTAAGGCTGTGTGTCTTGCGCTTGGCCGACCTTTTGCAGATACGTTAGCTGATATTTCGGTTGAAGCCGATGCTAAAGAAATCGCGCAGTTGTTGGTTTCTGGACAGCAGAAGCTGATCTTGGTCGGATCTGTTGCACGACATCATCCAGATAGATCAAAAATAGAGCAAATCAGTCATCTGCTGGGAGAGTTAGTGGGTGCGAAAGTAGGTTTACTCTCGGACGGACCTAATTCATTGGGTGCGGAATCCACGAATGTGCTGCCCGGCCCGAGCGGACTTAATGCGATTCAAATGATTGATACACCTCTGGATGCTTATTTTTTATTGCATGCTGAGATGGGGGGCGATTCATGCATGCCGGGTACGGCTATTGAGGCTATGAAGTCTGCTCAGCTGGTCGTGGCCATGAGTGCATTCAAAGATGAGGTCGCTGAGTATGCGACGGTGTTGCTGCCGATTAGTCCGTTTTCTGAAACCGCGGGCACGTTTATCAACATGGAGGGTGTGGCGCAATCATTTGGTCCGGTTGCCCCAGCAAAGGGCCTTAGCCGTCCCGGGTGGAGGTTGCTCGCCGCGCTAGGTAAGTTATTTGAATTTTCTAATTTTGAGTATGAATCCATAGAGGCCGTTCGCAGCGTATTGAAAGACAGCTTTGATGGTTTACCCCGTCGATTGCAATCGCAGTCGAATATGTCAAATAAACTGCCTGCCGTATCTGCGGAACTGCTGTTGATTGAAAGATTGTCGGATGTGCCAATGTATAGCGTCGACTCGATTGTTCGTCGCGCGCAGGCATTACAGTTAACAAAAGACGCGTTGTCCAACTACGCGTGGCTGGACTCAGAGCTTGCACAAGAGCTTGATGTTGTGAATGAAGACATGGTTAGGGTTGAGCAAGGTGGTCAAATTTTTGATTTGCCTGCTCGAATCGATCCACACCTCGCGTGCGCCGTCATTCGAATACCCATGACCAGTGATGCCTCAAAGGTGCTTGGTGGTATTGGTGGCTCTGTTCAAGTCTCTAAGCTCCAATCTGTGGGAGCGGTTGGATGATCGTTGATTTCTTAAGTACGTATATTGGCGAAGACTTTGCTTACTTCGGTTGGACTTTGATTAAAATTTTGTCGATTCTGATTCCGGTGACTCTCTGTGTCGCTTACCTTACTCTCGCTGAGAGAAAGGTGATTGGGTATATGCAACTGCGTTTGGGCCCCAATCGTGTTGGTCCAATGGGTTTGTTACAACCCTTTGCTGATGTTTTGAAGCTGTTAACAAAAGAAATTATCATCCCTAATGGAGCCAACAAATTTTTATTTGTCATCGCTCCCATGTTGTCCCTGATGCCAGCGTTAGCTGCTTGGGCCGTGATGCCTTTTGCGGACGGTTTGGTGTTGTCGAATATCGACGCGGGACTGTTGTACATCTTGGCTATTACTTCCATGGGCGTTTATGGGGTCATTGTTGCAGGATGGGCGTCTAATTCGAAGTACGCGTTGATCGGCGCCATGAGAAGCGGTGCGCAAATTGTGGCGTATGAAATTGCTATGGGTTTTGCCTTAGTGTGTGTCTTGATGATGTCAGGAAGCTTGAATTTAACGACAATAGTCGATACACAACGAACTGGAATGGGGCTTCTCGGCTGGAATTTAATCCCGTTATTTCCGATGTTTGTCGTGTATTTTATATCGGGCGTGGCTGAGACGAACCGAGCGCCTTTTGATGTAGCCGAGGGTGAGTCAGAGATTGTTGCTGGATTCCACGTCGAATATTCGGGTACAACATTTGCGGTATTTTTCTTGGCCGAGTATGCCAACATGATTTTGATAGCAGCATTAGCGTCGATCATGTTTTTAGGAGGTTGGCTCTCGCCAGTGCCCGGCATACCGGACGGGTTTGGTTGGTTCGCTGCTAAAGTCGCCTTCATGCTTTTTTTCTTTCTATGGTTTCGGGCGACATTCCCACGCTACCGATACGATCAGATTATGCGTTTAGGTTGGAAGGTATTCATTCCCATAACCATTGTGTGGCTTGTTCTCATTGGCGTTCTCATGAGAATGGATTGGTGGCCTTGGTAGTTTTGACATAAAGGAATTAATAAAAATGTTCGGGTTTATTCGTGATGCATCAAAGACGTTTCTTCTTACGGAGCTACGTAAGGGTTTGATGCTCACATTAAAATACTTTTTTGCACCGAAGATTACCGTGCAGTTTCCAGAGGAAAAGACACCTCAGAGCGCCCGATTTCGTGGACTGCATGCGTTAAGGCGATATCCGAATGGGGAAGAGCGCTGCATCGGGTGCAAATTGTGTGAGGCGGTATGCCCTGCTCTGGCAATCACTATTGAGTCCGAGCAAAGAGATGATGGGAGTAGGCGTACGACGCGCTATGACATTGATCTGACCAAATGTATTTTTTGTGGTTTTTGTGAAGAATCTTGCCCGGTTGACTCCATTGTCGAAACAAGAATTTTTGAATATCACGGTGAGCAACGCGGGGATTTGGTGTACACGAAGGACATGTTGTTAGCCATCGGTGATCGATACGAAGATCAGATTGCTAAGGACCGCGAGTCTGATGCCAAATATCGATAATGTATGAGTCCGCTTCAACATTGAGAAAAGAAAATACAAACTAAATGAGCTTCGAGAATTTCACCTTCTACTTATTTTCAACCATCCTGGTTGGCGCGGGACTGAGTGTTATTTTTTCGCGAAATCCAGTACATGCAGCCCTTTCATTGGTGTTGGCGTTTTTCACGTCTGCGGCTATATGGCTCATTCTTGAGGCTGAATTCTTGGCGATCTCCCTCATATTGGTATATGTCGGTGCGGTAATGGTTCTTTTTCTATTCGTTGTGATGATGTTGGATATCAACTTGAATCGCATGAAAGAGGGGTACTGGAATTATTTGTTACCAGCCTTGGTTGTATCTGGAATTTTTTTGGCGGAAATCATTGTCCTTGTTGGCGGGCGAGCAGTGTTTGATAAACCGGCAGAGGTTGCTGCGGCGATTACCACCGAGGGTAATACGCTTCAATTAGGTCGTTTGCTATATACGGAATATTTATATGCATTTGAGTTGGCTGCGGTGATTTTGCTTGTGGCTATTGTGGCCGCTATCGCATTAACCCTCAGGCGTCGCAAGGACACGAAGCTTGTGAATACAAGCCAACAGATCTCAGCGACTCGGGCTAATCGACTGAAAATAATATCCATGCCGGTTGAGAATAAACGTAGCGAGGACAATTCGTGATTACCCTATCTCATTACCTAGTGTTGGGTGCGATTCTTTTTTCAATCAGTATCGCGGGAATATTTTTAAATCGTAAAAACATCATCATCATTCTAATGTCGATTGAACTGATGTTGCTCGCGGTCAATATTAACTTTGTGGCGTTCTCACATTATTTGGGCGATTTATCGGGTCAAATTTTTGTCTTTTTTATATTGACGGTAGCGGCTGCCGAATCAGCAATTGGGCTTGCTATTTTAGTGGTGTTATTCAGAAACCTGAAAACAATTAATGTTGATGATATCGGTGGGTTAAGAGGGTAATGATTCTATGAGCAACATGAACATATACCTCTGTGCTGCGCTATCCCCATTGTTTGGCGCGTTGATCGCCGGTCTTTTTGGTAAGCAAATTGGTCGGTCCGCCGCACATCTTGTGGCGATTTTTGGGGTCTCAATTTCGTTGGTTGCATCGATCATAATTTTCATCGACGTTTTAGATGGTCATGTTTTTAATGGGGCCGTTTATACTTGGGCCTTGGTTGGGGACGTTCGTTTCGAAGTTGGGTTTTTGATTGACCGTTTGTCTTCACTCATGATGATCGTTGTCACTAGTGTGTCATTGATGGTTCACATTTATACGATAGGGTATATGAAGGAAGATCCTGGATATCAGAGGTTTTTCAGTTATATATCTTTGTTTACATTTGCCATGCTGATGTTGGTTATGAGCAATAATTTTCTTCAGCTGTTCTTTGGGTGGGAGGCAGTTGGCTTGGTTTCCTATCTGTTGATAGGTTTTTGGTATAAAAAAGATTCTGCGATTTATGCGAATCTCAAAGCATTCCTCGTTAATCGAGTCGGTGATTTCGGATTTTTATTAGGCATTGCACTGGTCCTACATTACGCTGGAACCTTAGATTACGCCGCTGTATTTGAGCAAAGCGATCACCTCGCTGCGCAACAAATTGAGTTGTTCAGAGGTGTTGGTTGGTCTTTGGTAACAGTAATTTGTATTTGTCTGTTTATTGGCGCGATGGGAAAGTCAGCACAATTTCCTCTTCACGTATGGTTGCCAGATTCAATGGAAGGTCCGACACCAATTTCCGCGCTCATTCATGCGGCGACCATGGTTACGGCCGGCATATTCATGGTGGCTCGTATGTCCCCCTTATTTGAACTGTCAGAAGCGGCGCTGTCCTTCGTGCTGGTTATCGGTTCTATTACCGCACTGTTTATGGGGCTTTTAGGTTTAGTTCAAAATGATATTAAGCGTGTGGTCGCGTATTCAACCTTATCCCAACTTGGATACATGACTGTTGCGTTAGGTGTTTCCGCATATTCTGCTGCGATGTTCCATCTTATGACGCATGCTTTCTTCAAGGCCCTGCTGTTTCTTGCCGCTGGCTCTGTGATTATCGGTATGCACCATGAGCAAAATATGCGCTTTATGGGTGGATTAAGACGAAAAATGCCCATTACTTGGTTGGTCTCACTAGTTGGGTCTTTGGCCTTGATTGGATTCCCGTTTCTCTCCGGTTTTTACTCAAAAGATAGCATCATTGAAAGTGTTCATTTGTCGACAATCCCCGGTGCTGGTTTTGCGTATTTTGCCGTGCTGGTGGGGGTTTTCGTTACTGCGTTGTACAGCTTTCGGATGTACTTTTTGGTGTTTGAGGGTAAATATCGAGGAGGGGCGCCGCATCATGACCATAGCCCCCAAAAAAATCATGAACCTCACGAATCACCAATGGTGGTTTGGGCCCCTTTGGTCGTCCTGGCAGTTTTGTCGGTTTTTAGTGGAGCGATCTCAATACAACCTATTCTTTTCGGCGATTACTTCCAGGGGGTCATATTTGTCATGGGGTCTCATGATGTGGTCCGACAATTTGGTGAGCACTTCCATGGATGGTTCGCAATGGGGTTGCATGGATTCCAAACGTTACCCTTTTGGTTGGCAGCTGCTGGTGTCTTCGTCGCTTGGTTTCTTTTCGTGTATTCACCGAAAACTAGAAAAAAACTGGTCATATTTTCACCGCTTACTAAATTATTCGAAGAGAAATATTTCTTAGATAAATTTAATGAGTGGTTTTTTGCGAGAGGAGCGAAGTCTCTTGGTGGGTTGTTTTGGAGGATTGGTGATCAAAAAATCATTGATGGGCTCATGGTTAATGGCTCTGCTAAGTTAGTCGGTCGGATAGGGATGAAGCTCCGCCGGATGCAAACAGGTTTTGTGTCTCATTATGCGTTTGTGATGATATTAGGGGCGTTCGCTCTAGTCACAATTTGGCTTTTTTGAAAATAAGATAGATAAAAAATGTTGACCCACGTAATCGGTTCTTTGTCACTCATTGTTTGGGTACCCATATTCTTTGGCGTTGCCGTATTGCTTGTTGGTAGAGATGGGCGAGAGCGCATCGCTCGCTGGATGTCATTGGTGGGCTCTATTCTAAGTGCTCTGGTTGTGATCCCCGTATGGATGCAATTTGATGCGATGCAATCTGAATTTCAATTTGTTGAGTTCATCCCTTGGATTGAAACCTTCAATATCAATTATCACCTCGGTATAGATGGCATATCGCTAGTACTCATTTTGTTGAACGCGTTGACCACCATATTTGTTGTTGTTGCGGGTTGGGAAGTCATCACCAAAAAAGTATCTCATTATTTCGCCTCATTTTTAATTCTGTCTGGGATGATTAATGGCGTTTTTTGTTCTCTAGATGCTATGTTGTTCTATGTTTTTTTTGAGGCAACGCTTATCCCAATGTTTCTCATTATTGGAGTGTGGGGTGGGCCGAATCGAGTTTATGCTGCAATTAAGTTTTTCCTTTACACGTTAGCGGGGTCTTTATTAACGCTGGTTGCGCTCATTTATCTCTATCGAATCACTGGAGGTAGTTTTGCAATCTCGAATTTTTATGCGGTATCAATTCCACAAAGTGCCCAGGTTTTAATATTTCTAGCGCTCTTTGCTGCTTTTGCCGTGAAAATCCCGATGTGGCCGGTACATACGTGGTTGCCCGATGCGCACGTTGAAGCGCCTACCGGTGGATCGGTTGTTTTGGCGGCGGTTATGCTCAAGCTCGGTGGTTACGGGTTTCTAAGATTGTCGTTGCCGATTGTGCCCGATGCGGCAAGAGAATTGGCGCCCTTTGTAATCGGGTTGTCTTTAATTGCGATTGTTTATATTGGATTTGTTGCGCTTGTTCAGCGAGATATGAAGAAACTAATTGCTTATTCGTCGATATCCCATATGGGCTTTGTGACTCTGGGTATATTTATATTTAATGTTGGAGGAATGCAAGGCGCTGTTATTCAAATGGTGTCGCACGGCTTTATCTCTACTGCATTATTCCTTTGCGTTGGGGTTTTGTATGACCGAATGCACTCAAGGGAGATTTCTGACTACGGAGGCGTCGTTAATTCGATGCCAATGTTCGCGGTGCTCTTTCTTGTATTTGCTATGGCTAACGCCGGCTTACCTGGAACAAGTGGGTTTGTGGGCGAGTTCCTTGTAATCATGGGTGCGATGGCGAGTAATTTTTGGTTTGCATTTGCAGCGGCTATGACCCTTGTCTTAGGTGCGGCGTATACGCTTTGGATGTATAAACGAGTTGTTTTCGGAGAGTGCGGTAGCGAACGGGTACTAGGATTAAAGGATGTTAATGCGCGCGAATTCGCAATGTTGTTTGTTCTAGCGCTAATCGTAATTGGTATGGGCGTGTACCCCAAGCCGTTTACAGATGTGATTGATGTTTCGG
The DNA here is from genome assembly GCA_002367635.1 of Betaproteobacteria bacterium UBA3031. Taxonomy (GTDB): domain Bacteria; phylum Pseudomonadota; class Gammaproteobacteria; order Burkholderiales; family Eutrophovitaceae; genus Eutrophovita. Next base: position 15,467 of record DFDI01000045.1, on the reverse strand, counting down.
TGGCTACGGTATTAGAGCTCGCCTCCGTGATTAAGAACTAAATAAAGCGATAGTCGATTATAAAAGGTATTTAAGTCACATATGGATTTTCAATTATCAGATCTATACACGCTCTTGCCTGAGATTTTTTTGCTCATCGGAGTCAGTGGTATTTTATTACTCGACTTATTTTTAAGTAAGGAGCAACGTGGTGTTACGTACGCACTAACTCTAATAGTTTTAGTTGTAACGAGTGTTCTGCCGTGGTTTTTTTATGACGCAGACCCTAGAGTTATTATGAGCGGATTGGTTGTTTCGGATGCGCTCGGAGCGGCTCTTAAATCAACAGTATGTGTTCTTATTGCAGTTGGCCTTGTGTACTCAAAGAACTACCTATTATCACGCGGGTTACATCGAGGGGAGTACTTTTCTCTGACGTTGTTTGCAACCCTAGGGATGATGGTCATGATCTCATCTAATCATTTCCTAAGTCTTTATCTAGGCCTTGAACTCTTAAGTTTAAGTTTGTATGCGATGGTCGCTCTCCAGCGTGATTCTGGCCGCAGTTCCGAGGCCGCTATAAAATATTTTGTTCTAGGGGCTATTGCTTCGGGTATGTTGCTCTATGGTATGTCTATGATTTACGGCGCCACTGGACATCTGAACATTGAAGCAATTGTATCGTCCATACTTTCTGGACATAGCGATTCGAATCTGCTTCGGCTTGGAGTGGTGTTTGTTATCGTAGGGATCGGCTTTAAACTCGGAGCTGTTCCATTTCATATGTGGATACCGGATGTCTACCAAGGCTCCCCCACCTCAGTGACGCTACTTATTGGCACTGCGCCTAAAGTCGCTGCCTTTGCGTTTGTTTTGCGTTTGCTCGCTGAAGCTCTCGGGCATCCATCTCTACATCAGGACTGGAGCCAAATGTTAACGGTTCTTGCCGTCGCTTCACTGATTATTGGTAACGTTGTGGCTATTGCTCAAACTAACTTTAAGCGCATGTTGGCTTACTCGACGATTGCCCATATGGGGTTTTTGTTGGTTGGTTTCATGACGGGCTCCATTAGTGGGTATAGCGCGTCATTATTTTATGTCTTAACGTACGTTTTGATGGCATTGGGTGGGTTTGGTGTGATTTTACTTCTATCCAGGGATGGGTTTGAGGCAGAAGAGCTTAGCGATTTGCGGGGGTTGAGTCAGACAAATCCTTGGTGTGCATTTCTCTTAATGATTATTCTATTTTCGATGGCGGGCATACCTCCAACCGTAGGTTTTTGGTCTAAGTTGTTTGTGATTCAGTCGATTATAGATTTGGGTTATGTAGGTCTTGCTGTGACTGCCGTAATGACTTCTCTCATTGGCGCTTTTTATTATTTGAGAGTTGTTAAAATTATGTTCTTTGATGCAAATGAGTCCTCAATCAACACCGTCAAGTATTCGGCGGGAATGGCGGTCTTCGCAGTCAATGGTTTGTTGCTGCTTGGTTTGGGTTTGTTTCCCGGTTGGCTCCTGTCCCTCTGTGAATCGTTAATTGAGAGTTCAGTCCGAACTTTTTGAGCGATGAGTCAGGACTTTACTGAAACTCAGCTAGAGTCGCGTATAGCTTACAGCGGCAGAATGCTTGAGGTGCGTGAAGATACTGTGAGGCTGCCAAACGGTCAGAAGGCAACAAGAGAATACATAGTGCATCCTGGAGCTGCCGTAATTGTTCCCTTGTTTGAGGATGGTACGGTGCTTGTAGAGCGACAGTACCGTTATCCAGTGAAGCAACACATGTTAGAGCTTCCAGCTGGCAAGATCGATCTAAGAGAAGATCCTGAACGTGCGGCTCGACGAGAGTTGTTGGAAGAGACGGGCTATCAGGCAGAACGATGGGATTTAATCGGGACGCTAATGCCTTGTATTGGGTATTCAGATGAATTGATTTATGCATATCTTGCTCAAGGTTTGACCTATTCAAAACGAAAATTGGACGATGAGGAGTTTTTGGAGACCTCAAGAGTGCCAATGGCTGAGCTGTTACAACTGTCCCTAGATGCAAAGATGCAGGACGCTAAGACAATCATTGCATTACTCTGGGCTGAGAATTTTCGGCAAGGGAATCGTTCTAAATAAATCCCTGACTATTGCTGGGCTATTTACGCCCTTGAATTTTCAGTTCTTGCCCCCATCTCGTTGATCTATAGGTAATACAATCCATTTAAATAGGGTGAAATTTAATGTCAGATGCCGCTGCTAAAGAGACGCTCGGGTTTCAAACGGAAGTAAGTCAATTACTTAAATTAATGATTCATTCCTTGTATTCAAACAAGGAAATTTTTCTCAGAGAGTTGATTTCAAATGCGTCTGACGCTTGCGACAAGCTCAGATTTGAGTCGCTCACAGATGCTTCGCTCATGGGCGAGGACTCGGTTCTTAAGATTGATATATCGGTTGACCGTGAAAACCGAACTATTTCCATCTCCGACAACGGGATCGGCATGTCTCGAGATGAAGTGATAGAGAACATCGGGACGATTGCAAAATCCGGAACTAAAGAATTTTTCAGCAAGCTAACTGGAGATCAAGCCCAAGATGCTTCGCTTATCGGGCAATTTGGAGTCGGTTTTTATTCCTCCTTTATCGTTGCCGATAAGGTGACGCTTATTTCTAGACGCGCCGGATTGGATGCGTCTGAATCGGTTCTCTGGGAGTCTGAGGGTGAGGGTGAGTTTACGGTCGAAGGTACGTCCAAGCCGAGTCGAGGTACGAAAATTATTCTGCATTTGAGGGCGGATGAAGACGGTTTACTGGAAGGGCATCGTCTCAAAACAATTGCTCAGCGTTACTCAGACCATATTAATCTTCCTATTTTTATGCCTAAAGAAGAATGGGATGCCAAAGAGAATAAGTATGTTCTCCAAGATGAGCCTGAACAAATTAATCAAGCTTCAGCGATATGGGCTCGATCTAAAGCCGAGGTGACTGATGAGCAATATGAGGATTTTTATAAGCATATCTCTCATGATTTTAAGAAGCCGTTAGCATGGGCTCATGCTCGAGTTGAGGGAAAGAGTGAATATACTCAGTTGTTGTATATTCCGAGTAAAGCTCCTTTTGATCTCTGGAACAGGGATCATAGACGAGGGCTAAAGCTTTATGTCCGCCGTGTATTTATTATGGATGATGCTGAGCAGTTATTACCTGGTTATCTTCGTTTCGTCAGAGGTGTTGTAGATTCCTCAGATCTACCGTTAAATGTTTCCAGAGAAATTTTACAAGAATCTAGAGATGTTGATGCTATTCGTAAGGGGTGTATTAATCGAGTTTTGGCCATGCTTGAGGATATGGCTGCAAATCAGCAGGATAAATTTAAAGAGTTTTGGAAAGAATTTGGTCGCGTTCTCAAAGAAGGACTCGGGGAGGATTGGAGTAACAAAGAGCGTATTGCTAAGTTACTTCGATTCTCAACAACTGCTCAGATTGATGATGGTGAAGTCGTTACCCTTAGTGACTATATTGAACGCATGAAAGAGGGGCAAGATAAGATCTACTACATCACTGCTGAGACGCATGCGGCGGCGAAATCAAATCCTCATCTCGAAATATTTAAGAAAAAAAATATTGAAGTCCTTTTGCTCTCCGATCGAGTCGATGAGTGGGTGGTTTCTAATCTTCAAGAGTTTGATGAAAAAAAACTTGTCTCAGTTGCTAAAGGATCCCTTGATTTAGGGCCAATTGATGATGAGAAATCTGATGAAACTGATGCTGAGGATGGTGACTTAGTGGAGCGTATTAAAGCTGCATTAGTGGGGAGAGTCAAAGATGTTCGTGTGTCCAGTCGATTAGTTGACTCCCCATCATGCTTGGTATCCGATGAGGATGAAATGAGTATGAATCTTTCAAGAATGTTGAAGGCGGCGGGACAAGATGCGCCTTCAGTTGAACCGATCCTGGAAGTTAATATTCATCATCCGATTGTGAAGAAAATGGCGGCCGAGAAGGAAGCTGCCCGCTTTTCGGACTGGAGCTCAATTATCTTCGATCAGGCTATGTTGGCTGATGGTGGCGCACTTGAGGATCCTGCGGCTTTTGTCGTGAAATTGAATAATTTAATCTTGAGCTTACCTCAAAGGTCTTGATTCTATGACGTTCTGAAGATACATTTCACAGCGAGGGTGCTTAACGGGCCCTCATTTAGTTAGCGGTGTTATGTAGTTATTGGTTAGGAGTCGGGATGATTAGTGTGCTTCCGAATACCATTACCCTTGGTCGATTGTTGTCAGTTCCGTTTCTGGCAATCATATTGTCAGGCCACGACTATCAACTGGCTTTTTGGTTTTTTTTAGTCTTAGGTTTTTCAGACGGTTTGGATGGGTATGTTGCTCGTCGATTCAACGCAGTCACAACGGTGGGGACAATACTGGATCCTGTCGCTGATAAATTGTTGGTCATTACCTGCGCATCGATCTTAGTTTGGCAAGGGTTATTACCTCTGTGGATTGGCATCCCTCTAGTTTTGAGAGATATTGTGATGCTGAGTGTTGGACTGCTTGACAGCAAATTAAGAGATATTCGAGTGGTACCTAATCTATGGGGTAAGTCACACGCGGCACTTGCGTTTCTAGTTATCGCACTTGCTTTTGCACAAGAGGCAAAATTATTCGTGAGTGATTTAATCCTAAGTGTGATGATGCCAGCATTATTGGTAACTTTGTCTATTTCTACCGTCGTATACTTTGCCGAGTGGCGCCGTGTGCGTCTTAGTGATCACGCCGCATCAGCGGCATCTATGTAGTTTTATCTTTTTGTTACTTGGTCAATCAAAGGCTGGTGCAAACTTAAATATGCTTCCAGGTTGGAGACCTTTTTTCAATAAAGGCATCTATCCCTTCGCCGGCATCAAAGGCCATCATGTTGCAGGCCATTGCCTCGGCTGCGAACTTGTACGCGTCATCTATACCCATCTCAATTTGTCGGTAGAGCATTCGTTTGCCCGTTGAAACAGCAACCGCTGACTTGCGAATAATTAAATTAGCCATCTGGAGAACTTCGGCATTCAGTTGCTTGGCGGGGACAGCTTTGTTGATTAGTCCGAGTGACTCTGCGGTGCGTGCGTCAATGAATTCGCCAGTAAATAGTAATTCTGCAGCTTTTTTTCGATGAATGTTTCGAGATACGGCAACCGCCGGTGTTGAGCAAAATAAGCCGTAATTAATACCAGAAGTTGCAAATTTCGCTTCTTCTGAGGCAATAGCAAGATCACAGGTCCCAACGAGTTGGCAGCCGGCAGCAGTCGCAATGCCATGCACTTTAGCGATCACAGGTTGAGGGATCCTCATTAAGGTGAGCATGAATTGGCTGCAGGTATTAAACAGCGCGTCATAATACTCTCGGCTTGGGTTTGCCCGCATTTGTTTAAGGTCGTGCCCAGCACAAAATGCGTCTCCGCTCCCCGCAATGACTACGACTCGAACCGATGAATCATTGCTGATGGCCTCTAATTGCATTTGCAGTGCTGCCAGCAGCTCTTCGGAGAGCGCGTTGAACGCTTTCGGGCGGTTAAGTGTCAGTGTGGCGATGCCGCCTTCATCCGCCCTAAGCAATACTGTTTCGTCTGCGTTGAGTTTCGCTGTGTTTTCGGCGCCCATATTGAGTCTCTCATAATCAGTTTCTTTAGAGTAGTATAACGCTAATAATAGAATGAGTTAAACTCCTGAAGATTCTTGTTTTCAATGACTTACGCTAATGCGACCACGGATCGAGCCCTTTCATGACAATGGATAACGTATCATTTACCGTCTTTGATTATCTGGCGATTGCCATATTTTGTTTTGGCTGGGTTGGTTATGCCAAATTTGCGAGACGTGCTGCTGATAATGGGATGCCAAGCTTAATGAGTGTCATGGTGCGTTATCGAGAGGAATGGTGGCGCGGGACCATTCGAAGAGATCTGAAGATCGTTGACGCAAACATTATCCTCACCTTATCAAATGGCGCTACGTTTTTCGCTTCAACGACCATTTTGATTTTGGGTGCGCTTCTGGCGCTATTGGGCACGACCGACAGAGCGATTGAAATCCTTGCTGATTTGCCATTTGCGATTAAGAATGACACTTTGGCATGGGACTGCAAAATCGTATTGCTGCTCGCTATATTTATATATGCGTTTTTTAAGTTCACCTGGTCCTTAAGGCAGCATTTTTTTTGTTCGGTAATGGTAGGCGCAGCACCGGATACTGATGCCGAGCCCGATGTGCACGAACAGTTTGTCCAGAGTGGCTCACGAATGGCGAGTACCGCGTCGAATACCTTTAATGATGGTTTGCGCGCTTATTACTTTGGTCTATCGGTCTTGCCTTGGTTTCTGAATTCTTGGCTATTTATTCTCTCCACCATTATGGTGATAGTAATTCTCTACCATCGGGAGTTTAAGTCGGATGCGCTTAAAGCAATGCTTGGAAATGATTTGAGTAAAGGCTGATGTAATTAAGCTATACGTGTCGACTTGATATTTTATGGGAGGGGTTGTGAGCGATAAAAAGAAATTTTCTTGTAATCATTTGGACGAAAAAGAATTCAAAAGAGATGGTTTGCGCCCGTTCTTTAAATACAGGGATTTAGGTATTAAAGAGGCGACCCATGGGGCTGTTGTTGCGCACGTTATTCGAGCGGTTCCGGGCGAACATCCGATTCCTCGGCAACATTATCATGATGTGACTTTTCAAATGATTTACATTTTGAAAGGTTGGGCAGAGTTTGAGTATGAGGGGATTGGGCGAAAGCGGTTAACGGCTGGAACATGTGTGCATCAGCCATCTGGAATTCATCATAAAGAGATCGCGCATAGTGACGATTTAGAGCTGATAGAGATTGTAATGCCGGGAGACTTTGAGACGCAAGAGAGTTGAATTCAAGTTACGACGCATTATCGGTGGATATGATTTTTTTGCGTAATTGTTTAAGAAGTCTTTGCCCTCTTTTCAAAGGTGTTCATGTGGGCCATAAGATTTTTCGCGCCGCCCAAAATTGCATTTCCTCGTTTTAACCTAGAACCCAATCGATTTGCCAAGCGATGCCAGTGATAGACGCATAGGACCTGAACGAGCCATGTTCGCTGATCAATTGAGAGGCCTTTTTTGAAGTTTTGAGGATTTTCAGGCCGATCTTTGAGTGTGGCTTGGTAAATGTGTTGACTTAGTTCTGCCAAGCTTTGGGCTAGAGCTGTGACCAGAGCTTGGCAAGAATGTGATCAAAATAAATATCGACCAGTATTCGCGCAAATCGTCTTTGTTTAGGATTAATCCTTGCAGCACTTTTTCTAAAAATATCTGACTGGTCCGGAAAAAGATCAATTTTTCTGTGCAGGTTGATATCATTAACGACGTTATAGCGAGGAATCGCTAGCATTCGTTCATTTATAGGTCCTTTTACAAAGCTCCCCAAGGATGCTGCCCAGTTAGCCAGCCCACATCATTTGGGGACAAAAAAGATGTGCGAGGTAATTCATGATTAATACAATTGTGAGCGA
>DFDI01000045.1:2890-7810 GCA_002367635.1 Betaproteobacteria bacterium UBA3031 | reverse complement strand
TAATTCATGATTAATACACTTGTGAGCGAAGGATTTATTGGCTTGTTTGTAATGGCTGCTGCGTACGTAAAGTGCTTACTTCAGTTTGCCTACGATTCTATCTGAAGACGCAGTCGTTATAATCATGGTTAAGTAAGACAGAAAACCCTACCTGAGATGAGCGATAGTCAAATTTAAAATATGAGTCCTTATGAGCAATTGATGGTTCTTGCTAATGATTTGTCGGCGAAGTTGCCTTCAGAGCGTGTGGCTTTAGATCAAACACAGTTGTATAAACTAGTTGATGAGCTCATTGAGTCTGGACTAGACGATGCAGTGAAACAGGCTTGTTGGCATCCTAATTCCATCTCGGCCGGTCGTGTGGCGAGACGGGTGGGGGATGCGGCGCTAACAGCGAACCGGACAGATAGTGCATTTCGGTTGGATCTGTTTATTATGCCTGTCATTTTGGTTATCGGTTCCCAGAAAAGAAACACTGTTTCGACCATATTGAGAGATGTGTCCGCCTTGAGCCAGATGCTTGAGCGCTTGGGCGTCCTGGGCCACTGTAAGAACTTTGGGTTGGCTAATTGCTTAACGGACTATGAGTCCTTGCATCAATATCCGCTTGATTCGTGGAGATTGGCTGGTCAATACGACCAATTAAAAAATATGGCGGCGTTGGATTTTCCGGATCTTCCAATCGATGTTTTATCCGGGTCAGAAGCTGCTCATTTACGATTTCTTTGTGGTGTTGCGCTGAGTCCTGTTTCTGCACCCTCGATTTTTGAGTCTGCGGGGGATATTGGTCGGTGGGGAATCAAATTTGCCGAGGCGGTAAGTGCCCAGTTATCCACGGCAGATTGTTCTGTGCTGGCATTGCCTCGACCGCCGAGGCCTCTCATCAGATCTCTCGAAGAGGGGTATTGGGCAGTGAGGGAAGTTGGTTTTCAGTTGTTCGCTAGCAATGCAATCAATCACTCTCGTCTAAAATTTGGAGAGCCAGATATATCAATTGATTCTAGTGCAGGTGGTAAAGTGTTGGTGCGATTATCGTCATTGTTTGATGAGTCGTTTGATAGGACGTACGATTTTCCTGTTGCCCCTTATGAGTCTCATGATCAAGCACTTGAAACGATTGATCAGTTTTTTAGGGATATAGGCGTTCAGCGTTACAAGTTAAAAGTTTCTGAAGGTGAAGAGCAGTATGTTAACTGTGAAACGTAAGGTTTGTTTTTGAGCGTAATTCTCATTAGAAAGTTTTTATGAAAACAGTATTGGTGACTGGTGCTGGCAGAGGTATAGGTTTAGCTGTGGCTAAAAAATTCTCATCAATGGGTTGGAGCGTATTATCCCTAGATAAAGAGTTTAAAGGCTCCTGCGTGGGAGAGTCTATTTCATTTGACTTAAGATCTCTCGATAAAATTCCAGAGTTAATAGATCGGGTGGGACCAATTGATACGTTAATCAATAATGCGGCAGTACTGTTTTGTGACCCGATGGATTCAATACCGCAAGATCATATTCAGGAGATTTTAGAGGTTAATCTTTTAGCGCCTGCGAGACTGATTGAATCTGTCTCATTGGGCATGAGGTCGCGAGGTGGTGGTCGTATTGTTTCGGTTGGTTCAGTCTCCGCATTCACTGGCCATCCTGATCTTTGGTATGGAGCGACGAAGGCTGCGTTACTCAATCTTACAAAGAGTTATGCCGCACATCTCGGCCGGCATAACATATTCGTGAATGCGGTTGCGCCAGGCCCTACGTTGACAGCGATGTATGAGCAACTGCCCGATTCCAGGAAAGAGTCGGTAATGAACAGCGTGCATAGCGGACGACCTTGTTTGCCAGAGGAGGTCGCGGAGACTATTTTTTGGTTGGGGGCAGAAAGTCCGGCCTATGTTTCTGGGACCACTGTTGACGTAAGTGGTGGTTCCTACCCGCGATGACTGAAATGTATTATTTGTCGATTGCCATTGTGTCGCCTGTTAGGTTTTTGATCCCGTGAAATTTCAGGCTGAAGAGACGCCATATTTCGGTCTAGGCCCAGACCTAATTCTTAATGCGCTTGATCGCGTTGGCTGGAAAACTACGGGTAAGTTAATTCCCCTAAATAGTTTTGAGAATCGAGTTTATCAAATTGGCGTTTACGATGAGGAACGAGAATTCGATGTGGTCGCGAAATTTTATCGACCAGGTAGATGGTCCCAAAATCAATTATTAGAGGAGCACGAATTTACCTTTAATTTGTCTGAGTTCGAACTTCCGGTGATCGCGCCTATTAGGATCAATCAAGAATCTCTTTTTAAGGTCGATAAATTTCAGTTTGCCGTATTTGAAAAAATAGGTGGGCGAGCACCTAACTTGGAGGACGATTCGGTGCTGAGTTGGATCGGTCGCTTGATCGGTCGCATTCACGCGGTATCTGCGACGCAATCCTTTCGGTATCGTCCGTCTATGAGTGCGGGCCAGTTTGGTCGAGAGCCTGTCGACTTCATAATAAATAATGGGTTTATGCCTGCTGAATTGCGTGAGACGTACGAAGGTCTCGTGGATCTTGCCTTAACGGCGATTGATGGTGCTTTAAAAGGAGCGGAAAACTCCTCCTTCATCCGGTTATTGGGGGATTGTCACCCAGGGAATATTTTATGGATGGAAGATGGCCCAAGTTTTGTTGACTTGGATGATGCTGTAATGGGTCCGGCTATTCAGGATTTATGGATGTTGTTGTCGGGAGATCGAGAGGCTATGGCACTGCAGTTGCGGAAAGTCTTGATTGGATATGAGCAATTTATGACATTTGACTACCAGCAGGTCGCTTTAATCGAACCGCTCCGAACGTTGCGCATCATCAACTATGCAGGCTGGTTAGCTCAGCGGTGGAACGATCCTGCGTTCCAGGTCGCTTTCCCGTGGTTTGGATCACAGCGATATTGGGAAGAGCATTTAGGTCATATCCGAGAACAAATTGGTTTGATGCAGGAGGGGTTTGCTCTTTAAATAGATGATATTTCTGGGCATGATCAGATAGAAGCGCCGCATTGCCTTTGTTCCGGAATTCCTAAAACGGGTCGCAAACATCTGTTTGCAAGAGAGGTAGGACATTACGGTATATTTAGTGGCGGAAAATTTAGATCGATTATTTACCCATAATTTTAAATTTCATTAAAGAGCACGTTAGAAAGAAAAAAAAGACATTATAATTTTTATGCGTCGATTATTACCTTGGAGGTATGTATGACAAAAGTAGTTAAGTTTCATAAGACGGGCGGTCCTCAGGTTTTGTCCGTTGAGGATATGATTGTTGGTAAACCTAGACGGGGAGAGGCTCGAGTTCGACATACGGCAATCGGCTTAAACTTTATCGATACGTATCATCGATCTGGCCTCTACCCACTTCCATTACCTAGTGGCGTTGGTCTAGAGGGGGCTGGTGTGGTTGAGGCGATTGGCGCTGGGGTGACGCACATTAAGCCCGGCGATCGCGTGGCTTATGCTGGAGGTCCTCCTGGAGCGTATGCGCAGGAAAGAGTGATGCCGGCTGCCAAGCTGGTTAAAGTGCCTGCTGGAGTCTCTGATGAGGATGCGGCAGCTATGATGCTCAAGGGTCTAACGGTGCAAATGCTCATACGTCGCGTCTATCGCGTGCAAAAAGGTGAGACGGTCTTATTTCATGCGGCTGCTGGTGGAGTTGGTTTGATAGCGTGTCAGTGGCTTAATGCCCTAGGCGTTAAAGTGATCGGCACGGTTGGTTCTGATGAAAAAGCGAAAATAGCTAAGGCTCATGGATGTCACTACACGATTAACTACGCTAAAGAAAATTTTGCTGAGCGTGTTCGTGAGATTACGAAAGGTCGAGGCGTGCCGGTGGTGTTCGACTCGGTCGGCAAGGATACATTTCACGGCTCGCTGGATTGTCTCCAGGCTAGAGGCTTGTTGACCGTATTTGGTAATGGTTCCGGCCCTGTGAAGGATGTTGACGTCAATATCCTTGCGAAAGGTTCTTTTTATCTTACTCGACCCTCCATCATGATTTATACGGCGATGCGTTCAGATCTGGAAGCCGGGGCGAAAGAGCTCTTTAGTATGGTTAAGTCTGGCAAAGTAAAAATAGACATTAATCAGCGATATGCATTAGCCGATGCTGCTAAAGCGCATACAGATCTTGAGGCTCGGAAAACTACGGGTTCAACGATTTTGATGCCTTGATCGTTTATGTTGAAAAAACGCCGCTAAAAGCGGCGTTTTTTTTGTCCGCTCTATCTCTGTCTGGGTCCGTACTAACTCAGAGGTGCATGTCAAGGTAATATTGGGGTTTGATTGTTCCATTTAAGGATTGCATATGTTTCGTTTGGACGGAAAAGTCGCGCTGGTTTCTGGAGCTTCGCGCGGACTTGGTTGGGGGATGGCAAAGGCGTTAGCAAAGCAGGGGGCTCACGTATTTTTGAATGGTCGAGATCCCATCAGTTTGGGCCAACGTGTTTTGGAGTTAACTGACGACGAGTTATTGGCGACGGTGATGGCTTTTGACGTTACCCAATCTGCTGAAATACAGCGAGCCGTTGCTCAAATCGTTGACGAGCATGGTCGTATCGACATTCTTGTTGCGAATGCAGGCATACAACATCGTTCTCCGATTAGCGAGTTTGACGAAGACGATTTCCGACGTGTTATGGACACTAATTTGATCGGCGTATGGGCATTAGCCAAAGAAGTGTCTAAGCCTATGATTAAGGCTCACTCGGGGCGAATTATTTTTACTGGTTCTATTACGGCGCAACTGGGGCGACCGACCATATCCGCATATATTGCTTCAAAAGGTGGTGTGCATGCGCTGGCGAGGCAGTTGGCAGTTGAATTGGGTGATAAAGGCATTACTGCGAATGTGATAGCTCCTGGGTATTTTGCGACAGAAATGAATGAGGCCCTTATAGAGGATAA
>DFDI01000045.1:1800-2691 GCA_002367635.1 Betaproteobacteria bacterium UBA3031 | reverse complement strand
TATGTGAATGGTCACGTGTTGACAGTGGATGGCGGATTCAGTATCTCTATGTGAGTTCCGGCTGGTCTACTTATTAGATATGAGAGATGGAGCCGTTTTATGTTTGAGGTTGTTGGTGTCTAGGGGGTTTTTTTATGGCAAATAAATTTCGAATTGGTGTCAGCAGAGAAGTTATTACGAAAGATGGTAGAACGATTTTTGGGGAAGAAGCAACTCGGATTCTTGAGGATGCTAATGTGGAATGGACCATTCTCGAGGATCAGCCCGCGGGGGTCACGCCAGACCATGCGGCGGAGTTTGATGCTATTTGTTTGATGACTGCGCCGGTGACAAGTCAAACGCTCAGCAGGGAAGACCGAAAATTGAAGCTCATCGCTAGATTTGGTGTGGGTTATGACTCGGTTGATGTGTCAGCTTGTAATACCTTCGGGGTGTTACTTACGATTACCCCCGATGGGGTTAGGAGGCCTGTAGCTGCATCGGTGATGGCGTATGTGCTTGCTTTGGCTCATCGTATGTTTCTTAAAGATCGATTGGTTAGAGAAGGGCGATGGCTAGATAAAGGAAATTTTCTTGGAATGGGTTTAATGGGCCGAACGTTGGGCGTGATTGGTGTGGGTAATATCGGTGCGGAAGTTCTGCGTTTGGCAAAGCCTTTTAATTTAAACTTGCTTGGGTGCGATCCAAATGTGCCTCAATCAGAAATTGAGGCATTGGGTGCTACCAAGGTTGATTTGACAACCTTACTTAAAGAATCAGATTTTGTTTCCGTCAATTGTTTGTTAAACGAGAAGACAGAGAGTTTGATCGGTCATGAACAATTCAAGCTAATGAAGCCGTCAGCTTATTTTATCAATACCTCTCGTGGCCCAGTAGTTGACGAGCGCGCAC
>DFDI01000045.1:343-1607 GCA_002367635.1 Betaproteobacteria bacterium UBA3031 | reverse complement strand
CCCAGTAGTTGACGAGCGCGCACTCATCGCCGCGCTTGAAAATGATTCGATATTGGGTGCGGCAATTGATGTGTTTGAGCACGAGCCTATCGATCTGAATAATCCACTACTTCAGTTAGATAATGTGATTGTTGCGCCTCATGCTATTTGTCACACCGATGAATGTATGCGCATCTTAGGGGAGCGATCGTTTCAATCCGCTGTTGATCTTTCTTATGGCCGCAAGCCAGGCGAGTTGGTTAACCCGGAGGTTTTAACGCATCCATCGTGGGTTGATCAATGGTCCTAAATGGTTAGCCTTTATTTTTGAGAACATAATTTTCCAGTGATATAAAAATATGCGAGATAACGTTATAAAGAAAAAAGCTCTTGCCGGAGAGCCTGTATTCGGAACCTTCGGGTGGGAGTTTTTAGTCCCCGGATTACCTCAAATCGTTAAGTCGTCAGGTGCTGATTTTTTACTGATTGATATGGAGCATTCGGGTGTCAGTTACGAAACTTTGAAAACGCAGATTGCACTGTGTCGCGGGCTTGATTTGGTTCCGATGTGCCGTATCCCCACGAATCAATATCATTATATTTCTCGCGCTCTAGATTTGGGTGCGCTGGGCATCATGGCCCCCATGGTAGGTAGCGCAGAAGAAGCGGAGTTTATTGTGTCGTGTACTCGATACCCACCAAAGGGTAGGAGAGGGGCTGCGTTTGGATTTGCATCTGATGATTATTTGGGTGGAAATGTCAGTGAGAAAATTGAAATAGCTAATGAGCGAACTTTGGTCATGGCGTTAATCGAAACAGAGAATGGCATTAAAAACATCAATGAGATAGCGGCGGTACCTGGCATTGATGTTCTATGGTTGGGTCACTTCGACTTGACGAACTTTTTGGGTATCCCGGGAGAGTTTACTCATCCAAGATATTTGGATGCAATTGAGCGTATCCGTGATGCCGCGAGGAGGCATGGCAAGGTGCTCGCGTGTATGTCAGCCAATGACGAGTGGAGTCGGGAATATTGGTTAAAAGATTTTCGATTATTTGCTGTTGGTGTTGACTCCATGCTGCTGCAGTCGGCTCTTAAGGCGGGAATCGATGCTTTGAAAGACTTGTCTGATAAGTAATATGAACTGCAATTGATCAGATTTCTCCCAAGCTCTCAAATTGATGAGGTTTGTTAGTTCTGCCACTGTCATTGTTCGAATGAGTTAGACTTCGGGCAAGAGAATACGAACACGGTTGCCGCACTTCAGCGGATCACGATAACCAG
>DFDI01000045.1:0-144 GCA_002367635.1 Betaproteobacteria bacterium UBA3031 | reverse complement strand
CAGCGGATCACGATAACCAGACCCATTTAATGCCAAAAGAAGATAAATATACTGCAGAGAAAATTATCGAAATTACAACTTGGGCGACGAATTTGTTCAGCTTTAAGTTGACCCGATATACTGGGTATCGATTTATTCCTGGAC
>DFDI01000107.1:21425-21797 GCA_002367635.1 Betaproteobacteria bacterium UBA3031 | reverse complement strand
TGTTGGCGGCAGAGGTAAGTAGCGAAAATGTTGTAATCTTTGCAAGAACAATCGCTTTGATGAGCTGTCTGCGTGAGAGGATGGGTTTTGTCAGGTGTTTGGTCATGATTGCCGCCTCACGAAAGTTAGTGGATAGCTTCTGCGTTATATGGATCTTAAGATCATCTATTGAAAATCTTTTAAACCGGTCCTCTTTCGGACATTTCTTCTATTGAACCTTGAGCGACAGTCCAAGAACGACTCGCGCGATTGCCACGTCGCAGCGTGTTGGTTTGTTATTTGGTGGAGGCGGGGAGAATCGAACTCCCGTCCGCAAGTCCTCTGCAGTCGGTACTACATGCTTAGTCAGATCATTGAGTTTAGTCGAGATCG
>DFDI01000107.1:1212-21275 GCA_002367635.1 Betaproteobacteria bacterium UBA3031 | reverse complement strand
TATCATTGAGTTTAGTCGAGATCAGGATGATCGACAGCCCTGAGCTCAACGAGTTACCTTGAGTTTGATGAGATCCGAAGTAACCCCGGATTCCACGATCTCTCGTTTATGACTCCGCTGTTGGTTACCCAACCCAACCCGAGAGAAAGTTGGTGCGGAGTCTAACCGGTATTAGGCGGCTAGAGCGTAACGTTCGTCGTTTGCGACTGTACGTTTTCCAGCTGATTTACAAGGTGACTGGACCTTGACATGCACCGAGCTGTTTCGCAACCCACGTCGAAACCAGGTCGCCCCCAACTGTTATTAGTTTAAACGATCCGAAGGGGACTAACCAGTTTTATTCAAAAATGTTTAAAAGCGTGTGTATTGGGCTTTGTGGTCACTGGTCCAGTGCTCGCAATAGCGCGTCATCGTTCACGATGGACGATAACGCTTGGGACATGGCCTCATTAAGCATTTTTGCGCTTTCGTGGGATGATGACACGCTGCCTAATTTTTTCTCAGTCCCAACACTGTACCGTTTAGAGTATTTTCTATTGCCATTCACAATGGATGCCAAAATCTCTACTTCCATTGTGGTCACATAGCCAAACCGGGGATTCTTGATCGAATTGAGCGTGAGTCGTTGCAAATCAATGAGGAGGTGCGTGGGGTTTGAATCTACTGAGACTGTTTGGATCCCTCGTTTTTCAAGCGCTTCGACCATTTTTGACTTGACGGTGGCTTCAATGTCTCCCTTGAGTGATATATCAAATTGCGCAGAATCGTCCCCTGCGACTCCAAGTGTCTTGTCTGATCTTGAGTCCGTTACGCTTAGGCTTATAGGCTTACTTTTTTTTGCTTCTTCTTGATTCGTGATGACAATGTCTGGATTCAGGGCTATAAATTGTGGTCCGTACGCACAGCTTGAAAGTGTGATGACCAGAAAAGAAAGCGCAAGGTACGACTGTTTTTTTATTAAGCTATACATATTTCGATCTCCTATCGGTTGCTGTAGCAAATTAGACTAACTTACGAGCGACTACCATGTAATTGACATCCAAGTTTTCAGTGAGTGAATAGGTCCTTGTTATAGGGTTATACCCCATCCCTTTCGTTTTTTCTACTTCAAGCCCTGACTTCCGTATCATTTGGCCCAAGACAGAAGGCCTTATGAATTTTCGGTATTCGTGAGTGCCTTTGGGTAGAAGCTTCAATATGTGCTCTGCGCCGACAATGGCAAACAGAAATGCCTTCGGAGTCTTTGAGATTGTAGAAAAGACCGTCCACCCCCCTGGTTTGACTAGGTCAGCGCATGCTTGGACGACGCTGCTTGGGTCTGGGACATGTTCCAGCATTTCCATGCAGGTAACGACATCAAACTGCTCGGCATGCTTTGCGCTAAAGTCTTCCGCCGATGATTTTTCATACGAGATATTTAACTGGCTCTCGTGAAGATGCAGTTTGGCAACGTTTAACGCTTTTTCAGCCATATCTATGCCGACCACGCGAGCTCCTTTTCTCGCTAGTCCTTCAGAGAGTATGCCTCCGCCGCAACCGACATCTAGGATGTCTTTATCGTTCAGGCTAACCATTGATTCTATAAAACCTAGTCGGAGCGGGTTAATTTGATGTAGCGGCTTAAATTCGCTATTCGGATCCCACCAGCGATGTGCTAGGGCTTCAAACTTTTTGATTTCCGAAGGATCAACATTTATTGCCATAATTTTAGGGCTGCCATTAAGAATTGTTAGTCATCCTCTATGCTACACGCCAAAGAAAAAATAGCCAGATTGAAAGTGTTTTTTTCGTCTGAATTCTTGTGTTTGAGACTTGGTCTGATTGGTCTAAACGAGTCCTCAAAAAAGTACTGGGTGTGGTATCCTTACGCGTTAGTAGAAAAGGACCCTAAACGGTACAAAATTCTAGGATATTTTGTCAGTGAGTAGGCGGTCCAACCCGGTATTTTTGAACCTAATTCGTTAAGAAAGTTCGCATGGAGCAATTCGCTAAAGAGACGTTGCCGATTAGTTTGGAAGAGGAGATGCGTCGTTCGTATTTGGATTATGCGATGAGCGTAATCGTAGGCCGCGCGTTACCCGATGTTCGTGATGGGTTGAAGCCCGTTCATCGCAGAATTCTTTATGCCATGTACGAGTCCAATAACCAATGGAATCGCCCGTATGTGAAGTGTGCTCGGGTAGTGGGTGAGGTCATGGGTAAATATCACCCTCATGGTGATAGCGCCATCTATGACACGTTGGTGCGTATGGCGCAAGACTTTAGCCTCCGGTATACGTTGATCGATGGGCAGGGCAACTTCGGGTCTGTTGATGGTGATAATGCGGCGGCTATGCGATACACCGAGTGTCGCCTTGAAAAGCTTGCAGCAGAAATTCTTGCCGATCTGGATAAAGAGACTGTCGATTTTGGGCCGAACTATGACGGCAAAGAGTACGAGCCTCTTGTCATGCCCTCGAAGATACCTAACTTGCTTGTCAATGGGTCATCGGGCATCGCTGTGGGTATGGCGACAAATATCCCACCGCATAATTTATGTGAAGTGATTGATGGGTGTCTTGCGTTGATTGACAACCCTGAAATTAGCGTGGATGAGCTCATAGAGATTATTCCTGCGCCGGATTTCCCTACAAAGGGCATCATCTATGGGACGGTGGGTGTCAAGGAAGGCTACCGAACAGGCCGTGGTCGAGTAGTCATGCGTGGGAAGACCCATATTGAAGATATTGATTCGGTGGGCGGCCGCCAAGCAATTATTATTGATGAGTTGCCTTACCAAGTGAACAAATCCACATTGCTCATGCGTATTGGGGAGCTTGTTCGAGATAAGCGGATCGAAGGTATTTCGCCCTCTGGGATTAGGGATGAGTCTGACAAGTCGGGTATGCGGGTTGTGTTGGAGCTCAAACGCGGAGAGAACGCTGAGGTGATCCTGAATAATTTATACAAAGATACCCAGCTGCAAGATTCCTTTGGTATGAACATGGTGGCTTTGGTTGACGGGCAACCTAAGCTTCTTAATTTGAAAGATTTCATTCGGGAATTTATTCGCCATCGAAAAGAGGTCGTCACGCGACGTACAGCGTATGAGCTTCGCAAGGCAAGACAGCGAGCGCATATTCTTGAAGGTTTAGCGGTGGCGCTCTCTAATGTCGACGAGATTGTTACGTTGATCAAATCGATGCCGACCCCCCCTGAAGCAAAGGCGGGGCTTATGGATCGGGTGTGGCGCTCTGAATTGGTGGAGGCGTTGCTGGCACGAGGTATCGGTGAGGATTTAGAGCTTCTTGGCCCATACGGTTTAAAGGACGACGGCTACCATTTGTCTGATGTGCAGGCGCAGAGGATTTTGGAGATGCAACTGCAACGCTTGACAGGCCTCGAGCAGCAAAAAATTGAGCAGGAATATCGGGACGTGATCGACACGATTGTTGACCTTGAGGATATCCTTAGAAATACCGATCGGGTCAGGGAAATTATTAAAGGTGAGTTAGCTCAAACTCGAGCTGATTTCGGGGATGACCGACGTAGTGTGATTGAGGCCAATGCGCAAGACATATCTTTAGAGGATCTCATCACGCCTGAGGACCTGGTTGTCACGCTATCACATACGGGTTACATCAAATCGCAACCCTTGAGTGATTATGAGGCGCAACGTCGCGGAGGACGAGGTAGGCAGGCAACAAAGACAAAGGATGATGATTTTGTAGATAATTTATTTGTTGCGCACACGCATGATTATATTTTGTGTTTCTCCGATCTCGGACGGATGTATTGGTTGAAAGTCTATGAGCTGCCACAGGCAAGTCGTGCCAGTCGCGGCAAGCCGATAGTGAATATTCTGCAGTTGGTTGAAGGTGAAAAAATTACTGCGATCTTGCCGGTGAAAGAATTTGATGATCAGCGTTTCGTATTTATGGCAACCAGTCGGGGGGTTGTGAAAAAAACACCGCTCTCGCATTTCTCACGGCCTCGACAGATGGGTATCATTGCCGTGGACTTAGAGGATGGCGATCACCTGATTGGCGTCTCGATTACCAATGGCTCGAACGATATCATGTTGTTCTCGGATGGTGGGAAAGCAGTCCGGTTTGCAGAAGGTAATGTTCGTGCAATGGGTAGAACCGCTCGAGGGGTTCGTGGGATGCGATTGCCCGATACCGAGGCGCTCATTTCACTCGTTGTTACTGACGATGAGACTCAAAGTGTTTTGACCGCGACAGAGAATGGGTATGGGAAGCGTACGAAAGTGGCTGAGTATACGAGGCATGGCCGAGGGACGAAGGGAATGGCTGCGATACAAACCAGTGCGCGAAACGGACGGGTGGTATCAGCAAAATTAGTTTCTGAAAAAGACGAGGTGATGTTAATCACTACAGGTGGTGTGTTGATACGAACTTCGGTCAGCGAGATCCGAGAAATGGGTCGATCGACCCAGGGTGTGCGCCTCATTAATTTAGGATCTAATGAGAAGTTGTCCGGTTTGGTGAAGGTCGAAGAGCAGGTCGTCATCGAAGGAGATGACGGCGGGGAAGACTTAACCGATTAGATCTCTTATGAGTGAGGTGCCAACGTCTATTGGCACCTCAGATTGATAAATATTCACGTTTTAGAGGTATGTTTTGAACACGATTTATAACTTTAGTGCAGGTCCTGCTGTGTTGCCCAAAGTAGTATTAGAGCAAGCTCGAGAGGAAATGCTTGATTGGTCAGGCTCTGGCATGTCTGTGATGGAGATGAGTCATCGCAGCAAGGAATTCTTAAGCATTGCCGAGGATGCCGAGCAGAATTTGAGGTCACTGATAGGGTTGGGTGATGAGTACCAAGTTCTTTTTTTGCAAGGTGGGGCATCGACGCAGTTTTCAATGATCCCAATGAATTTGCTGCATGGCGCTAAAGTTGCAGATTACGTCTGTACAGGGCAGTGGTCTAAGAAAGCGATTAAGGAAGGTAAAAAGATCGGTACAGTGAATGTTGCAGCCTCATCTGAGGAAGGTAATTTCTCTGAGATCCCTTCGGTTGATAGTTGGAATTTGAGTGCTGATGCGAGCTATGTCCACATCACATCGAATGAGACAATTGGCGGGGTAGAGTTTCATGACTATCCGTCAGATCTGCCCTCGCCGTTGGTTGCTGATATGTCCTCGCATATTTTATCTAGGCCGCTAGACATGTCTCAGTTCGGACTAATTTATGCTGGGGCACAGAAAAATATTGGCCCTGCTGGTTTGACGATTGTAGTTGTTCGCAAGGATTTGTTAGCGCGAGTCTCACCGGAAGTACCTTCGATGTTTAGCTACGCGGTGCAATCCGATAACGAGTCAATGTTTAATACACCGCCGACTTACGCGATTTACGTTTCCGGATTGGTTTTTAAGTGGCTTGATGAGATGGGTGGGTTATCCGTAATTGAGCAAATGAATATCAAAAAATCAACAATGATCTACGATCAGATTGATCGAACTGGCTTTTATCGTAGTCCAATTGATAAGCAGTATCGGTCACGTATGAATGTTCCATTTAGAATTCATGACGAAAGTTTAGAAGATCTTTTTTTGAAAGATGCCAAAGATAGTGGCTTATTGCAGTTAAAAGGGCATCGGTCTGTAGGGGGTATACGGGCGTCCATCTATAACGCGATGCCCCTTGAGGGCGTCGAGGCGCTTCTAGGGTTTATGCAGCACTTTGAAAAGAAACACGGCTAAGGAACTTTTAATGTCTCAAGATAAAATTTTTAAAATTCAAACTTTAAACAACATTTCTAATGTGGGACTTAGTCGTCTCCCCAAAGACTGCTATGTTCACGGGTCTGGTGTTGAAGACCCGCATGCAATCTTAGTTCGATCCGCGAATTTGCTCGAGCTCGAGCCATCTGAAAGTTTACTGGCGGTGGGTCGAGCAGGTGCGGGTACAAACAACATCGATATTGCACGCTTGGCTGGTTTGGGTGTGCCGGTATTTAATACGCCGGGAGCCAATGCTAATGCTGTGAAAGAATTGGTTCTTTCGGGCTTGTTGTTGTCGAGCAGGAATTTGGTTGGAGCTATAGATTTTGTTAGGAATTTGAAGGTTGATGGAGAGCTTGCGAAAAACGTAGAAGAGGGCAAAAAGAAATATGCGGGACGTGAATTGCCTGGTCGTACGTTGGGGATTATTGGACTAGGAAAAATTGGCAGCTTAGTTGCTGATGTCGCTCTGAGACTGGGTATGAGAGTGGTCGGTTACGACCCAGGTATAACCGTCGACGCTGCATGGGGCTTACCCTCAGGAGTGGTTAAGGCAGGGTCCATTACTAGCCTAGTGCGCGATTCTGATTTTATTTCCTTGCATGTCCCGCTAAACGATGCAACTAGGAATCTAATTGATGAAGAGTGTTTGGCGTTGATGAGCGCTAACACTGTCTTGTTAAATTTCTCTAGGGGAGCTGTTGTTGATAACGTGGCCTTGGTAAAAGCGCTCCGTGCGAACAAAATAAAACAATATATTTGTGACTTTCCGAACGATTCGCTTATCGGTGTGAATGGTGTTATTGCGCTGCCACATTTAGGGGCATCGACGGTCGAGGCTGAGGAAAACTGTGCGACGATGGTTGTTGATCAGATCCGGGGTTACTTGGAAGATGGTAACGTCGTTAATTCGGTCAATTTCCCTAATGTTTCCATGGTCCGGGAGTCCCTCTACAGGATCGTTGTAATTAATGAAAATGTTCCTCATATGGTCAGTCAGATATCAACAGTGCTGGGTGATGCTAAGCTCAACATCAAGAATATGATCAATAAATCAATGAACGAGATTGCCATCACCCTAGTTGACGTGGAGAGTCCAGTTAGCGATGATATTTTGGTTACGCTTGAGGCCATCGACGGCGTGAAACGTGTTCGTTACTTGAATGGAGCTTAGCGACGTGATATGAGTGACCAAATATCTGATCTGCGGCAGCAGATAGATGCCATTGATGACTCGCTTTTGGACCTACTGAATAAGCGTGCCGAAATTGCACGGCAGGTAGGGGAGGCGAAAAAGCAGGGAGTCGTTTATCGCCCTGAGAGAGAGGCCCAAGTTCATCGCAGGCTACATGCGAACAATCGCGGGCCCTTGTCGAATGACACTATTTCTCACCTCTTTACAGAAGTCATTTCTTCGTGCCGAGCGCAGGAAGAACTCCTCAGTGTTGCGTGCTTAGGTCCCGCAGGAACGTTCAGCGAAGAAGCCGTGCTGAAGCAATTTGGTTCACAGATAAACCTGATCTATTGCCCAACTATTGATGAGGTATTTAAGTCCGTTGGTTCAGATGTTGCAGCCTATGGAGTTGTCCCGCTAGAAAACTCTACTGAAGGTGCGATTAGTCGCACGCTTGATTTGCTCTTCGAGAGTTCATTGAAGCTGTGTGGTGAGATCGGATTGCCTGTACGACATAATTTACTCAGCAAAGAAAAGCCTGAGAATATTGAAAAAATCTACTCACATTCACAGAGTTTGTCACAATGTCAGAAGTGGCTAGGGCAGCATTTTCCATCTGCGCATCTTATCCCGGTAGCAAGTAATGCTGCTGCCGCAAAATTGGTCGCTACAGAAGCTCGTTCCGCTGCGATTGCTGGACGCATTGCTGGAGAGCATTTCGGGTTGACGGTTATTCATTCATCGATTGAGGATAAGCCAGATAACACAACTCGCTTTGGTGTTATTTCCAAAACGGCGGTTGGGACATCGGGCAGTGACAAGACCTCAATAGTGCTCGCGGCCCAACACAAGCCGGGTGCAATTCTCAGTTTGCTTGAGCCTTTAGCTGAAAACGGTATCAGCATGACTCGTCTTGAATCCAGACCTTCGGGTTTAGGACTTTGGGAGTATATGTTCTTTATTGATCTGGAAGGTCATAAGGATGATGAGGTCATGCAAGCGGCATTGTCTGAAATTCAGTCTAAATCCGGATTTTTTAAAATACTTGGATCTTATCCTAAGACAGTTTAAACCCTGGGCCACATCGTTTAATTTCATGACAAAATCTCCCCCGCCGCTAGATTGTGTTCGTACTATTGCTCCTTACCAGCCGGGTAAGCCTATAGACGAGCTCGCAAGAGAGTTCTCTCTTGATCCCGCTGCCATCGTTAAGTTGGCGTCGAATGAGAATCCGTTGGGTTGTAGCAAATCTGTTATCGAAGCTCTGGGTAAGCAGTTACAGGCGGTGGCACGCTATCCGGATGGTAGTGGCTTTGAACTCAAGCGGCAGTTAAGCGCAAAATTAGGCATTCCTTCCGACTATTTGATTCTGGGTAATGGATCGAATGACGTCCTTGAGATTGCCTCTATTGCCTTCTTGGATCGAGCGCGCTCGGCGGTTTACTCGGAGTATTGTTTTGTAGTCAATAAACTTGCCACGCAAAGTCGCGCTGCTCAAGGTGTTGAAGTACCTGCAAAAAATTATGGTCATGATCTTGCACGAATGCTGGATGCCATTCAGGAGAATACCTGTGTTATTTTTATCTCAAATCCTAATAATCCGACAGGAACATTTCTCTCACCTCGGGACATACTTGATTTCATAGAACAAGTCCCAGAACATATTTTGATTATTCTCGATGAGGCGTACTACGAGTATTTACCCTCAGAGCTCCAGTCGGAAAGTGTCAGCTGGGTAAAGCGTTTTCCGAATCTTCTTGTAACGCGTACATTTTCAAAAATATACGGTTTGGCCTCTCTTAGAGTCGGTTACGGGATCACCAACCCCAGTGTCGCCGAAATCTTGAATCGAGTTCGTCAGCCTTTTAATGTCAATAGTTATGGCTTAGCCGCCGCGAGTGCTGCGTTACTGGATGACGAGTTTGTTCGAGAGTCAGGACGAATGAATGATCTTGGTATGCAGCAATTCGTGTCTCTGGCTGAAAGGTTAGGTCTAGCGTTTATCCCTTCTCGTGGTAATTTTTTGACGTTTGAGTTTGATCAAGAAGGGATAGAAGTTTATCAACGGCTACTTAGGCGTGGGGTTATTGTCAGGCCGCTTGCAGGCTATGGTCTCCCTAATCATCTAAGAGTGAGCATTGGATCAACGGAAGAAAATGAACGATTTTGCGAAGCGCTCGAAGCTGTTCTTAGCGAAAAGCGCTAGCAGGTAGCCACGGTTATGGAAAAATTTTACCTGGAACAACTCACAATTATAGGCGTCGGGTTGATCGGAGGTTCTGTAGCAACGCGGTTAAAGCGCAATAGCTCAGTAGGGAAGGTCGTTGGAGTAGGCCGCAGTCATAAAAATATGGCTTATGCGCTTGAGGCAGGCTTAATCGATGAGATAGCTACAGATATTCGATCGGCGGTCGCGAACGCGAGCATGGTGTTAGTCGCGGTGCCGGTGAAACAAGTCGAATCAGTCTTGCATGAAATTAAATTGAGCACCAATGCGCACGCCATCATAACGGACGTTGGTAGCACAAAGGGTGACTTCACGCGAATGGTGGAGAAGGTCATTCCTGAGCGAGCCGGGTTCGTCGTTCCTGGACACCCTATAGCTGGGTCTGAAAAAGCGGGAGCCCAGGCTGCTGATGAAAATTTGTTCGTAGGAAAAAATGTAGTTTTATGCCCTTTATCTCAAACTCGCGCTTCAGCCTTAAGTGCCGTTAGAGAGTTGTGGCAATCCTGTGGTGCTCATGTGAGCACGATGTCTGAAGATAAGCACGATAAGATTTTTTCTGCAGTCAGTCATCTGCCTCATGTGGTTTCTTATGCTTTAGTTGAAATGATGAATCGTAGAACTGATTCTGAGGAATTGTTTGATTTTGCGGCAGGCGGGTTTCGCGATTTTTCTCGTATTGCTGGAAGCTCTTCTGAAATGTGGGTCGATATTTGTCGGGCTAACAATGAGCATATTGTCGATGACGTTGAATCATTCATCGCAAGTCTTGAGACTATTCGAGAATTATTGAAATCAGGAAATTATGGAGCTCTACAGCGGATATTTGGCGCCGCTGCTGCCGCTCGTAATAACTGGGCCTCCAAACAATGATTCTTTCTCGGGATGACCAAAAGATCGTTCTGAGAGCCCCTTATGGTGCTGGTGGGGCTGTCACAATTCCGGGGTCAAAGAGCATTTCGAATCGTGCTCTTATTCTGGCTGCACTTTCAACCGGGGTTACCGACATAAAGGGTTTGCTTCATTCTGACGATACGCGAGTCATGATCGAGGCACTGCGCGCCTTAGGTTTAACGATCGTTGTTGCGGGTGACGTGACTAGCGTAACTGGATGTGGGGGTGTGTTCCCTAACCAATTGGCGGACCTATTCTTGGGCAATGCGGGTACTGCGGTGCGATCTTTGGTGCCTGTACTTGCGCTTGGGCAAGGTGAATACGATATTCGCGGTGTACCCCGAATGCATGAACGACCCATTGTGGATTTGGTCGATGCGCTAAAGGCTATGGGAGCGAATATCAGCTATGAGGACCAAAATGGTTTTTTGCCGCTTAAAATAAAAAAAAGTGACGCGCTAAAAATTGATGCGCCTATAGAAGTACGTGGTGATGTCTCAAGTCAATTCCTGTCCGGCCTATTGTTGGCGCTTCCCTTATTGGGCCAACCTGTTTCAATAAAAATTACAGGCATATTAGTATCTAAACCATACGTTCAAATTACTTTAGACCTTATGAGGTTGTTTGGCGTTCAGGTGAGGAATGTTGATTGGGCAGAGTTTCATATTGAAGGCGGTCAGGCTTACTGTAATCCCAGCGTTCTGGAAGTTGAGGGTGATGCAAGCAGTGCCTCTTATTTTTTTGCGGCAGGTCTTCTTGGAGGAGGGCCAATTATTGTTGGAAATATTCCGCAAAATAGTATTCAAGGAGATATTCAATTTTTGGATATCTTGGGCCAAATTGGTGCTGACGTGACTTGGACCGACCAAGGCGTATCTGTTTCAATGCCAAAAAATAATCGTGTTAAAGCGTTTAATTTGGACTTAAACCATATCCCAGACGCAGCCATGACGCTTGCAGTGATCGCGCTATTCGCCGACGGACCTTGTCAACTAAGGAACATTGAAAATTGGCGCGTTAAAGAGACTGACCGTTTGTCTGCCATGGCAACGGAGCTTAGAAAACTTGGGGCGACTGTAAATGAAGGTGTGAGTAGCTTGGAGATTGAACCGCCGTTGTTGCTGACGGATGGTGTTTGTATCGATACATATGATGATCATCGTATGGCTATGTGCTTCTCGCTTGTTTGCCTTGCTGGGCTGAACATCACAATTAATGACCCGATGTGCGTTAACAAAACTTTCCCACACTACTTTGATATTTTAGAAACGGTGCTCCAAGCACCAGTGATTACGATTGATGGTCCTAGCGGGTCGGGTAAAGGCACGGTTGCGAAAAAAGTCGCCAAGAGTTTAGGTTTTGCGTACCTCGATAGCGGTGCGTTATATCGAGGCATTGGGCTTTGTTATTTGACTAGTGGTGCAGATCTTGACCTTGACGATCAAGATTCAGTTGAGACCTTTCTTAATGGAATCAGTCTGGAATTTTCTGGTGGCCTGCTGTTTGTTAATGGTGAGGACGCGTCACAACGGATTAGAGATGAAGAGGTCTCTATGGCAGCGAGTAAGGTTGCCAAAAGTGAGGCCATTAGAAGTCGGTTGTACCGGATACAGAGAGATGTTCGTCGCGCACCCGGGTTGGTAGCCGATGGCCGAGATATGGGAACCACAGTATTTCCTGATGCTAAGTTGAAAATTTTCCTTACGGCGTCTCTAGAGGAGCGAGCAAGAAGGCGTTTTCTGCAGTTGGTGGAAAGTAATAGGCGTGTTAAAATGGAGGGTCTTGTCGCTGAGATGGAAAAAAGAGATGCTGATGATGGTTCTCGAAGCTCCTCCCCGATGCGTCAAGCAGAGTCCGCAATTGAGCTTGATAGTACAGGTAAGAGTGTCGACGAAGTTGTCCAAGCTGTCGAAAGTAGGTATCGAGAAGCTGGTCATGGGTCGATGTTCTGATTGTGTCAAATTTGCTTAATATGCGTTTTTTTAACTTTAATCGAGAGAATTTAACTGACTATTTGTTGAGTTAACGTTCTCCAAAAAATTATTATATGACAACCACTGATATTGAAAGTCCAATAGCCGAGAGTTTTGCAGCAATGTTTGAAGAGAGCTTGCTGCGTCAAGAAATGCGTGCTGGCGAGGTAATAACCGCTGAAGTGACGCGAATCGATCATAATTTTGTTGTAGTCAATGCGGGATTGAAGTCAGAGAGTTACATCGCGCTTGAAGAATTTAAAGATGATAAGGGAGTGCTTGAGGTAAAACCCGGCGATTATGTGTCGGTGGCTATTGAGTCAATTGAGGATGGGTACGGTGAGACCAAATTATCGCGTGAAAAAGCCAAAAAAATGGCTGCGTGGTTGGGTCTAGAAAAAGCAATGGAAGACGGTGTAATTGTAGAAGGCTTTGTGTCGGGTCGTGTTAAGGGCGGACTTACCGTTACGCTTGACGGTATTCGTGCATTCTTACCAGGATCACTAGTCGATGTCCGACCAGTTAAGGATACAACGCCTTACGAAGAAAAAACGCTTGAATTTAAAGTAATAAAATTAGATAGACGTCGGAATAATGTTGTGGTTTCTCGACGTGCGGTGTTAGAAGACAGTCTCGGAGAAGAGCGTCAAAAAATTCTTGAGAGTCTCGAGGAAGGTGCAATAGTCAAGGGAATTGTTAAAAATATTACTGACTATGGTGCATTCGTTGATCTTGGTGGCATAGACGGCTTGCTACATATTACTGATTTGGCATGGCGTAGAGTCAAGCATCCTTCAGAGGTCGTGAATATTGGTGATGAACTAGAAGCTAAAGTGCTTAAATTTGATCAAGAAAAGAGCCGTGTCTCACTTGGTTTAAAACAATTGGGCGAAGATCCTTGGACTGGACTATCAAGAAGGCTGCCTAAGACGACGAGATTGCACGGGAAAATATCCAACTTGACCGATTACGGCGCATTTGTTGAGATCGAACCCGGTATTGAAGGCCTCGTGCACGTATCTGAAATGGACTGGACGAACAAGAATGTGCATCCAGCTAAAATAGTACAGTTGGGTGATGAAGTGGAAGTCATGATTCTTGAGATTGATGAGGATCGACGTCGCATTTCACTTGGAATGAAACAATGCACAGCAAATCCTTGGGATGATTTCGCTGCTACTGCCGCGAAAGGTGATCGCGTTAAAGGGTCAATTAAATCCATTACGGACTTTGGCATCTTCATTGGTCTGCCTGGTGGTATTGATGGGTTGGTTCACACATCAGATCTATCTTGGACAGAATCAGGAGAGGATGCTGTACGAAATTACAAAAAAGGAGATGAGGTCGAGGCTGTTATCTTATTGATAGATGTCGACCGTGAGCGGATTTCTCTTGGTGTGAAGCAGCTGGAAGCAGATCCCCTTGGTAATGTGGTTTCTGATTTTGAAAAAGGCTCTAGCCTAGAAGGCATCGTAAAGTCTGTGGATGCTAAAGGGCTGGTCATTGACCTTGGTGACGATGTCGAGGGATATATTAAGAGTTCAGATTTATCTCGAGACAAGAGTGCATCAACTGATGCTTTTGCAGTAGGCCAGACGGTGCAGGCTATGGTCAGTTCGGTAGATCGTAAGACGCGCGTGGTTAATCTATCAATTAAAGCTAAAGATGCGGCGGAAGAAGCAGCTGCAATTAAAAAGCACACAAAGGATAGTGAAGTACAAAATGCCGGCACAACTAATCTCGGAGCTTTGCTTAAGGCAAAAATGGAGAATAACTAGGCACTAGTTAAACGTAAGTGTTTCGAGGGCCGTATTTTTATGACAAAGTCTGAGCTTATTAGTCGATTGGTAGAAAGATTGCCTGCATTCAAAGAAGATGACGTAGCGTTTTCGGTGGGTTTACTACTGGAGGCGGTACGCTCGACTTTGGAAAAAGGCCAACGCGCTGAGATAAGGGGATTCGGTAGTTTTGCTTTAAATTATAGGCCGCCTCGAAATGGGAGAAACCCTAAGAGTGGTGAGCAAGTTTCTGTGCCACCAAAGTACGTGCCACATTTTAAGCCCGGCAAAGAGCTTAAGGATAGAGTGAATGCTCGAGCGGGAATGTGAGTGCGAAAACTTTGATGGCGCGGGTTTGTCACTATTGACGTAAGTTTAAAGAGCGATCGGGATTTTCTCGATCGCTTTTTTTTGTGCTTTGTAACTTATTTAACTAAACAAGAAGAGATGGCACCACATGTTTAGATTTGTATCTGGCTTATTTAAATTGATCCTTTTTGCTTTGATTTTGGTCTTTGCAATCTACAATTTCGACGTCGTTACACTGCGTTTTGCTAACGTTTATGAATTTACTTTGCCACTAGCGGTGGTTATTTTTTTAGTTTTTGTTTTGGGCTTGGCTTTAGGAACTACGATGACTTGGTTTAGTAGGTCAACGATTAAGAAGCGCCCATAGAGCGGTAGGAATACTCGATGGATTTTGAAAACTGGTGGTTACTCTCATTTCCGTTATTTTTTTTACTTGGATGGCTCGCGGCTAAGATCGACGTTAAGGAGCTTGTGAATGAGACAAGACGAATTCCGTCGACATATATTGAAGGGTTAAATTTTTTACTAAATGAAGAAAAAGATAAGGCAATAGAAGTTTTAGTTAAACTCTCTCTTGCAGAGCCGGATTCAGTTGAGCTGCAGTTTGCTGTTGGTGTCCTGTTCCGCGATAAAGGTGAGATGCAACGTGCGTTAGCGGTACATCAAGGTCTTCTCGATAGACCTGATCTTACCAGCGTCCAAAGAAATAGAGCGATTCTTGCCGTGGGTCAAGATTTTTTTAAATCGGGCTTGTATGACCGTGCCGAGGACTTTCTTAAGCGTGTTGGTGGCAAAGAATATGTGCCGGAAGCGTTGAGGCTTCTGACGGATCTTTACGTGAACCAAAATGACTGGATGCTTGCTATAGAGGTGGCACGAAAATTACAAGAAACCACGGGTGAGTCTAAAAAATCTGAGATTGCACATTTTATGGTTGAAATTGCATTGAGTTGTCGCGAAGAGGAAGACCATAATCAAGCTCTAGAGTGGCTATATAATGCTATCGATGAAAATCCAGAAGCCCCAAGACCTAGAGTCGTTCTAGGCGACATGCTTAAGGCGCAAGGACTCTATCATGAGGCCATTCATGAGTGGAGTAAGTTGGAGAGTTATGCTGTAGGTTATATGGGACTTGTGACGGACTCATTGATTGAGTGCCATTATAAGTTGGGAACTCAAAACCAGTGTTTGGGAAACTTTAAAAAAATAATCGAAGTTGCTCCTAACCATGATTTATTAGTGCGTACTTATAAACTGAGTGTCGAGTTAGAGGGACACGAAGCCGCACGTGACTTAGCTCGAACATTTTTGAAAAAAACATTGGACGTTACTTGGGCTATTCCAATTCTTGATTTAATAAAAAAAGATGCAGATGATACCTTCCTTGAAGACGTCAATCTGCTCATTGAGGTGACAGAAAAGCATCGTCAAGATTCAGGTCATGTCTGTGATAGTTGTGGGTTTCGTGCTCAAGCGCACTACTGGCGATGCCCGGCGTGCAGACTCTTGGACACCTATGTGCCCTCAACGACTCAAGTGAGAGGAAAGGCGTGAAATCAAAAGTTATCGTTGCATTAGATTTTTCAAACGAGAATCATCTGATGCGTTTTGTCGATCGTGTTAGTCCCGAACTCTGTGGGCTTAAGGTCGGGAAAGAGCTTTTTACTGCTTTCGGCCCTCGGCCCGTGGAAATGTTAGTCGAGAAGGGTTTTTCTGTGTTCTTAGATCTCAAATATCACGATATTCCAAACACGGTCGAGCGAGCTTGTGCCGCGGCCCGAGATCTTGGTGTTTGGATGGTCAATGTACACGCCTTAGGTGGAGCAGAAATGATTCAGGCTGCAAGAAGTGGGCTTGGAAATGCTCCTAATCGGTCTTTGCTCACCGCTGTAACTATATTGACCTCAATGGACGCGGCGAGTCTGAGTGCCATTGGTTTTCATCAGGAGCCTGCGGAAATGGTGATTCGGTTGGCACAGTTAGCTCAAAAATCTGGAGCGGATGGAGTCATCTGTTCGGCTAACGAGGCTAAGGAGCTGAATGCAAGGCTTGGGGACAATTTTATCAAGGTAACACCAGGTATTCGTCCATCTGGAACTGCCTTTGATGATCAGAAGCGGGTAATGACACCGTCTGAAGCGATAAAACAGGGTGCTGACTATCTTGTGATTGGTCGACCAATTACGCAAGCGCCAGATCCAGTCAGTGTATTAACCTCAGTCATACAAGAAATAGAAAATAGCGTAAATTTTGATGCGTAAAAAACCGAGTACACTTCCTGTTTGGGTGTGTAGGCTCGATTGTTATGAACATTAATAAATTAAAAAAAAGACTAAGTTCTACTCGAATACTCGTTGTCGGGGACGTGATGTTGGATCGTTATTGGTTCGGAAGCGCTGATCGAATTTCACCCGAGGCACCTGTTCCAGTTGTGCGGGTTGATAAGACTGAATATCGGTTAGGTGGCGCCGGCAATGTCGCTTTGAATATTGCAAAGCAAGGGGTGCGAGTTAACTTGCTCTCGGTTAGAGGTGATGATCAAGAGGGGCGAGAGTTAGAGTCTTTGTTGGAGCTTAATCATATTGAATCACATTTGCTGATCGATAAGCAGCTCTCAACGACGATTAAAACTCGTGTGATTGCACAGCGCCAGCAATTAGTAAGAATTGACTTCGAGAGCACACCAACACACGAAGTTTTAAACCAAACATTAAAGCGTTATGTTGATCTCCTGTCGGACGCGGATGCAATTGTATTCTCAGATTACGGTAAAGGTGGGTTGCAGCATATTACTCAAATGATTAGAGAGGCCAATAAAGCCGATAAATGCGTGCTTGTTGATCCTAAGGGTGTTGATTTTGAGAAATATTGTGGCGCTTCATACATCACGCCGAATAAATCTGAGTTACGGAATGTTGTCGGCCCTTGGGAATCTGAAGAGGAACTCGCACAAAAAGTTAATACGTTGCGTGTGAACCTTGGTTTGACCGGGGTATTGCTGACTCGTAGTGAAGAGGGTATGAGCTTATTTCGTGAGGGTCATTCGTTGAATTTTCCTACTTCAGCGCGAGAAATTTATGACGTCAGCGGAGCAGGCGATACCGTTATTGGAGTTTTGGCGGCTATGCTGGCAAGTGGTTGTGATATTGAGGAATCAGTAGCTTTTGCTAATCGTGCTGCAGGAATTGTCGTGGGTAAGCTTGGGACTGCTACGGTAAATTTTGATGAGCTCTTCCCGGAAGGTGAGTAATAAATGTCAGTGATTGTGACGGGTGGTGCAGGTTTTATTGGTTCGAATTTAATTCGGGGCTTGAACGCGCGTGGCATCGTTGACATTTGGGTTGTTGATAATATTGGTTCATCCCATAAATTTAAAAATCTAATAGGCTGCGAGTTTAAACAGTACCTGCACAAAGATGACTTTCGTAATCTCGTGCGCGAAAATAAATTTAACGATAAAGTCTCCGCAATTTTTCATCAAGGAGCCTGCTCAAATACGATGGAATTGAATGGCAATTATATGCTGGACAATAATTACCAATATTCAATTGATCTTCTAGATTTTGCGATTAGGAACGAGATCCATTTTATCTATGCGTCATCGGCTGCTGTTTACGGAGCAGGCACTCAATTTAAAGAAGATAGGGTTAACGAATCTCCGTTAAATGTCTATGGCTATTCAAAATTCATTTTCGATGAACTTGTACGTGAAAGACTGAATGAGACGAAATCACAAATTGTTGGGTTGAGATATTTCAATGTGTATGGTCCTAGGGAAAACCATAAAGGACAGATGGCATCCGTCTCGTATCATTTGTTCAATCAAATGTCTGAGGGCGGCGCGTTGAAGTTATTCGAGGGCAGTGGTGGATATCCTGCAGGAGAGCAGAGACGAGATTTTGTTTATGTGGATGACGTAGTTAAGGTGAACTTGGAATTTTTAGATCATCCAGAGCGGTCGGGTATCTATAATTGCGGTACAGGACGATCACAAACCTTTAACGAGGTAGCTGTAGCGACCATCAACGCTGTGAGCAAAAGACGCGGAGAAGCTTTGATGTCGCTTGACGAAATGTTAGACCAACAGGTCATCACGTATCGTCCTTTCCCTGAAGGTTTGGAATCGAGGTATCAGAGTTTCACAGAGGCTAACTTAGAACGGTTGCGGGATTCCGGATCGGAAGTCACCTTTCATGATGTCGCGTCGGGTGTTGAGGCGTACGTTGATTTTTTGACCACATCTATTTGTTCTTAAAGAGTAATACTTATAAATGGCATACAAAACACTGGATGACTTAGTTGGTAACACACCGTTAGTTCGGTTAAAACGAATGCCGGGACAGACGACCAACGTTGTTTTGGGAAAATTAGAGGGTAATAATCCAGCTGGATCAGTGAAAGATCGTGCTGCTTTGTCGATGATTATGAAAGCTGAGGAAGCTGGACGTATTAAACCGGGAGACACGCTTATCGAAGCCACTTCTGGTAATACGGGTATTGCTTTGGCGATGGTGGCCGCAATGCAGGGCTATAAAATGGTTTTGGTGATGCCTGAAAATTTGTCGATCGAAAGAAGGCAGACTATGGCCGCATTTGGCGCAAAATTTATACTCACACCGCAGCCTCGAGGTATGGAAGGTGCTAGGGATATCGCAGAAGACATGCAAGCGCGCGGAGAGGGCGTCATTCTTGATCAGTTTTCTAACACCGATAATCCACTGGCCCACTATGACAACACAGGCCGGGAAATTTGGGAACAAACTGAGGGGCGTATCACACATTTCGTCTCGAGTATGGGCACTACAGGCACAATAATGGGAGTATCCCGATATTTAAAATCGAAAAACTCGGACATTCAAATTATTGGTTGCCAACCGACTGATGGGTCTCAAATTCCAGGAATAAGAAAATGGCCAGAGGCTTATTTGCCGAAAATTTTTGATCCCAAACGCGTTGATCGAGTGATCGAGGTGTCGCAGGTGGACGCAGAGGAGACGACGCGTCGAATGGCAAAAGAAGAGGGAATATTTGCTGGAATCTCAGCGGGTGGTGCGATGTGGGTTGCCTTACAGTTATCGGCAGTTCTTGATGATGCAACCATCGTCACGATTGTTTGTGACAGAGGAGACCGTTACCTATCGACGGGTGTTTTTCCTGCCGAGTGATGAATTTGTTATGTTCCCGACTTTAACATTTGACATTGAGACAATTCCCGTCATTCTTGGGGTTCATCGAATAAGAAATTATGACGAATGGTTTAATAATTTTAAAATCGCAAGCCATACCTTCCAGGAACGATTCAAAAAAATAGACTCAGAGTTCTGTCCACTATTGAGTGGTGAGCACTGGACAAAGTTTTTACAAGCTTAGGTAAAATCCGTTGGGTACTGTTATGGAAGTTTTGATTGAATCCGTCGACCATGAAGCACGTGGTATTGCCCGTCATGACAATAAAGTTATCTTTGTTGATAACGCTCTGCCTCAAGAGACCGTGGGTGTCGAGATTAAGAGACGCAAACCAAGCTTTGAAACTGGGGTCTCTACTTATATTAACTCTCCTTCTTCCTCGCGCATAACTCCGAAATGTTCGTATTTTGGTGTTTGTGGTGGCTGTAGTTTTCAACACATTAATTCAAGAACACAAATCGCCATCAAACAACGGGTACTCGAAGATGCGTTAACCCGCATTGGAAAGGTTAATCCAGAGCAGATGTTGTCGCCAATTTGTGGCCCCACATTCAACTATCGTTCTCGTGCTCGTCTGTCGAGTCGTTATGTGATAAAGAAAGAAAAAGCTCTGGTTGGTTTTCGCGAAAAAGGTAAGAGCTACGTTGTGGATATGATTTCTTGTGAGGTGCTCCCTAAGCGTATTTCAGCACTTCTTCCAGTCTTAAGATTATTGGTTGAATCATTTTCCATTCGAGAACGAGTACCTCAAATAGAGGTGGCCTGTGGCGATGCGATTGATGTCCTAGCATTTAGGAT
>DFDI01000107.1:0-949 GCA_002367635.1 Betaproteobacteria bacterium UBA3031 | reverse complement strand
AAGTATGATGTGGTTATTTTTACGCAGCGTGGAGGACCAGGGACGCTGCGTCAGATTTATCCTGCACTTCCAGTTGCCCTAACGTACAGCATCCCCGATATGAACCTGACGTTTGAGTTTGGATTGTCAGAGTTTACGCAAGTGAACACAGACGTGAATTCGGTATTGGTTCGTCGCGCAATTAGCCTACTCAAGTTGCAACCCGGTGAGCGCGTCGCAGATTTATTTTGTGGCTTAGGTAATTTTTCATTAGCAATTGCAAGAAGTGGAGCAGAAGTTATTGGGCTTGAAGCGAATCAAGAACTGATTGATCGGGCGTCTGGTAATGCCACTCGTAATCAATTGTCTGATCGTTGTGAATTTGTTGTTGCTAACCTTTTTATAGAAGGGTGTCCCGCTTATAAAGCTCTTAGGGCGATTGATAAGCTACTTATTGATCCGCCGCGTGATGGAGCAATGGAGCTCATTAAAAGTATAGGGACTAATGGCCCTAAACAAATAGTGTACGTGTCTTGCAATCCGGCTACCTTAGCGCGAGATGCGAGCATACTCGTACATGAGCATGGTTATCGCTTAACTTCAGCGAGTATCGTCAACATGTTTCCTAATACGTCTCATGTTGAATCTATCGCATCCTTTGAGAAATAAAAAAAGCGCGACAAATTGCGCTTTTTTTAAAATCTACTGCGTGTCAATCCCGATTGCCTGCCAGTGCCATTAGTAAGTGCAGTAGGCTTGCAAATATATTGAATAAGCTCATGTAAACACCCGTGGCTGCCATGAGGTAGTTTGTTTCGCCGCCGTTGACGATCCGGCTCACGTCGTGCAAAAGGAACATCGAGAAGACAGCGACGGCCAGAGCCGATATCGTTAGCGCTAGGGCTGGTATCTGTAGGAACATGTTCGCGAACATGGCAATGATAAGTACCATCATGCCCACAAATAGGAA
>DFDI01000115.1 GCA_002367635.1 Betaproteobacteria bacterium UBA3031 | reverse complement strand
CGCCCGGACAGGCTCTGGAATATAGCTGTCCAGCGTCTCAACCAACTTAACAATTGCAGGCGCGCCAATGTCAGACGTGTCGCCTTCCAATGCTTTTAACGCACTTCCCACAACGATCGGCGTGTCATCACCCGGGAAATCGTAAGCATCCAATAACTCTCGAACTTCCATGTCGACCAATTCAAGCAATTCTTCGTCATCAACCATGTCCGCTTTGTTCAGGAACACGATGATGTAAGGCACACCAACCTGCTTTGACAAAAGAATGTGCTCGCGGGTTTGTGGCATTGGGCCATCCGCTGCCGAAACCACCAAAATCGCACCATCCATCTGCGCCGCACCCGTGATCATGTTCTTCACGTAATCCGCGTGTCCCGGGCAATCAACGTGCGCATAGTGACGCTCAGCTGAATCGTACTCAACGTGCGAAGTCGAAATCGTAATCCCGCGCGCACGCTCTTCCGGCGCATTATCAATGGCACTAAAATCTTTAAACTCGCCACCATAAGCCTCCGCGCAGACCTTCGTGATCGCCGCTGTTAGCGTCGTCTTACCGTGGTCAACGTGGCCGATGGTCCCAACATTTAAGTGGGGTTTCGTACGCTCAAACTTTTCTTTGGACATTGTTGGCCTCTCCTTCGTTCTACTTAATACAACTTTGATTACTTTAGCCTTAACGCATCAAACCGACTGCCTTGCGACCTCCAAGCCCTACTAGGCCTTGAGCATAATTACTCGCATCCTAACGACTCTATCTACAACCTTTTTTAGCCCTAAATTCTTTAAACCCTGAATTGGCAATTTTAATCACTGCTTTCTGCCAAAAATATTTTTAACGCCTAATCACTCAACGAATTCCGCCCCACTTCATTATGGAGCTCATAACCGGATTTGAACCGGTGACCTCTTCCTTACCAAGGAAGTGCTCTACCAACTGAGCTATATGAGCCTGCATTCCAACCACCCTTCGAGCAACGCCTTAGCAGCTTGGAGCGGGTAGCGAGAATCGAACTCGCGTCATCCAGCTTGGAAGGCTGGGGTTCTACCACTAAACTATACCCGCCTGTAACTTGCGTAGAGACGACAACAATTTCGCAACCCTATGAATCATAAAGATTTATATGGTGGAGGGGGGTGGATTCGAACCACCGAAGCTTGCGCGTCAGATTTACAGTCTGATCCCTTTGACCGCTCGGGAACCCCTCCGATTTTGCGGCGCTAAATTCTGCCAGTCGAAACTGTCATTGTCAACGCTAAAAACAGGCACGGCCTGGCAATAAATCCATCCGCACCCTTATTGTTATCTTCACACCTTGTATTATAGACATCCGAGTTAGGTCAGTGGTGAGCCTATCGCTGACTTTACAGATCTCCTGAGCCGAGTCTTCAGAGCCTCGTCGGCCTTCTCTTTAGAACCTGTTCTTCCTTTTATCATCGATATTCACGCTGCGCGACCCACCATAAACGTCAGGTCGTCGGGACATGCCATCATGAGGACCATCGACAGCAGAGCAGTTTGGTGCCGCCACCAAGAGTCGAACTCGGGACCTACTGATTACAAGTCAGTTGCTCTACCAACTGAGCTATGCCGGCTGAAGTACTGATTATAAATGCTTCGATCACTAATTGGCTACTTAACGATCTTTAACCTTTTCTTCGACGAAATACTAACTGGATCGACCAGTTTCTTTTCCTCAATATTTGGGCTCTCCTGCTCTGGGCTATCTTGTAAATCAAATGCCAGTCCTTGTCCAGATTCGCGAGAGAAAATCCCCTTTACATCCTTAATGGAGACATAAATTTCCCGAGGCACCCCATTAAAACGCGCCGAGAAAGTGATGGCCTCATTTTCAATTCGAAGATCTCTTGTCGCACCTGCGCCAATGTTCAAAACAATTTCGCCATCCTGAGCGTGCTCCATAGGAACACTCGATGATTCCGACACCCGAACCGAAAGATACGGCGTTTGAGATGTATCACAACACCAATCATATATAGCCCGAATAAGATAAGGCGAAGTTGAGGGCAACACCTTCACTTACGCATCACCTTTTCTGAAGGCGTTAATGCCTCAACGAAAGCAGAACGGCTAAATAACCGCTCAGCATACTTCATGAGTGGAGCTGCTTGTTTAGGCAGCTGAATACCGTAAAGATCCAGCCGCCAAAGTAGGGGCGCAATAGCCACATCAAGCATAGAAAATTCGTCACCCAATATATATTTCTGGCGCAAGAAAACTGGAGCAATTTGTATCAAGCCATCTCGAGCCTGAGCTCTCGCCTGCTCAGCCTGACGCGCCGTTCCAGATTCGATGGCTGGAATATGAGAAAAAAGATCCTCCTCAAAGCGAAACAAAAACAATCGAGCTCTTGCTTTAAGAGCAGGATCAGCCGGCATCAATTGCGGATGTGGAAAGCGATCGTCAATGTACTCATTAATGATATTTGATTCATAAAGTACAAGATCTCTTTCTACCAAAACGGGTGTTTGATTGTAAGGATTCATCACAGCCAGATCCTCCGGCTTATCGAACAAATCAACGTCTACAATCTGAAAATCCATACCTTTTTCGTATAAAACAATCCTGCATCGGTGGCTAAAAGGGCAAGTCGTGCCCGAGTAGAGCGTCATCATGTTTATTGTCCCCTTTTTTTAATCAAAGCCTTTACCTTGACCTTCTTTATTAATGTATGTCCTTCCAAAACTCTCTCTTAACGGCCCATGCCATAAAAGCAAAAAGAATCAGGAAGATAATCACAAGACTACCAATTTGCTTACGCTTTTCCGCCGCTGGTTCTCCCATAAATACTAAAAAATTAGTTAGGTCCAACATTAAGTCGTCGAACGCATCGGTATTTAATGAGCCCTCCGTCTCAACCTGTAAGGTCAAGCCGCTCTGACCACTCGTAGAGTGAATCGCACGCAAAACACCTTGCTCCTGCGAAAAGACATTTGGCATGGCAACATTAGGAAAGACTAGGTTATTCCAACCCGTAGTTGCTGTTTCGTCTTTATAAAAAGTTCGCAAATACGTGTAGAGCCAATCTGCTCCTCTTGAACGAGAAACGACAGATAAATCAGGCGGCACCACACCAAACATGGCTTTTGCATCTGACGCACGAATAGCGCTCTTTATGGTATCCCCCACTTTAACTGTATCGTCAGTAATAAAATACTGCTGGATTTGTCTCTCCGAGAGGCCTATGTCTGTAAGTCGGTTAAAGCGCATAAAAGCAGCCGAGTGGCAACTCACGCACCGGTCAATAAATATTTTTGCTCCTCTTTGCAACGATTCCGCATCCGATGCGTCAATGTTGGCCCTATCCAGGCTATAACCACCACCTGCTGCACTTGCCAATCCAACGAACGACAAGAAACTCAAAAAAATTAATGTACTCTTCATGAGGTCACCCGATCCGGCTCCGCCTTTGTTCGATCAAGTCGAGAAATGA
Organism: Betaproteobacteria bacterium UBA3031; assembly: GCA_002367635.1. Taxonomy (GTDB): domain Bacteria; phylum Pseudomonadota; class Gammaproteobacteria; order Burkholderiales; family Eutrophovitaceae; genus Eutrophovita. The sequence goes on along the minus strand of DFDI01000115.1, from coordinate 13,712 downwards.
TAGGTAAAGATAGGAAAAACAGGAAATAAAGCGCCGTACAAAGCTGCGCGGCTAAAGTAGCCACATCACCACCTCCGATTTGTCCCCAAATGTTAGTAGGCTTCAGCCCTAAATATCCGAGCAACAAGAATGATGTTACAAAAATCGTCAACGATGTCTTAAATAACGGTCCTTTATACCTGATCGAGCGCACCGGGCTCTTATCTAACCAAGGTAACAAGAACAAAATGACAACGGCGCCCCCCATAGCCAAGACGCCGGGGAATTGAGAACCAAACATCGGCGGAACCGCTCTCAAAATCGAGTAAAAAGGTGTGAAATACCAAACGGGCGCGATGTGCGGTGGCGTTTTCATTGGATCAGCTGGAATGAAGTTGTTGTGCTCTAAGAAGTACCCACCCATTTCTGGAGCGAAGAAAACAATGGACGCAAATATGATCATGAAAACCACAAGACCAAAGATATCTTTCACCGTGTAATAGGGATGAAAGGGAATCCCGTCCAATGGCTTACCTGTTTTGGGGTCTTTATGTTTTTTTATCTCAATACCATCAGGATTGTTGGAGCCCACCTCATGCAGAGAGATAATGTGCGCCACCACTAGTCCCAGCAAGGCGATGGGCACCGCGATCACGTGTAGCGCAAAGAAACGGTTAAGTGTCGCATCGCCAACAACGTAGTCGCCTCGGATCCAAATTGCTAGATCAGGCCCAATAAAAGGAACGGATCCGAATAAGTTGACGATCACCTGAGCCCCCCAGTAAGACATTTGCCCCCAAGGTAAAAGATAACCAAAGAACGCTTCCGCCATTAGGCAAAGGTAAATTACCATCCCAAAGATCCACAATAATTCTCGAGGCTTTCGGTATGAGCCGTACAAGAGCGCTCTAAACATGTGTAGGTAGATGACCACAAAGAACATGGACGCTCCAGTTGAGTGTATGTAGCGAATTAGCCACCCCAAAGGTACATCCCTCATGATGTACTCCACCGATGCAAATGCTTTATCGGCATCCGGCTTGTAATGCATCGTAAGAAAAATACCGGTGAGTATTTGTATCGCCAACACAACTATGGCTAAACCGCCGAAAAAATACCAAAAATTAAAGTTCTTTGGTGCATAGTATTCGGTAAGATGCTCCCGAACCATCTTGCTCATGGGGAAGCGTTCATCAATCCATGTCATCACTGGTCTAAGCATAAAATTAACTCCTAGCTGCATCGTCCCCGATTAATAATCGGGAATCAGACAAAAATTGGTGCGGAGGAACCTCCAGGTTCGCAGGCGCTGGCACGCCCTTATAAACGCGTCCAGCAAGGTCAAATTTAGAGCCGTGGCAGGGGCAGAAGAACCCTCCACTCCAGTCAGCACCAAGGCCCGAAGCCTCTCCCGCCTCGAGCTTTTGAGTTGGCGAGCAACCTAGGTGCGTACAAATACCCACCAAGACCAGATACTGAGGTTTAATTGAGCGTTCGACATTTTTCGCATAGTCCGGCTGCATCGGCAACTTGGAGTCTGGGTCTGATACGAGTTCAGCAGTTTCCCCTAGCCTGCTTAGCATCTCATCCGTACGATGCAAAATCCAAACTGGTTTTCCGCGCCACGCTTCGGTAATGAGCATCCCCGGCTCCAACTTAGCCAAGTCAACCTCAACAGGAGCACCCGCAGCCTTGGCCCGCTCACTTGGAGCCATGCTGACAAAAAGCGGCGATATCGCAGCCAATGCACCAACCGCACCAACTGCGCCGGTCGCCACAACAAGCATCCGACGCTCCTTATTCACTGAATTTTCAGAACTCAACCTCAAACCTCCTCGAAACCAAACAACAGATCAGGAAACAATTACCAAGTTTAATAACGTGCAATTATACACATTACTGCAAAATTAAATCTAGTGATGATGCCATAACAATATGATTTTATTGATAATTTATTGATATGCGTATGCCGCAATTCTAAACTGAATAAAACTGAGTAGACTTACACATTCAAAAGTTCTTTCTACTGATGGGTTATTCATGAAAACAGCAATTAAGTTGTTGAGCGGCGTGGCCTTTGAAGCAAAAAGCGGCAGTGGCCACACCATAATAATGGACGGTGCAGCAGAATCTGGCGGCCAAAATCATGGGGCCCGCCCCATGGAAATGCTTTTAATGGGCCTCGGCGGATGCAGCGCTTACGACGTGGTGTCTATTTTGCGCAAATCACGGCAAGACATTACCGATATTGCCTTAGAAATTGAGGCGAAACGAGCGGAAACTGATCCAAAGATCTTCACCTCGATTCACTTGCACTTCAAAATATTCGGACAAAACATCAGCAAAAATATTGTCGAACGTGCGATCAATCTGTCTGCAGAAAAGTACTGCTCAGCATCGATTATGCTCGGAAAATCAGCTCAAATTACTCATGATTATGAAATTTTCAATCCCGCTACCTAGCGTCAGGACCGAATTAAACGATAAACGTTGTTCTTGTCATGATTTTAGACATCAACCCCATCAACACGCTCACAGGCTTAGGTAACGCATTCGCGCCAAGGCGCTGAGCACGGTCCGCATGGCACCGCTCATCTTCCTTCATTTGCGAAATAATTGCGCGACTACGCATATCCTCGACCGGCAAACGATCCAAGTGGTCAGATAGATGTGACTCAACTTGCCGTTCTGTTTCTTGCAAAAAACCAAGACTGGCTTGCGTGCCAAATAGGCCCGCTAGCGCACCAATCGCGAATGACGCACCATAAAATAACGGATTAAGCATACTCGTTCTACCACCCAGCTCTTCTATTCTTTGCTGCGTCCAGACAAGATGATCCAATTCCTCTCGAGCTGATTGAGTCAGCTCAACCTTAATATCTGGTTTTTTCTCAACCGCGGCTTGCCCCAGGTAAAGCGCTTGGGCACACACCTCACCCGCATGATTCACTCGCATAAATTTAGCAGACAGTTTTTTTTGCTCATCGTTAAGCTCCAAATCAGACTCAGGAAACCGCAAATCACGATGCGCCGACACCGCCCCCGTCAATACCCTGAGACTCTGATCAAGCTCTTCAATCATTCGATCTACAAATAAAAACATCAAATACCTTTAATTCACCTTAGAATTTTGCATCGCCCATAGATATTGTGACCTACATCACTGCGCTAACGTTCTTTGAATTTCCTCTAACTCACGAAGCCGGGAATCAACCGAAGTACGCAGAAAAAAATCCCCGTCGGTTGCCTTTTGCGCCGCAAGGAGCTCATTAATAGCACCAACTAAATTTCCCGTCATCGCAAGAACCTCTGAGTAATCTAGGTGCATGGCCATTTTTTGTTTCAAACCAGCGTGGGCTTTTGCGCGATATTCATAATACTTTGGGTCACGTACCTCAGCACTCCAAACAAGATCCGACATCAATTTTTCTAAATCTTTGAATCTCTCAGAAGACAAAAGAAGCTCTGCGTATCCATACACAAGTGACTTTCTTGAGGGATAATGCTCTAACGCCTCAGCATACAACACACCAGCACGATCGAGATCGCCGAGTAATCGCTCGAAATCAGCCTCCAACGATAAGAGCATAGGGTGCCCAGGCTCGAAGCTCAACGCAGCATCGACCGTTGCCCTCGCCTCATCAAGCGTGAGCGCATTTAACTCGTTTCCAACTATCAAAGAATAAATTAGTCCATACATTCCCGCGACTCTAACTTTTTTGTCTTGCGAATTGAGTTGCTCTTTAAATATTTCAATAGCACTTAAAGATCCATCTTGGTAGATCCTTAAACGAGCTTTGACGAACAGCAGTGCGATACTGTCTTCAACTTGAACGAGCGACACTTTAGCTAATCTAGCCTCTATATCGGCAATTCTCTCTGAATTTATCGGATGAGTTCGCAGATACTCAGGAACCCCCGATTCATAAAGTCTTGATTGCCGTTGTAAATGTTTAAAAAACAATGGGACCTGATGAGGGTCAAACTCCGACTGTTTCAGTATTCGCAGCCCAATGCGATCGGCCTCCCGCTCATGCTCGCGCGTAAAATTCAATCGACTCTGCATCGGCAATGCCACAGAAGTCATTACAGCAGCCTGCGCGACATCTCCGCCTGATCGGGCCGCCAGTATGGCTGCCGCCATAGCCGCTAATGAACCGATGCGAGCTCTGCCTTGTCCCGCAATAATTCGGGCGATGTGTCTTTGGGTCACGTGAGCGACTTCGTGCGCCAAGACTCCGGCTAACATCGACTCATTATCCGACTCTAGAATCAAACCAGAATGGACGCCAACATACCCGCCGGGTAAGGCAAAAGCATTCAGCGTTTGATTAATAAGCACAAAAAAATAAAATTCGGTAGCGGGAGAATCGCTGTTGGCTACCAATTGATACCCCAAGTGATTGAGGTAATCGGCAATCTCCGGGTCCGATACGTAAGCAGGACTTGATCGTATATTACCCATGATTGAATCCCCGATAACCCGCTCTTGAAAAAGGGAAAAATCATCACGAAATGGGTCCCCCAAGTCAGGAAGATCTTGGGCTAAGGCACTTTTTCCTGCCCCCATCGCACAGAAAAGGATTAATAAAAATATTCGAGTCACAGTGCTATCATAAACGTTAGATATATTTTTGATAACTTTTATCATTAATAAGTTCAAACAAAGTGAATTTCTAAAGGACGATACTACCTTGAGTGACTTAACCCATTTTGATGTGGCTGGACAAGCGCATATGGTTGACGTGGGAGATAAAGACGAAACCAAGCGAGTGGCTATTGCCAGCGGGATCATCAGTATGCTTCCCGATACGCTGAGACTGATTCAAGCGGGAGAGACTAAAAAAGGCGACGTGCTTGGCATTGCCAGAATAGCTGCAATTCAGGCATCCAAACGGACGTCTGAATTAATCCCTTTGTGCCACCCTCTCTCCATCACTCGAGTTACCGTAGATTTCACCATCCAACAAAGTGCTCACTCGATTCTTTGTACCACTAGGGTAGAGACCTGGGGGAAGACTGGCGTTGAAATGGAAGCGCTAACAGCTTTATCAGTTGGGCTACTCACGATCTACGACATGTGTAAGGCGGTTGATCGAGGCATGATTATCAAAAACATTGGCCTAAAGGAAAAAAGTGGCGGAAAATCGGGTACGTGGACTGCCAATGACTGATCAAACAGGAACTTTTATCTACTAATTTGGCTCTCAAAACCAATGGCGCAAGCTGCACTACAACACAAACTGATCGGCCTCTTTATTTGCTTCGCAAGCCTATTGGGGCCCACTCACTCTCAAGCAGAACCTGAGTCTGTTCGCGGCGGCCGCGAACTTGCTCACAATTATGATTACGGAAATTGCCTTGCCTGCCACAGTGCGCCCAACGATAAACTCGCAGTAACTCTAGCTAATATCGGGCCTCCTCTTATGGACATGAAACGTCGGTTCCCCTCTAGAGAAGTTCTATTCAAGCAAATTTGGGACGCGCGAGATACTTACCCGGATACGATCATGCCACCTTTTGGTGCTCACAAGATTCTAACTGAGATACAAATTCACACGATCATCGATTACCTCTACACGCTATAGAACTTATGAATCTTTCAAAAAAACGCAGAGCATTTCTTAACTCGGCGCTTGCACTCATAAGCACCCTATTAATACCCGCCAAGGGGTACGCGCGTTGGGATGAAACAGCCTATAACGAAGTCGATATCGCCGATTCAATTCGGAGCATTGGAATCAGAAACCCCGGCGAGCTGCGTGATGCGAGCAAAAACATTGAACTATCACTTCCGGAAATTGCTGAAAATGGCGCAATCGTTCCGATAAAAATTCTCAGCAAAATTCCAAAAACTGAGAGAATTTTTGTGTTTGCGGAAAAGAATCCTCAACCCTTAGTGTCGGATTATATGTTCACGCCTGACGTAGAACCCTTCGTCGCCTCTAGAATCAAAATGGGCGAGACAGCATTTGTACATGTCATCGTATTGGCAGACGGAATCTTCTACCGAACAGCTCGACAAGTTAAAGTAACCATCGGTGGTTGCGGAGAAGAATAAATCAGAGGAAGACCCAAGAATGGATAAAACAGTACGCTTCAGAGTGAGACTCAAAGACAACATAGCGGATGTCAAAATAATGATTTTTCATCCAATGGAAACGGGCTATCGAAAAAACAAGCATACGGCAGAAATAATTCCAAAACACTTCATTCATACCGTTAAAATTGGCCATAATGGAAAGCCGATCATGGAAGTTCACTGGAGTCGATCCGTGTCCAAAAACCCTTATTTGAATTTCCGAGTGCCTAACGCAGTCATTGGTGATGAGTTGAGCATCGCATGGGATGACAACATGGGCGAATCAGGAGCCGGGACAACGACAATCTCCTAAGTTACCTCCATGCGCCTCCTCCAACACCTTACAGCTCTAATAATTTTCATTGCCTCCCCTCAGGCTTGGAGTAATCCAGAAGAAGACCGTCAGCTTTTTTTAGCTACTTTCGCAGGAAACATCCCTGACGTACCCATATCGCAATACATTTACGGCTCTATGATGTTAAGCGAAGATGCTCTTAATCAATACGAAAGCATAATGGATTTCCCACCGTTCCAAGAGATGGTTGACCAAGGGAAAAAAGTCTGGGAAACACCTTTTAAGAATGGGCAAACATTTGCGAATTGCTTTGGCAACAAAGGGACTAACGTCGCTGGAACATTCCCTTACTACGATACGACACACGAACAAGTGGTCACGTTTGAAATGGCGCTCAATTTTTGTCTGGAGCGAAACGGAGAAACACGGATGAGTTATGTGGACCCCGAAACTATGGGAGCTCTAAGCGCTTACGCGAGATCTTTATCAGACGGGATGTTGATGCAAATTGAAGTGCCCAACGCACAAGCCTTAACTAAGTATGAGCTCGGCAAGTCTCTCTACTTTAAACGCATTGGTCAATATAATTTAGCCTGCGCATCCTGTCACCTAACGCATGGGGGGCGCTATTTTCGAGATGAGCTCCTGTCTCCAACTATTGGGCAGGCTGTTCATTTTCCCGTATTTCGAGGCGGAGAACGTCTCTACACCCTACAGATGAGATATCAACGCTGCATGGAGGCTGTAGGCGCTGTCGCATTTGAATCTGGAAGCGAAACACTTAACAACCTGGAGTTCTTTCATTCCTACCTGAGCAACGGATTGCCCCTGCAATCATCCGTCTACCGTCGCTAAATTGAGAAGCTCGCCTTTCACATTTGCATCAATGCAAATTTCAAAAGCAATCCTAAAACCGCAAGAAACAATAGTCTTTCCATGATTGTTATTTTAATCTTCATGCACGTCACCATTAATCATTAAACCAATCCCATAACTGATTACATCTATATTAAGAACAAAACAAAGTCTATTCTTTCTCTACAAACTCAAGGTATTGAGCTTGACTCATTAGCGCCTCAATCAATCCCACATCCATCACTTTGACTTTAAATATCCATGTCTCTTGAGGCAACTCATTAATTAATTCAGGCCGCTCTCTCAATAACTCATTAACCGCGATGACCTCTCCAGCCACCGGGATAAATAGATCAGATGCGGTTTTCACCGACTCAACAACCCCACATTGCTCGCCGGATTCGAATACAGAGCCCAGCGAAGGCAGCTCAACGTAGACGACGTCTCCAAGTGAAGTTTGAGCGTAATCACTTATCCCTATCGACGCAACATCTCCCTCATTGAGGCAGATCCACTGATGCGTCTCACTAAACTTTATCTTTTCACTATTTAACATTGTCACTCCAAAAATTTTAATCTACACGCGCATAAACACTAAAGACTTCACGCAACTTAAGTCCATTCTTTTTTGGATAGAACAGATAACTATCAAAGGCTACCGGAGGAGCGCCGTCAATAAGAAGCATTAAGTTCAATTGTTGTTCGCCCTTAGCTTCTATCCCCACTTGAGTAACCTCCGCAACATACTCACTCGGATAAATGACTCGACTCGTGACAATTCGGCCTTGAGCATCAGTCAATTTCAACTCCACTGCCGGGAACTGCAGTCGCTGTTTCCCGACGTTCTGAATCGTCGCACGAAAATGGTAAAAAGATTCCCCGAAGTCGGGCCTAACTGTTAGATCCGTCCCAATCAACCTTAGATCATCAATGCGTCTTGGCGCGCCGGCCTCACAACCAAGACTGTCACATACGCTTAAAGCCCATTGACCAATCTGAGTATTGTTAGCATATATCTGCCGATTAAAACCCAAGGTTACCATTGATATAAAAATTAAAAAGAACATGATATTCGCATACCACCACCGCGACTTTAAAACGGGGAGAGGCGAAAACACGGCCTCGTACAAATTTGCATTAACGTTTGAGCGAACCTCTTGCTCAGTCGCATCCGGCAACACAACCTCTTTAATCTCGATCGCCCTCTTAAACTTGTTTGGTCTAGACGAATCCAATCTGTGGCGCTGATCAGGCAGACTCTTCTCTTTTATTAGCTCGCCTAGCATCACCCTTACAGGTTCATCTACAACATCAAAACGATAATGAGCGTAACCATCAAAAGAGTTATTACAAGAGGGACAATCAACACGACCGGATTGTTCGATGAGTCGCGCTGAAGTCGACCCAAACAAATGTGCGCATTTTGGGCAGACAAGAAATAATTCCATAGCGTTATGAACTCAGCTTGGTGCCTTGCAGGCAAACCCAATCATCCATAGTTTGAAATGTGCTCATTTCAAACCATTGCCCATAAATACTAAGCAACTCTTGTTCATGACTCACTAGAATACCTGACAACACAATATCTCCTCCCGGCTTAACCAGTTGGCTCAATAGTGGCGCCAAGACCTTTAAAGGTGACGGCAGAATATTTGCAATAACTATATCTACTTGCTCGTTAAAACTGTCACCCGCAGGAACCACCTCCAAGTCAACCTCGTTTCTAAGCGCATTGTACTGAGATGCGGCTAACGCATCTTCATCTATATCGATTCCAACCACCCTGCCTGCACCGAACATCTTTGCGGCTATTCCTAAAACCCCAGACCCACATCCATAGTCTATGACCGCTTGCCCGGAAACCAAATTGCTCTCTAACCAATGCAAGCAAAGCTGTGTCGTAGGATGACTCCCTGTACCAAATGCGAGGCCCGGATCAAGAATGATATTGATTTCTGACGTAACTTTAACGGCCGACCAACTCGGTGAGATTTGTAAGCGCTTTGTGATTTGAATGGGTTGAAATTGTTGCTGTGTTAAACGAACCCAATCTTGATCATCAACAAGGCGCGTTTGAGGCGGCGACAACTGTAAGGGTTGCAGGACATCAGATACGAAGGAAAATATGTCGGCAACTTCGATATCCTTATCAAAAAGCCCAACAACCAGATTGTATCCCCATGACAGTAGAATCTCCTCTCCTGGCTCGAGATAGATCGCTCTCTCTTTGACTGACCCCTCATCCGCATCTGTGACATCGATCGATAGAGCCCCAGCGTCAAACAACGCATCGCTCAAAGCCTCCACATCGGCCCCTGAAACCTCAAACTCTAATGCCTGCCAAGCCATAATTGAGTCGCAAGAATATAGGTGAAGATGTGCAAACTAAGCGTTATCGAGTTTTTTCTCGAGATAATGAATGTTTACACCACCCTCGATGAACTTTGCATCGGACACCAATTCACGATGCAGCGGAATATTGGTTTGAATCCCCTCGACAACCATCTCAGATAAAGCAACTCCCATCTTAACAAGCGCTTGCGCTCGGGTATCCCCGTGCGCGATTACCTTACCGATTAGAGAATCATAGTGTGACGGCACAAAATAATTCTGATATACATGCGAATCTACCCGAATACCAGGTCCGCCAGGGATATGGAGCGTAGTAATCCTTCCTGGTGATGGCGTAAATTTAAAGGGATGCTCCGCATTGATCCTGCACTCAACTGCGTGCCCCCTAAATTGAATATCTTTTTGCCTAAAAGGCAATTTATCTCCAAACGCAATAGAAATTTGAGTTTTTACGATATCGATACCCGTAATCATTTCGGTTACAGGGTGCTCCACTTGCACCCTCGTATTCATTTCAATGAAATAGAATTTTCCATTCTCATATAAAAACTCGAACGTTCCGGCACCTCGATATCCGATTTTTCGGCATGCGTCTACACATTTCTCCCCAATTTTTACTCTCTCCCTAGGGCGAATATGCGGCGCCGGCGCCTCTTCAATTACCTTTTGATGACGTCGCTGCAAGGAACAATCCCTATCGCCCAAATATACAGCGTGCTTATGTTGATCGGCCAGAACTTGCACTTCAATATGCCGTGGATACTCTAAAAATTTTTCCATGTAAACAGTTGGATTGCCGAAGGCGACTTGAGCTTCTTGTTTTGTCATGTTCACCGCATTAACCAATGCCGCTTCGGTATGAACAACCCTCATTCCGCGACCGCCTCCACCCCCCGAGGCCTTTATGATAACGGGGTAACCAATATCTCGGGCAATACCAATAACCTCCTTCGGATCATCAGGAAGAGCGCCCACGCTTCCGGGGACAACAGGTATGCCGGCTTTGATCATCATCACTTTTGCGCTGACTTTATCTCCCATTAGGCGGATCGTTTCTGGTTTTGGTCCAATAAAAACAAAACCACTTTGCTCAACCCTCTCAGCGAAATCGGCATTCTCCGACAAAAACCCATAGCCTGGGTGAATCGCTTGCGCATCAGTGACTTCAGCCGCGCTAATGATTGCGGGGACATTAAGATAGGAGTCCGCACTCGAAGCTGGGCCGATACATACAGACTCGTCCGCAAGGCGCACGTACTTGGCTTCTGCATCCGCCTCAGAATGGACGGCCACGGTTTTGATACCCATCTCCCTACATGCCCGCTGAATTCTCAAAGCGATCTCGCCCCGATTCGCAATTAAAATCTTTTCAAACATAAACGTTTTTACACCCCATTATCCAATTTCTTAAACCTATACAATCTAGATCTATCAAGCTTCATATCTTGGCTAGGCGATCACAAAAAGCGGCTGGCCGTATTCAATCGGTTGTCCATTTTCAACAAGAATTTTTTTAATAACACCGGATTTCTCTGATTCAATTTCATTGAGCAGCTTCATTGCCTCGATAATACACAACGTCTCGCCCTCGGAAACCGTTTGGCCGAGCTCAACAAATGAAGCAGATTCCGGGTTCGAGGCACGGTAAAACGTGCCCACCATAGGTGACTTCATTACAAATCCTTCATCCGCAGGAATCGCCTCAACAACCGCAGCCGCCACTGGCTGACCAATCGGTGCGGCCACATGAGCCATCGGCGCCGGTTTATACGACGAAATCGGCGCTTTGTTCCCACTATTAATTCGAACTCTCTCCTCACCTTCTGTGATTTCCAGCTCCTCAATCCCAGACTCCTGGACAAGATCAATTAATTTTTTTAATTTTCGTAGATCCATTACAGACTTCCCTTCAGTTTTTCTAATACATAATCCAACGCAACGTCATAACCCATAGCGCCCAGCCCGCAAATCACCGCCTCAGCCTTGTCGCTAAGGTACGAATGATGACGAAAGTGTTCGCGCTTGTAGATATTCGATAAATGAACTTCAACAAAAGGGACATCAACGGCCGAGATCGCATCACGAATAGCGATGCTGGTGTGCGTATAGGCTGCAGCATTGATAATCAAAAATTTCGCTCCAGCTGTTTGCACTTGCTGAATAAGGCTGACTAACTCACCTTCGTAATTTGTTTGACAGCAAACTAATTTCATTGTGGCTGCTTGAGCTTTTGAAACTATTCGCGCTTCTATGGAATCGAGCGTCTCGGTACCGTATAAGCCGGGCTCGCGCGTGCCCAATAGATTTAGGTTTGGGCCATTCAACACAAGGATGTCGCAGGGCTCTAGTGGTGCACGTTCATTTGACATATTTAAGGCCTTAAATTTGGTATAAGAAAGGTTAAATGGGTCTCTACTTAGTGAAAGTTAACTGCATATTCGACGATTATACACGCATTATTATGCCTTTAATCAATAAGGGCCCGCCATAGAAGCGTCATCCTGGGGAAAGCACGCAACCAAGAGGACAACGGCCATCCCGATGCAAACTTTAACGACAAATAGACACAATTTAACGGATTTTATCGACAAATTGTCGTACTTTAGACTCTGGGACTATGCCAGAATGCATATCGACTAAGTCCCCCGAAGGGGTTAAAAACACCGTGAAAGGCAACCCCGATCTTTTGTTACCAAGAATTTCTGAAATGCGAAGCGCGTCGCCAGACCCGATCAATATGGGGTAATTGATCTCATTATCCCTAACGAATTCACGAACGCGGTCAGCATCATCTACCGCAATCCCAATGAAAGTCACATTACGATCCTTATACTCACCCTGGAGTCGAACAAATAAAGGGATTTCCTCAAGACAAGGGGGACACCAAGTTGCCCAAAAATTAACGATGCGATAGCTACCGTCCCAATGTGAGATCTGCTGCCAATTACCAGCAAGGTCCTGAAACTGGGCATTCTGAGCACCTTTGACTGCGCTCACGTCTAAGCCTGTACGAGTATTGCTCATTAGGATGCCCGTCACTACCGACCCAATCACGACACAAGCTATCAACAAGCGCCTCACCCACACTGTCAATACCTCTTTATTCACTCGAGGCCGGGCAAACTAGCAAAACGCAATACATTACGATCAGGCAAGAAACAAACACCCTCGTCTGAACATCCTTGATGCTCAACGCTGATACTTAGTGAGTCGCTTCGCACCTCAACTCGACTAGTGTCTAGATCCAAAGTAATGAGCACCTCTCCTCTATAAATCTCTACATCACCAAAAAATTCATCGTAATGCCTTAAAGACTCAGGAAATGAAACATGACCGACGATCACCTCAGAGTCTAACGCTTGAAAAGAAAAACTACGTTTATACAAATAGCAACAAGGGTGGATATCGTAAGCGAGCGCCAACTTATTACCCTTAGATAACGTTGCAGATAACGTATAAAAGTTGCTCGCACCAGGTGCATCAACCTCACCAGACACAACAAACTGGGGAAAACAGCAAAAAACCAACAATGCGACGATACATTGATTCACGATGAGCATTCTAGTCATCTGACACATTGATTGATGCCGGCACGCCGTCCAGCACCGTAGGGTACTGTAAGCGGACTTTAAGCTCCTTTTTCATCCGATCATTCAAAACCAATCGAGACTCATTGACAAATGACCACAACATTTCGGGCAAAACATCCTTCGCTTCAGACTTAGTGAGACGTCTCGGCCTTGGGAGACTAGCCCTGTCCGCAACCAAATCGAAATAATCGCCAATTTTTATCCTCGAATCATCAATACAGTTATATATTCGACCACCCTTACCCCGAAAAAGTGCCAGAAAAACTATCTGCGCCAAATCGTCAGCATTAATGTGATTAGAGAAGCTATCCTCGTCAGCCCTCAAGGTCGGCAAACTCTTCATAAGCCTATTCAGCGGAAGCCGATCGGAGGCATAGATCCCAGGCACTCTTAGAATAATTGACGCACACCCCGTACTTTGCGACCAGGCTCGCACTTGCGCTTCCGCATCGAGCCGCCTTCGGGCCCGATCTGTTTGGGGGTTGGCCTTGCGCGTTTCGCTCACGTGCTGACCCATACAATCGCCGTAGACGCCAGTCGTGCTCATATAAACAAGTCG
>DFDI01000042.1:12625-27649 GCA_002367635.1 Betaproteobacteria bacterium UBA3031 | reverse complement strand
CGTTTTGGTCTTGTTCCGAATATTGCGCTTTTATCACACTCAAATTTCGGTACTTCTAAGGATATTTCTGCCCAGAAAATGTCTCTCGCACGAGAAATGATTATTGAGCGGGACCCTACATTGAAGGTCGAGGGAGAGATGCATGGGGACGCCGCATTAGATGAGCAGATTCGTCAGAAAATATTCCCTAATTCTCAGATTTCCGGTGAGGCTAATTTATTGATTATGCCTAATCTGGATGCGGCGAATATCTCCTTTAATTTGATGAAAGTAACTGCGGGGGAAGGCATTACCATTGGCCCCATACTGCTTGGCCCAAGTAAGGTGGTGCATGTCCTAACTCCAACTGCCACTGTAAGGCGGTTAGTGAATATGTCTGCACTGTGTTCAGTTGACGCCACAACAAACCGGTAATTTGAGGATTAATTCGTAGGTTCTTGAATCAATTCTTCAATGGGTATATTTTTACAATCGAACTCTCCGGTTGTAGACTGAAGTCCAACGGGTTTCCTTGCCGCATTAATGAGGCGAATTGCTTTGTCCTCTTCGCCTCGAAAGCAATGTCGTTTGGCGCACATGATTCTATCTGATAATAGTTGGTTTTGTTGTGAAGGCATGAGAACTCCAACCAGATCATCGCCTAAAATACGAATTTCTGTTGAGCATCCAGCCACACTAGGCCAGTTGGAAACTGGCGCCTATAAAGGCAGTGAAAAGTAAGACTTTTAAGAAAGATGAACGACTCATAAAGTGTTTATTTTAGAGTTTTCGTATGACGTATTTGTGTTTTTATCGACATGGGATTATGTAATACTAACTTGGTTAAAGTTTAATTAAATTCACTAAGAAAATGCCTCTATTGCTCACTCGTCAAACCATATCGGAAAGATTGGCGTCGTTTAAGTCGACAGATAAAAACATAAGGCATCCAATGTTTAGGCATCCCGTTGGGGCGAGTCCTATTCCGGCTGCCGTGTTGATTCCTATTATTCATCGAGCTGCTCAACTGTCTATTTTGTTGACAAAAAGAACTAGCCATCTAAAACATCATGCAGGTCAGGTCAGCTTCCCTGGCGGAAGAGTTTCGGATGGGGATGAGAACAGGAAGATAACTGCCTTGAGGGAAACTCAAGAAGAAATTGGATTAAATCTCGATGAGTCTAATTTATTAGGGAGATTGCCTGAATATGATATTCGAACTGGTTTTAGAGTCACTCCAGTTGTCGCCTGGATTGAGTCTCCGTTTGATTGTGTTTTAGATCCCTTCGAGGTGGACTCAATATTTGAAGTGCCTATGGATGTTGTATTAGATCTTAGCAATTACAAACTTTCATCACACTCTGACGAATCTGAGAAACGATATTTTTATCGGCTACCGCACCTTGATCACGAGATCTGGGGAGCTACCGCTGGAATGCTATATATTTTTGCGGCTACTCTGTTGGAGGTTTAGCTAACGTGAAATCACCAGTCACAGCAGCAGTGCGATTCTTGAGGGCGCATAAGATCGCCTATACCGAACACCTATACGCTTATCAGGAGCGTGGAGGAACGACTGTTTCTGCTCGAGAATTGGGTGTTTCGGAGCATGTCGTTGTTAAGACCCTTATCATGCAAACCGAAGATGCTAAGCCACTGGTCGCTCTAATGCATGGTGATAAACAGGTCTCCACCAAAAATCTGGCGCGCATTATTGGGGCGAAGGGTATTACGCCATGTGACCCTAAGGTTGCGACTAAGCATTCGGGGTATGTGGTTGGTGGGACATCCCCATTTGGCACCCGGAAGGTCATGCCGATTTACATGGAGAAATCAATTCTCGATTTGCCCAGAATTTATATTAATGGCGGAGCAAGGGGTTTCTTAGTGAGCCTTAAGCCTAGCGTACTGACAGACGTAATTAAAGCCATACCTGTGAGCGTAGCAACTGAAGGTGTAGCATAACCAGTTGTTATAGGGACCTTATCTACCCTGGAGCCTAACGATAACATCTAAATTCTCGCCATGACGGTGAATTGAAATTGTAATGTCCTCACCAATTTTAAAATCATCCATTAACCCATAATACTTGCTGATAGATTCAACCGGTATGCCTTCGATTTTGGTGATGATATCTCCAGGGACAATAACGCTATCAGACCTTAGTCGGGCAGCTTCAAGCCCTGAGTTTGCGGCGGAAGATCCCGGAGTGACTCTTAGAATCGCAACGCCTTTAATCCCCATTGTTTCTGTAATGCGCTTATTAATCCATGGGTCAAGGTGTATGCCAATGCTTGGTGGTGTGTATTTTTTGTGCTGTATTAATTGTGGAACAACTCGATTAATTGTGTCGACTGGAACGGCAAATCCGATACCAGCAGAAGCTCCTGATGGACTGTATATGGCAGTGTTGATACCAATCAATCGTCCATAAGAATCAAGCAATGGGCCTCCTGAGTTTCCAGGGTTGATTGCTGCATCCGTTTGAATTAGATGTTCAATATTTTGTCCGCCTTCCGAACCGAGACTGCGATTCAGCGCAGATATTATTCCGGTTGTTAGCGTCCAATCTAATCCAAAGGGATTACCTATCGCGTATACTTTTTGTCCTACTTTGAGGTCATCACTCTCTCCAATAGGGATCGGTGGGGGTGATTCGGTTGATACTGTAATTTTTAGAACCGCAAGGTCGTGTGAGGGACTAACGCCTACTAAAGTAGCTTTATAGTCTCTACCATCCTCAAGCCTGATTGTAGCTTCGCTGCTACCCTTAATGACATGAAAATTAGTGATGACATGTCCTTGTGAATCCCATATTAATCCTGAGCCTGTTCCACTTGGAACCGAAAATATATTGCGTGTCCAATGATCTCTAACGCGTTGCTTGGTGCTGATAAAAACTACTGATTTTTTAGCATGTTCAAAAATAGCTATGGTTGAATTTTCTTCATTAGTTAGTGGCCCTCTAGGAGTGATCGTTCGTGGCGCTATTTTGTTGAGGTCACTCGCGGCATTCAGGTAGACCAATCCTCCTGCAAGGGAGGCAATAATTAATATCATTATTGTTGCGATCCGAGATCTAAATCTGTGTTGACTATTTCTGGACATAAAGCGGGTGTTATTAATGAATTTGGTTAAGTTTTATTTTTTTTAAGAGTTTCTAGGAGTGCATCTATCCGTTCGTGATTTTCATGGGATCCGATGTAAGTTCTAAATAACCACTCTTGAATGCGCATGCTGCTTTCGAGATCTTGATTGAGCAATTGATTTGAAAGTTGTTTGGTTTCAATAAGGCATTGTCTGTCAAATTTAGCCATATTGCGTGCTATTTCAAGAACGTGGTCCAGAAGCTCACCAGTTGGATACACTTCATTGACAAAACCAATTTTTTTTGCCTCTGCTGCATCATAAATGCGCCCAGTAAGTGTTAACTCCTTCGCTCTACCAAGACCAATGATGCGCCAGAGGGGGTCCAGTATTGGTGTTAGCGATAGCGCTATTTCACGTTGCCCGAATTTTGCTTTTGTCGAAGCGTAACGGAAGTCGCACATCATGGTCAGATCGAATCCGCCAGCTATAGCTGGACCGCCAACTGCACAGATGACAGGCAGTGGACAAAACAAAATAGAGCGATAAGTTTGGTGAAACATAGCTGTATAGGACTCATTATTCAGTTTCTCGAGTTTTCTAATTTCATTCAAATCAAAGCCGGCTGAGAAGTACTGTTCTCCGCCGGTGAAGACTATTGCGTGTATTCCAGCATCTTGGGGTAATGCCGCAAATGCTGCAGTAAGCTCTTGCAGTACCTCGGGAGATAGAGCATTCCGTTTTTCTGGTCGGTTAATAGTCACTATTGCGACTTTTTCGTCTATTGTGATATCCAGGTGCTTAAAATTTGATGTTAGCATAAGATTCGAATTTATCGGTTAGTAGGTTAATTAATTGGACGTTGCTTAATAACGTTCATTCTAGTTAAGTTTTTATAGACGTTTTGAAAGATTATCTACAAAGGTATACTGATTAATATATTATTTATATCGTATGTTCGGTAAAAAATTTTCTTAGAGGAAATAATTGCGTGGAAGTTTTTGTAATCATTGGTGCGGCGATTTGTGGTTGGATTTTTTCTGATCAGTTGAATCAAGTGAGATTATCTAACGATAGATTGTTCGATCAATTTCTTGATTCTGATTTTGTTTCAGCGAAACCATGGTTGTTCATGATTTTTTTGAGCACTTTGTGGGTCGTATTTCTATTAATTATTTTGGTAATCACGCAACTCATATTCCAAAAAAATCCACCTTTGTTGTTTTTTTTGGATGTGTTGATTCTTGCAATTATGTTTAATTTCTCCGATGTTCGGAGAGTTACTTGTTCTGGTGACCGTATAAAAATAGAGCCTTCCCTCCCACATTATTACCCCTCGAATCAGCGCATCGCGCAACTGTTTTCTATAACGGCATCCCGAATATTTGGCCTTATGTTTTGGTATTGCTTAATGCCAGGTTTATCTGGTGCGATACTTTTTTTTATTAGTCTCAGCGCGTATAACGCCCTAATGAGGACTTACTCCCTAGAAACGGTTAGCCGATCTCAGTGTTTAGTTGTCACGCACTTCATGTTGACGTGGTTACCACATCGGTGCCTTGGACTTACATACGCACTGGTCGGTGATTTTGAAACAGCCATGCGATGTTGGCGAGACCAGGGCGGCCAATCTGGTTTGGGACTTTGGCGTACTCTATTATCCGCGAGTGGGGGAGCGCTTAATATGCAGTTTGGAGGAGCTTCTACAGCGAACGGTAAGGAAATATTTACACCGAAGTTTGGTATTTCAGAGCACTTGAGTCTGGATCAAGCGGCTACGCGGTCAGTGGCGTTATTTTTGCGTAGTTTTTTGTTGTGGCTATTTGTCTTGTTTATAGTAGACATTTTAATTTGAGTCGATTGTGGTCTGTTCCTGTTGCGGCTAACCGACTATTTCTGCAAGTATTGTTTTGTATTCCTCCCATCTGGTAGGGCGGATAAGCTGTTCTTTAACGGCAGCAATAATGTGGCAATTCGGTTCTACCGTATGTGTACAGTTGGCAAATTGGCACTGATTGAGGTGATCACGGAATTCGATGAAATAATTGGCTAGGTGTTGGGGATTGATATGTTTAAGTCCGAATGACTGCAATCCAGGACAGTCGATCAATGATGTCGATTCGTCTAATCGGTAAAGTTGGGCATGAGTCGTTGTGTGTCTGCCAGTTCTTAGTTTGCTAGATATGGATGCAGTTTTAGCATGTGCTGCACTGATGATATTATTGACAATTGTTGATTTCCCCACCCCTGATTGACCGACAAGTACGATTCTTTGATCCTTAATTATTTCTCTGATCGATTGTGTGTCTGTGATTGCGGAGACTGCGATAGGGTTATACCCCAGACTCGTGTATTGCTCGATGAAGTTGTTTGACGAGGTGTTTTCACCTAAGTCTGCTTTATTAACCAGAATCCTTACTTTAATGTGTTGTTCTTCCGCGGCGACTAAACAACGTGTAATCAGAGAGTAATTGATGGGTAAGTCAGTCGCTACCACCATGATGATCATGGTGACATTTGCTGCGATTAACTTTTGTTTAAAGGTGTCGGATCGCCAAAAAATAGAAGAACGCTCATCAATGGCGGTAATTCTTCCCTCCGAGCCTATTACGTTCAGGACGCATTCATCGCCACAAGCATATTTGGTTGATTTTCCTCGAGGATAAGCCATGATGACTAATCCATCAGTTAGCTCAACGAAGTAGTGCCTACCGTGAGCCGATATGATGGTGCCTTTTAGTGTTGGCGAATCGGTATTCAAACGGATGAACTCATCCCGTTAGTGATGTGGTGGAAATAATGTGAGTGGTTTATAAGTCAAAGAGGTAATCGACTTTAGCCGCACAAATAAAATCATTTTCGCTGAGTCCATTGATAGCATGTGTTGTGTAGCCGACATTGCAAGTGTTGTATCCGACTGACAGGTCCGGGTGATGGTCTTCCCTATGAGAAATCCACGCTACTGCATTAACGAATGCGAGTGTCTGATAATGATCCTTAAATTTATATTCTTTACTAATGCGATTTTCAACGTAACCCCATCCTTCCAGACCGTTAAGCATCAGATGAACTTGCGTTTCAGGAATGGGATCTACGCCACCTTCGCAAGGCTTGCATTTTTGCCTAATAAGATTCTCGGTAATTTTATTTGTCAATTTTTAAGTAGTTGCTTGGTTAGTTAATAGAGGCTTCAAGTCTCGAAATTCGTGCTGAGGCTGGAGGGTGTGAGTCATAAAACGCTGAGTATAATTTATCAGGTGTTAGGGTTGATGAGTTATCTTTATAGAGTTTTATGAGGGCCTTAATTAGCTCTTGCGCAGGGGCCTGCTGCGCCGCATACGCATCCGCTTCAAATTCATTTTTCCTTAGGTAGGCTGCAAATAATGGTCGAAATAGAAACAAGAATGGTGGCAGACCAAAATAAAAAGCGGCCAGCAGTAAAGAAGGAGAGCCAAACGCGTGTAGGTTAAGAGCCTCATGTATAAATGCTGACTGTTGAAGCGTGCCAAGTAACGCAAAGAACACGAGACTAACCAAAACTAAAAAGCACGTTAATTTAAATACATGCTTCAGCTTAAAGTGTCCCAATTCATGTGCTAAAACAGCCTCAATTTCGTCTGCGCTATGTTTGTTAATGAGCGTATCAAAAAATACGATTCTTTTAGATTTACCAAATCCAGTGAAGTACGCATTTCCGTGACTGCTCCTGCGGCTTCCGTCCATTACAAATAACCCGCTAGATTGAAAGCCACATTTCTTTAGTAAGCCCTCAATCCGCTCTTTAAGCTTTTCGTTATTAAGCGGTGAAAATTTGTTGAACATTGGTGCTAAGACCGTTGGGGAGATGTACTGGATAAAAAACCAGAACGTCATTGCAAGCAGCCAGGCATACCACCACCAGTTAATACCTGCGGTCTCCATTACCCATAGCAACCCGACGATGAATATTGATCCAATAATCGCTGACACAGCGAGCCCAATCATAAGATCTTTAAAAAACAATGAAAGAGACATTTTATTGAACCCGAATTTTTCTTCCAGGACAAATGTCTTGTATAGGTCTATGGGTAATTGGGCTAAAGATATAAATAGACCTATGAGCCCAAAGAAAATCAATCCTGACAGAATGGTTCCTGATGTGGTCGTCGATGACAAGTCATGAAACCAATTAAGTATGCCTCCGAATGTCAGAGCAAGAAGCAAAGCCGCATCCACAAGGGCAGAAACGTTGGACAGTTTCATTTTTGCTTCTGTATAGTTTGCAGCCTTTTGATGAGATTCCAGAGAAATGTCTTCGGAGAAGGCTTTTGGCACGCGATCTTGGTTTGCTTTTACAGTCTTGATCTGGCGCATAGAGAGCCAAATTTTTATGCTTACTGACGATAATACGAACAGTAGGAAGATGTATGAAAATGCATTATTAATCATAATTTTTTGACTAGTGTTAGATGTTACGAATTTTAACGAAGAACTTGATGCTCAATGATAGTTATAATCATGAATTATGCCTCAAAGTACTGAAAATTTAATTTGGCTTGATATGGAGATGACGGGACTCCTCCCGGAGCACGACCGTATTATTGAGCTGGCGATCGTTATTACTGACTCCGAGTTGAATGTTTTGGGTGAGGGTGGCGTTTGGGTCATTCATCAATCTGAGGTCATTCTTGATGGAATGGATGCTTGGAATAAAAAAACTCATGGCAAGAGTGGTCTCATTGAGCGTATCAAGATGTCCACGAGCCACGAAAGCGAAGTAGAGCAATCAGCGCTCGAGTATCTGAAACGATTCGTACCTCCGAATACGTCCCCCATGTGTGGGAATTCAATATGTCAGGATAGGCGCTTCATGGCCAAATGGATGCCGGAATTGGAATCTTATTTCCATTACCGAAATCTTGACGTGTCTACTTTGAAAGAACTGGCTAAACGTTGGAAGCCGGAGACAATCAAGGGGTTAGTGAAGCACGGGAAGCATGAGGCGCTAGCCGACGTGGAAGAGTCAATTGATGAGCTTAAGTATTATCGAGAGCACTTTATCGTTAGTTAGACCTTTGTTTCAGCGTGTTGATGCGTTCAATTAAATTGGCGCTGGAATTAAATTTTCCGTGAGCTTTATCATTCGAATTTAACTTTTTCTCAATTGTCGTTGCGAGCGATTTCCCAAGCTCAACACCCCATTGGTCGAAAGAGTTGATGTTCCAAATGATCCCCTGAACAAATACTTTGTGTTCGTATAATGCGATCAGGCTACCTAATGTTTTTGCATTTAATTCGTCTAAAATAATCACATTAGAAGGACGATTCCCCTCAATAATTCGTGATGGTTTTGTTTTTTTACTCAATGCCTCTCGGTTTCGATTTCCAAATGCTAGGGCCTCGATCTGCGCAAGGCAGTTGGCGAGTAAAGGTTTGACACTTTGGTGGTTTTTACTGTTCTTTACGACACCAATAAAGTCGCAGGGGGTTACTATCGGACTTTGGTGTAGGTGTTGTGCGAAACTGTGTTGGAAGTTTGTTCCTCTGGAGCCCCAAATGATTGGAGCGGTGGTGTAGTGTATGGCTGACTCGGATTTGTCGACCATCTTGCCGTTGCTCTCCATTTCGAGTTGTTGCAGGTATTCTGGGAACAATGAAAGACGCTCTGTGTAAGGAAGTATCGCTTGAGCGGAGTGATTTCTAAAGTTTATATGCCAAATACCTACAAGTGCGAGCATGATCGGCAAGTTAAGTGCGGCGGGAGCGCTATTAAAGTGAAGATCCATCTCTTCGGCACCTTTTAGGAGCGCTTCAAATTCTTCAAATCCTAGTCCGATAGAAATCGGGAGTCCGACCGCAGACCAAAGCGAATATCTACCACCTACCCAGTCCCAGAATTCAAAAATATTTTCTGGTTTGATGCCAAATTTTTCTGCAGCAGAGGGGTTTGCCGTGGTGGTGACAAAGTGATGTTCAATCGCGATTTTGTCGTTAACGTTTAATGTTCGTGTTAGCCAAGATAGCGCTTTTTTAGCATTTGTAATTGTTTCTGCAGTGGTGAAGGTTTTAGACGCTATTATGAATAGCGTCTTAGCTGGGTTAACGTTGTTAAGTTTTTCAGTTAAGTCTGATTCGTCGATATTGGATACGAATAGGACGCGTGGATCACCATCGCTCCTCAGAGCTGAGTACACTAATTTGGGTCCTAGGTCAGAGCCGCCAATGCCGATATTTATGACGGCATCGATCTTTTGCCCCGTAGCGCCAATGAGTGCCCCATCTCTAAATTTGTTGGACAGTATGCGCATCTGTTCCAGGTTTTTACGGGTGGATGCTCTTATTTCGTCTGGTGGCCCCTCAGAGCTTTTTATACTGCTCGACCTCAGTGCGGTATGCAGCACGGCTCTATTTTCGGAAGTGTTTATTCTTTTCCCCGAAAACATCGCCGTGATTTGATCCCTTAGGTGCGTGTGATCGCAAACAGTTAAGAGTAAATCCCGTATTTTTTCGTTTATTTGATTTCTAGAGTAGTCGAGATAGAGTCCGCCGAGCTCGAGTGAGAATTTTTCGGGCCGACTAGGATCTTCATTGAAGAGTTCTGCAATCGTCCCAAGGTTGGGGTCTGTTCCGCATTCCTCGAGATTCTTCCATGTGGATGAGTTAAATAGTCTAGGCATATGGCGATATTTGTTGCGGGCACATTAAATGAGGGTATTAATCTCTACAGTGCACGTGTTAAAAATTTGTTTTGATACACCATAGTAAGGTTGGCTGGGTTACCCGTCAAACTACAAAAAATACCTCTATCAACGTTAATAGAGGTATTTTTTGTAGTTGATGTGTGGAGGATTCGCCTCGTCTTTTTTGTCTTTGTCGATGCGGTGGCCTTAAGCTACTGTTGCTACAGTTGTATTTACAGCTTGCTGAGTTTGTTGTTTGGATTTTTTTGCTGTGACAAATACATAATTTGTAAATGACATAGCTGTTTTTACCGCGGAGGTCATTAGCGAAGCGCCCGGATAAGTATTTTCATCAATTACATCTATGTTTTTTGCAATGCTGGCATTCGTGCCTTTTATGGTTTGTTCTAATAATCTAGAGAGCTCTGCAGTCGCTTTCGCTAGTGATATGCATAGCTGCTTTATAATATTCGGTTATTGCTTCTAATGTGGGTTGCGGTTTTGTCTGGAGCTCTGCTGCTGATTGTGGTGCCAATAGCATTCAATTCAGGGATCGCTTCGTCTTGAGTCATCGAGAATTGATCAAATGTAGCCATGTTCTACTGCCTCCGATGGCTAAGACAATATTTGTGCAATGGATTAAATTACGGTCTATTTTAGAAAGGTCAGACGAGTTGTCAAAATATTTGACAGATAGTATTGTAATTTTTAACTATTTTAATCAATAACTTACATTTTTTAATTCCAAGGAAGAATTAGCTGCAGAGAGCAATACTTGTAGAGCTAAAATTGCAAGTGTGTACTTACATATATAACGGCCTGAAAGGGTGGTTTGCTAGTGTGATCAGTCCAAAATCGGGTTATATGCTTTTGAATAT
Organism: Betaproteobacteria bacterium UBA3031; assembly: GCA_002367635.1. GTDB lineage: Bacteria > Pseudomonadota > Gammaproteobacteria > Burkholderiales > Eutrophovitaceae > Eutrophovita. The sequence continues at coordinate 17,046 of DFDI01000042.1, read as the reverse complement.
CGCAGCTATACCTTGACCACCTCCGATACACATAGTGACGAGTGCGTATTGTCCTTGAATTCGCTTCAGTTCGTAGAGGGCCTTAATTGTAATGATTGAGCCCGTAGCGCCTACAGGGTGTCCCAGAGCAATGGCGCCGCCGTTGGGGTTCGTCTTGCTTGGATCAAAGTTTAAGCTGTTAGAAACCGCACACGCTTGAGCGGCAAAGGCTTCATTTGATTCGACAATATCAATATCGCTTATATCGAGGTTTGCTTTTGCTAGAGCGCTTTTAACGGCTGGTATAGGGCCTAACCCCATGACTCTGGGATCTACGCCAGAGTGCCCGTAACTGACCAGTTGAGCCAGGGGTTTGATCCCTCGTAACTCGGCTTCCTTTTTTTCCATGAGTACAAGAGCGGCTGCCCCATCATTGATGCCTGAGGCATTTCCTGCTGTTACTGTCCCCTCATTTTTAAACACCGTGCGTAACTTAGCGAGACTATCCAACGAAACATCCTCACGAACGTGCTCGTCTGTATCAAAGATTCGAGTCGACCTGCCATGTTTTACTTCGATAGGTAGAATTTGCTCTTTAAACCACCCATTTTTAATCGCTCTAACAGCTCTTTGATGTGACTCCAGCGCGAAGGCATCTTGCGTATCTCGGCTTAATTTATACTCAGAGGCAACATTTTCAGCAGTCACTCCCATATGCATACCCTCAAAAGGGTCTGAGAGCGCACCAACCATAGAATCAATGATTGTTTGGTCACCCATTTTGGATCCCCATCGAGCGGTAGGTAGCCAGTAATTGGATCGGCTCATAGATTCACCTCCACCAGCCACTGCAATGTTCGTATCGCCTAGTTTAATCATTTGTGCCGCAGTCACGATGGCTTGTAATCCGCTGCCACACAGTCTATTCAGGGTCAGAGCTGGAACTTCTTTTGGAAGACCGCCATTCATACTCGCTACTCGCGCAAAGTACATATCCTTAGGTTCAGTATGAATCACATTCCCAAAGACGACATGGCCGACATCTTGGGGCTCAACCTTGGCTCTCGAAAGCGCCTCTTTAATACATTTTGCCGCCAGATCGGTAGGCGCAAAGTCTTTAAGAGAGCCACCGTAATCCCCGATTGCTGTCCTAACTCCAGATACAACTACGACTTCGCGCTCATCAATCATTTTCTTTCCCTCATGAGTTATTTACTTCTCGACAATATTGGCGTAATTCTTAAGGTCACCGATTTTTATTTTTATAGTCTTGGAACCTATATTTTTAATCCGATTTAAATATTGTATTGCAACAATCTTGCCGTAAGTATGAATACTTTGTTTTTTCCTTATTTATTGCGCTACACAAGGTTGTTTAACTTTCATTTTGTTTGAAGCGGATAATTTGTAGCCGACCCCTCTTGTTTGGTCTGCTTCCATAATTAGGAGTTTGCAGTTGTTTTGCCAATTTGAGTGATTCAGTTAGCGTGTTTCTTTGATGCTCACTTTCAGGGGACTCCGTATAGAAATTTTTAGCCAAGTCAGCTGACACCCGCTGGCTGGAGAGTTCTTTGACTTGGATATCCCATGACATTGGACTCAATTGGATATTTATTTTGTCATCTACGCTGAGTTGTTTTGACGGTTTGGTTCTTGCGTCATTGACCTTAACCCGTCCGTTGGTAATTGCATTAGCGGCGAGGGCTCTTGTTTTGTAGAATCGTGCAGCCCATAGCCATTTATCTAATCGAACTTGTTTTTCAGCAGCCATGATGTGACATCAAATGGTTAGGTAAAGAGGCGCTGCGTCTATCAATTGATAAAGCCATGAGTCTTTCGCGTGGACTCTCGGGATTCATTGGAAAATATTCGATCTATTCCGGATGACGAATAAATATAATTCTTTCCGCAGAATTCACAGGTAATGTTGACGTTGCCTTCCTCACTTAAAATAGCTCGCACTTCTGACTCTCCGAGGGATTGAAGCATTCCCTCAGTTCTGTTTTCCGAACATGAGCACGAAAAAATTACGGGATTTTCTTCAAATACCCGAATGGTTTCTTCGTGAAATAGTCGCTTGAGTATTGTTTCGAAGTCTAGGGTTAGTAATTCTTCGTTTGTAACTGTAGACGCGAGAGTCGTGATCCGATGCCAATCGTCAGATACGTCACGATGTTCCATGGGTAACTTTTGCAGCAAGATGCCCGTAGCCTTTTGGTCATTTGAGGCAAGCCATAGCCGCGTAGTCAATTGCTCGGACTGTTGCATGTATTCTTCTAGAGATTTCTGAATAGAGTCGCTGTCTACATTCACGAGGCCTTGGTAGGCCTGCCCTGATTTTTTTGGCGTAATGGTTACCGCGAGAGTCCCTTGGGCTAGAAGATTTACATTTGGTTCTGCAAGTTCTTTGTTGTCTCGCCACTTTGCGGTAGATCTAAAGCTAGATTTCCCCGAAGTTTCAGCGAGCAATAACAGTAACGCGGATTGGCCTTTAAATTGGATCGATAAGGTCCCGTCAAGTTTTATTGTTGCAGATAGCAAGGCTGTAGCCGCAGTAATTTCCCCCAACAATTTTCTGACTGAAGGTGGATAGTTTCTGCGGGCTAAAACACTTTTCCAAGAACTGTCGAGGCTTACAATCTCCCCACGTATGTTCGAGTGCTCAAACAAAAATCGTTGCAGTGTATTCTCCACTAATTTAAACCTATTTCTCTCTTGTATAGTGTATAGCGCTCCACTTTATCCCCTGCGCGGCCACCTTCCCAAATCATATGCCAAGGTAATTCAATGTCATTGTCAGCGTCCCAAATATCTTGGTAGATTAGGTAGGTACAGCTTTGACCATTGTTTTCTAAATAAATATCGGTGGTTACAATTCCCCCAAAATAATGGATTAGACTTCTTTGCGCAGGCCCTACTTGGGCAATGATACAGCTGTAATTAGGCTCGATGTGTTGCATCATTGAGTGAACCATTGGCGCATACGTCTTCCGTTCGTCTATCCAATGAAAAAGCAGTAATACAGTCAGCATCCACCCGACTGTCAAATTGATCGCCCAGATCAAAATAGCACTTTCTGGTCGTCTCTTGATGTTGCAAAGTAGCAAAAACCATGTCGCAGTAATCAGCGCCGCGACTAATACGGCAACATTTCTATTTCCAGACTTATACCCGGGTTGCAATCTCAGCAGGTGTTCAGATAACTCTTGTGGAAATCCGTAATAGGATGCTGAAAAATAAATCCAGACCGCTATAGTGAAGAATGCTGCGACCATAATCGAAAACCAGTAAAGTGCATTGCCAAAACTTCTAGGTATTCGTCCCGCAGCAATGGATCCAATTAAAGCAAACGGTAATAAGATTGGGGCTAGTCCAGATTCTTTATTGATGTTGGTGAACGCTAAAACTAAGGTGATTGTTATCCATAGTACGATGGGTAATTGTAGTTCTTTGCGTTTGAGCCCTTCTCTCCCTTCAACCCATAGTGACCAAATCAAGAAGATCCAAGTGGGCCAGGTGAACCATGGGAATACCGAAGCCGGGTAAATAATGTCATTAATGGTAGGAACCCTAAATGAATCAGTTGACCCTGACCAAGCATTAGCAATCCAGCGTGCTGGGAACGTGGCATCGCTTTGATGAAGGATGGTAAGCCATATTCCCGCAGACGCGATGAGGATTAAGCCTGCAATTGCTAGAGAGAATATAAACCTCAATCCACGGTATCTGAAATTCACGAGTGACATCAAAACAATGGTAAGAAGTGGGATAGCCACATTCTGAGTGGCGGTCCCTAAGAGAATAATTGAGATTCCGATTCCTAACCATATTCCACCAATCATCGATCTCCGTGGTGCGATGGCAAGACCATAAAAGAAGATTGCTAACCCAGAGATAAGTACTGGAGTGGCTGATAGTTGATGCGATTTAACTAAGAGTCCTACAGACCCTATAAGGAGTAGAGGCGCTAACCAGGATTGAGTTCGTCCCCATAACTCACTGGCTGTGAGGCCGGTAAACAGGATCGCAGACAAAAGCCAGATAGATAGGGCGAGTCTAGCAGCGTCATGAGGTGCGAGAAGAGAGCCCCAAGCTTCCATAAAACTAAGTGCGGTCGCATAGAACAGTGGCCCAGCCAGCGGCAGTCCGTTTATAGCTAATAGGTCAAGACAGAAATCACTGTTTGTGAATTGGACTAAATGACTAACGAGTACTGCTTCTTCTGATTTCCAAGGGTCATGACCAATGAGGCCGAATATTGTCCAAGCGATGCAAAGCAGAGCAGTGAGCAACATCGGATTATTAGTGATGCTGACTGCCGTTTGTTCGTGCCTAAAATAAGATCCTGGTCTCAGCATCGTAATTTTGTGCGATTAAGGTGTTCCCAAAGTTTACTGAAAAACGTTAAAAATATTCCGAATTAAAAAAGGCAGCCAAGGCTG
>DFDI01000042.1:0-12496 GCA_002367635.1 Betaproteobacteria bacterium UBA3031 | reverse complement strand
CTGCCTTTTAACATCATACCTAAAATCAACCCGACTACTTTCCGGCTTTGACTCCGAGATTTGCATACTTTTTCTTGAATCGCTCAACTCTTCCTGCTGTATCTACGATCTTTTGTTTCCCTGTGTAAAAAGGGTGGCAGACAGAGCAGACCTCGATTGAGATGTCTTTACTGCTTGTCGATCGAGTCTGAAAAACCTCTCCGCAACTGCAGGTCACTGTGACTGGGGCGTAGCTTGGATGGATATCTGCTTTCATTTTGTAATAATCCTAAAAAATAGTGTGGCGGAATTTGCGCCAAGCGGTACTTATTTTATTTTTCGTATCCTTGAAAAGGGGCTGATTATCCCGGAAAATCGGTAGTTTTACAAGAAAGTATGCGATTTTGACTTAACCTTTTTTCATGCTATCAAAGAATTCGTTGTTATTCTTGGTTGCTTTTACCTTTCCGGTTAGGAACTCAGTTGCTTCTAATTCATCCATGGGATAGAGCAGTTTTCGCAGAATCCATACTTTTTGCAGTATTTCTGGCTCGAGCAAGAGTTCTTCTTTACGGGTTCCTGATCGATTCACATTAATAGAAGGGTAGATTCGTTTCTCGGCCATTCTTCGATCGAGATGAATCTCCATGTTACCCGTCCCTTTAAATTCCTCATAGATAACATCATCCATTCGCGAGCCTGTATCGACAAGTGCGGTTGCAATAATGGTGAGCGATCCGCCTTCCTCAATATTTCTTGCGGCACCAAAGAAACGTTTCGGTCTTTGGAGTGCGTTTGCATCCACGCCACCGGTCAACACCTTCCCTGAGGCTGGCGCAACAGTGTTGTACGCACGAGCGAGGCGTGTGATTGAATCGAGAAGAATCACAACGTCTTTTCGACTTTCAACAAGACGTTTCGCTTTTTCCATGACCATCTCGGCTACTTGTACGTGTCGTGTTGCCGGTTCATCAAAGGTTGATGATACGACTTCTCCACGAACCGAACGTTTCATTTCGGTTACCTCTTCTGGTCGCTCGTCAATGAGAAGCACGATGAGATAAACGTCTGGGTAGTTTGATGCAATTGAATGGGCAATATGCTGAAGCATGACGGTTTTGCCACTTTTAGGGCTGGCGACGAGTAGCCCCCTTTGGCCTTTTCCGACTGGGGCAATGATGTCTACAATTCGACCTGTTAAATTCTCATCAGATTTGATTTCTCTTTCCATTTGAAGCCTATCGGTTGGAAAGAGAGGTGTCAGGTTTTCAAAAAGTGTTTTGTGTTTGCTGTTCTCTGGCACCTCATCGTTGACTTTGTCCACCTTAACCAGGGCAAAGTAACGCTCTCCCTCTTTTGGTGTCCTGATTTCTCCCTCGACGGAATCTCCTGTATGTAGGTTAAATCTTCTTATCTGCGACGGACTGATATAGATGTCGTCTGGACCAGCTAGATATGACGTGTCAGGAGAGCGCAGGAAACCAAAGCCATCTGGAAGGACTTCTAGCGTGCCGGAACCCGAAATGCTTTCACCTTTTTTTCCATGATTTTTCAATAGGGCGAATATGAGATCTTGTTTGCGCAGACGATTAGCATTTTCAACGTCGTTAGCCATAGCCATTTCAATTAGCTCGCTAATGTGGAGGTCTTTTAACTCAGATAGATGCATAAAGATGAATAAATAAAAGGGAGGATAAAAATTAGCGCAAAATTTGAAGAATCAATTATTGAAAATTGGAATCGCAAAGTTGCCGGGAGGAAGGGGCTAAATGTTACTGTCTATAAAGGCCGTCAGCTGAGATTTGGAAAGTGCGCCTACCTTAGTTGCTTCAGCGTTCCCTGCTTTAAACAACATTAAGGTTGGGATTCCCCGAATGCCGAATTTAGGCGGTGTTCCTTGATTTTCGTCAATATTCAGTTTGGCAACTTTTAGTTTTCCGGAATATTCGGTAGCCACTTCGTCAAGAATGGGGGCAATCATTTTGCATGGCCCGCACCACTCAGCCCAATAATCAACTAAAACAGGCAACTCGGAATTAAGAACTTCGTCTTCGAACGAGTCGTCTGTTACATGATGAATTTTTTCACTCATTATTAAAACATCCAGTTCAGGTTTGTAAAAAAGAATTTGTCAGGGAATTTAAGTTTGGAAACTTCACAAACTCGACAGTTTGGTTGTTGGAGCTCTTCGCACCGCCAGCCGATACTTCTGTTAGCCGGTCAGTGCATTATAAAACATATTTTTGCAATCCGATTGTTTATTTCTCATCGTTCAGCGGAGTCATGATCTGCTCAAGATTAAGCATTAGGTTTTATAATAACGCTTAATCTAAAAGACTAGTCCCAATTTTTGTTAGAATACTGCCGCTAGGTTGAGTTTAATGTCAAAATATTCTAAGGCGATTCAATGACTTATGTTGTGGTTGAGACTTGCATCAAATGCAAGTGGACGGATTGTGTGGATGTATGCCCTGTGGATTGTTTCCGAGAGGGGCCGAATATGTTGGTCATCGACCCAGACGAATGCATCGATTGCACACTTTGTGTTGCAGAGTGTCCAGAAGAGGCAATTTATGCTGATGACGATGTGCCAGAGGATCAAAAAGATTTTATTGAATTGAATGCCGAATTAGCGAAGCAGTGGCCTAGTATTATTGAGCGCAAGGATGCGCCTGCTGATGCTGCAGAGTGGCAAAACAAGTCGAATAAGCGAGATCTACTGGAAAGGTAAGTCCACACCTAGTATAAGCTAGGTCCTATGGAAGGAATTTTAAGACACGATAAGGTATGGCCTCACCAGCTGATTGATGTGCTGGCCTCACGGATTCTGAATGAATCAGATTCTGATGAGGGCGTTGATTTTTCCGACATTGTTGTTGTCTTGCCTTCTTTAAGCTCAGCCTCTGCTTGCTCACATCGCTTGATGGCATTGGCCGGTAGAGGAGTGCTTCTTCCATTTTTTACCACCTTTGATGCTTGGTCGCGCCAAGTGCCTCAGCCTTTTGGAGTGGAAACTAAGCGATACCGTGAGCTTCTGATTTACCACGAACTCGAGAAGCATCAATGGCTAGATCAGGGCAATAATTGGAATTTGGCAGCTGATATGGCTGACCTGATCGGTGAGTTAGACTTATACCAACCTGGCATCGATTTAGACTTGGAGGCGTTGAGCGATCGGTTTACCCAGGCCTATCAAACTCGTTCCCCAAAACTCGTTGGATTTGAAGCGCGATTGTTATTTGATACGTGGAATGCTTTTTCTGGGGTTCGAGAGGGGAGAGCATCCGAACAATACGCCTATCGTTATCGCTTATCGCGTCTGTTAGAACGAGAGACGCGACGGTTATATGTTCTGAAGTACCCTGAACTAAGTTCTGTTGAGCAAAGTTTTATAGAGAGTTACGCCAGCCGAAATTGTGTCACTGTGTTAGAGGCAGATGTGAGTGCTACAAGTGATGAGTTGAGAGCCGAATTTTGTAGAAGTGTTTATCAAAACGAAATCAAAAAACCGCTGGCAACACAATCCGAAACGACTCTTATAGAAGAGAGTCCATGGTCATCCTTGATCACTTATTTCTCTGCGATTGGCTTGGACCAAGAGGTTCAGGCTATTAAGATTAAAATTCAACAATGGCTAGTTGCGGGCAAAAAGAACATTGCAATTATCCCTTTTGACCGAAAGGTAGCTCGTCGTCTTAGGGCGCTCTTGCAGCAGTCCGACATTCTAGTGCGAGATGAATTTGGATGGAAAATGTCGACGACCTCCGTTGCCGCCACACTCGTAGATTGGTTGGAGTTGCTTGCCTGTAACTTAGAAGTCACAAAGTTAATTCGTTTCTTAAAGCGACCCACGATCGGTCAGAGGTTTGGAGTAGATCAACTTCGAGTGGCGTTAGAAAAGGCTTTAAAGAAAAACAAAAAAATGACTGCTACGTCCGGTTTCCACAAGATAGTGGAAGGAACTGGTACTGACCTAGCGCAAGAAGTTGCTGATAAGCTCGACGAAGTGAAGCGTCAATTCGATAGTCTAAGATCGAGAAACCATCGGGATTGGATAGAATCTGTTTTGGTGAGTCTGGAGTTTGCGGGCATTAAAGATATCCTAGAACAGGATGACGCTGGGGTTCAGCTATTACAATTACTAGATACGTTAGACGCTGAGCTTAATCACCTTGATAGAAGAATTGGTTTCACCACCTGGCTGGATTGGTTTAAGACGCAACTTGAAGCTAGCACCTTTAAAGATGCGCAGATAGACAGCTCGATTAGCTTTACCCACCTCAGCGCAGCACGACTTAGAAGTTTTGATGGAGTAATCTTTGCCGGAGCTGATGACAGTAATTTTCCATTGGTTCAGTTTAAAAGTCTTCATTTTGGCGATGGAGTCCGAGCCCAATTAGATTTGAGAACGACCGAGGACTTTATACATGCGGATAAGGTCGACTTGCTTGGTTTTTTACTCTCGAGCCAAACAGCCTTCGTTACTTGGCAGAGGCAAAAAGATAATGAAGATAATCTCTTAAGCCCTTGGTTTGAAAATTTTCGGTTGTGCCACATTGTGCTTTGGGGGGATGACCTCAGAGACGAAGAGCTAGAGTCTCGGCTTCACTCGTTCGAACAGCGACAAAGGAAATTGCAAGGTAAGTATGAGCCTTTTCCGGAGCCAAATATTAGTATCGTTCCATCGGAAATTCCGACACAAATATCGGTTAGCGGTTATCAAAGTTTGCTCGATTGCCCTTATCAGTTTTTTGTGCGGTATGTGTTACGGACTCGAGAGCCTGATGCGCTTGATGCGGATCCAAGCAAGCGCGAATTGGGTAATGTCATTCATAAAGTGCTTGAGAAATTTCATACCCGATATCCGAGATGCACGAATGTTGATTTAGAAGTTATGCAACAGGAGATGATCAATATTTCCCGAGACACGTTGGCAACGCTTGTGGGGCCACGAGGTGTCGTTTATGGTTGGATGAATCGGCTTGGAGGTTTGTTTAAACAGTACCTTGAGTGGCAGGTGCAGAGGGAAAAAGCCGGCTGGACCATTGTTGAAATGGAAGCAGATTTTGAGCGAAATTTCATGACTATAGGTGGTTTATCTGGAAAATTATACGGGAGGGTGGATCGAATTGATGAGCATGTTGTCAATGGAGAGCTAAAGCGGATAGTCATTGATTACAAAGTTCAGAATAAGAGCATTTTAAAAAAAATCATTTCTTCTTACGATGAGCATGCCCAATTAGTATCGTATGTGTCCCTTCAACCCGACAACAAAACTGAGGCAATGTACTTGTCTTTAGATAAAAGCACTGTAGCTGAAGTGGATTTAGAAACGGACGATATTGGATCTGCAATTGAACAAAATTTAAATCGCTTGGAGAGCCTTTTTGGTCAGTTAGAGAAAGGGGAGGCGTTACCCGCTAATGGTACGCCGTCTATTTGTCGCTACTGTGATGTGCAGGGTGTATGTCGAAAGGATTTTTCGTGGCTACCAAAGTGATTTCCGGACACGACTACAAAGAGTTCGCACTTGATCCGCGTAACGATGTGATTATCGAAGCGTGCGCAGGATCTGGTAAGACGTGGTTACTCACTTCTAGGATTATCAGATTGCTTTTGTCGGGAACCAAGCCTTCGGAAATATTAGCGATCACTTTTACTCGTAAAGCGGCTCGAGAGATGAGGTCGCGTTTAACTGATTGGTTGAGAGCGCTGACTATCTCTGATGATGCACAAGTTAGAGGGTTTTTAATAGAACGAGGCATTAATCCTGGTGACGTAGATGCATGTATTCCTCGCGCCAGAGAGCTGTATCGAGAGTATTTATCTACGCCTTCCGGTGTGAATGTGAACACATTTCACGGTTGGTTTTTACAAATTATACAGTTGGCTCCATGGTCAGCTCAATCGGGTCGCGGTGGGGAGTTATCAGATAGCGATGGTTCGATTATCCGAGATGCTTGGGAATTATTTTTTAAAAATATTTCCTCTAGTCGAGATGTCAGTGATGCTCTTGATTATCTTTACGGGACATATGAAATTCAGAATACACACGAGATACTTGAACGATTCGTGTCGAGTCGGTTGGATTGGTGGGCTAGTATAGAAAGTCGTGAAATCCAAGAATCCATCTTAGCTTGGCGTCGTAATCAAGACCAAGATCCTTTAGATGACTTTCTGTGCGATCAAGCATTACTCACTAATTTGGTCGAATTTAAGAGATTACTTAAAAAAAACGAACTACGCAGTGAGATGTCGCAGCTCGCCGCGTTTGAAGCGGCTGACGCAACGGATTACCCTGAGATTTGGTTTTCGTGTTTGCAAACATTATCTAGAGATAGGCCTCTTACACAAGCAATGATGGGGAGGATGGGGGTTGCTGATGCGGAGAGTTACGTTCGTATTAGTGCAGAATTAAAAGTGCTTGTGGATCGGCTTTGTACAGTTCGAACAGATTGGTTTGCTGTTCAGTTGGATTTTGCTGTGAAAATCGTCGGAGATCGCCTGCTTAAAACATTTCAGTCCTTTAAGAGCACCTCTAAAATTCTAGATTTTGCCGATTTAGAATGGAATGTCAGATCATTATTATTAGATGATGATCAAGCAGATTTTATCCTACATCGTTTGGATTCTCGCTACACGCACTTGTTGGTTGATGAGTTTCAAGATACGAATCCAATTCAGTGGACCATTCTTAAATCTTGGATTGATGCTTCGAATCAAGCAGACACGAATATGAAGTTATTTTTTGTGGGTGATCCAAAGCAATCGATTTATCGTTTCAGAAGGGCCGAGCCAAGGCTTTTTGGGGTGGCAGAGAAATTAATCGTCTCTGAGCTGGGTGGGCGTAAAGTTATTCAAAATCAGAGTTATCGAAACGCCCCTGGAATTACAGAATTAGTCAATGTGTGCTTTGAAAATAGAATCGCCAACTTTGTGATTCAGCAGTCTGTGCATACGGGCCTACCCTCAGAGTTAGCAGCGTTGCCATTGGTTGAAGCAGCTGATCGGGATCACGCTTGCGATGTATCGCGCTGGAGAAACCCCTTGCTGTCGTCTAGGCTGGAGTCAATGGATGACCGACACCTTCAAGAAGGTCTGATGATTGGGGAAAAGATTCACTCACTAGTCTTGGACAAAGCTATTGATGACGAAGGTGAGTGTCGCGCCATTACGTTTTCAGACATTATGATTCTTCTTAGGCGCCGGACGCATTTAAAGAGCTATGAGGACGCATTCAGAATGTTAGGCATTCCATTTTTTAGTCAAAGGAATGGAGCGCTCTTGGAATCACTGGAGATTCGAGGTGTCATTTCACTGTTGCAGTTTCTCCTGACGCCGCACGTCGACCATTATTTGATTCATGTCCTTAAGTCGCCGATTTTTTCGTTTAATGATGTCTCGTTAAAAACCTTTGTTAACCGAGGTGATCAATCTATTTGGAGTATGTTGGTTGATGATCAAAGCCACGATCAACCGAAATCCTTAATTGAATTCGATGCGGCGGTGAGATGTTTGTCTGGTTGGATTAAGCATGCTGACACGTTACCAGTTCACGATTTGCTAGACATGATCTACGGCGAATCCGATCTGATCAATCGATATGCGGGCCATGCGTTACCGGACTTGGCTGAGCGTATACGATCAAACCTGCTTACATTTTTGGAGTACTCGCTCGATTTTTCTGCGGGACGATACCCCAGTTTAGAACGTTTCCTTGAGCAAATTCGCTTATTGGGAGCAGAAGAGGGAGCGGGGCCCGGAGAGGGTCCGCAGTCGGTGTCCCTGAATGCTGTGCGCATTATGACTATTCATGGTGCGAAGGGGCTAGAGGCACCCGTTGTTTTTTTGGCTGATGCCGATGCTGGAGTAGGGGCTGATAATTGGGATGTCCTGGTTGATTGGATACCCGGGGAAAGAGAGCCGAACCATTTTTCAATCTATGGCTCAAAAAAGCAGCGAGGAGATGCACGATCTAATTTTTTCGCGCGTCACGAAGCGCTTAATAGAGTGGAAGATACTAATCTATTGTATGTTGCCGTGACACGAGCGCGGCAGGCATTTTTTGTTTCTGGCGTAGCGCAACCACGAAAAAACGCAAGCTCATGGTACTCCTTATTAAGAGATGCAATACAACGGTGCGACCAGAATAAGGGTCTTGACGTCTTGTCAGAAGCCGTAAAACTTAAAGAGAGAAGAAACATCGATAGCGGGTCTAAAAAAATTATTGAAAATGATGCTGAGCAGATCTCGGTAGGAACTAGACGAGAACGTTATACCAATTCCGATATTGAATTCGGGACGCTGGTACATAAAATTCTGGAAACAATAACTGTGGATATTGACTTGATCAGTAAGGAGTCTGCCCATCAGATTTGCGGAGGGGCGGTGTCTGACTTCGACGCCGCGTGGGATGTTAGTTTTCGTATTGCAAACGCCCCACAATTAAAGCGTTTCTTTATGCCGGGTAATTACCTTAAAGCTCGAAATGAGGTTGCTTACGTGAATGATGACGGTGACATTAAGCGGATTGACCGTCTTATTGAGTTTGATAACGAACTTTGGATTCTTGATTATAAAATTTCATCGGATTCTAGTTTGACCCCCAATGCCGATACTCGACGGCAATATAAAAAGCAGTTAACTCAGTATCGCGATGATTTGTTGCGGATTAAAAATACGAAACCGATTCGTATCGGGGTAGTTTTGAGCAATGGTGAGTTGCTTGAGTTTTAGGGGGTGGTTTCAGCATCAATTATTTCTTTAGCATTTTTAAACGAATCAATAGCTGCAGGAACCCCACCATAAATAGCTACTTGCAATAAAATTTCTCGAATCTCTTCTGTTGACACTCCGTTCCTAAGCGCGCCGCGAATATGCAACTTAAACTCGTTGGGGCGATTGAGTATGGCTAACATCGCGATATTCAGCATGCTTCTGGTTTTCTTGGGTAGTTCTTCTCTGCCCCAAACAGCTCCCCAGCAGTATTCACTAACAAGCCTTTGCATGGGCTCGTTGAATTCGTTTGCATTTGCAAGTGATTTTTCCACGTATTCCGATCCTAAAACATCTTTTCTGATTTTTAGGCCTTTTTGGTATAAGTCATCATTCATTATTTTCTCCTAGTGATTATTTTTTTCGCACTTCCACTTGTGCCCAATTCTCAACTAAACGGCAGAGGGAAGTGAAATCCGAATCCTCGCCATACTGGGCTTTTGTAGCGGCCAACATTTGTCGAACAGTTGAACCTAAAAACATCGGAATGCCCATGGCTTCTGCCTCATCAATACATAGATTTACGTCTTTATATGAGAGGCCTGTTGAAAAGCCGAAGTCAAATGTTCCGGTAAGGACTGACTTCGGAAATTTATGTTCAGTCGCGGTGTTTTTGCCAGTGCTAGCATTAATGATCTCAAGCATCTGCTCGGGATCTAGCCCCGCTTTAGTTCCCATCACCATGGCTTCCGACGTGATCGCAACTGCCGCGCATGACAGAAGATTGTTGGCAAGTTTCATGGACTGTGCTTGGCCTGCACTCTCGCCGACGTGATACGGTTTTCCGAAAATGTTTAATAGATTTTTTTGTGCCTTGAATAGGTCCTTTGGACACGCAACCATTACTGATAGTGTCCCTTCATGCGCACCTTTTACGCCACCGCTAATCGGACAGTCGATGTAAGCAATTTTTTTATGTGTGACTAGATCATCAATGAACTTCGCGGCTCTCGTTCCAATGGTTGAAAAGTCGATAATCGTTTTGACTCGGTCACCATTAATCAAACCTTTTTCTGAGATGACTACTGCCTTAACAATATCCGGGCTTGGGAGGCTTAGCATAATGATCTGCGCTCGGTGGCCCACATCGAGGACAGATTCAGCACGGATTCCGCCAAGTGCGACTGCAGCGTCTAATGCGTCGCAGTTGGTGTCGTAAATAACGACCTTTCGACCAGAATCTATTAATCGTTGCAACATGGGCCGCCCCATCTTGCCTAAACCAATGAATCCTAGAGTTTGGTCCTCTGTCATACAGTCTCCGCTAATTTTGAAGGGTTTTCTACAATCGAAGTTGTAGTTGTTACATGGATTTTCCTAAGTGTAGCCCAGCATCTACGAGAATGGTTTCTCCTGTGACCAGTCTAGCTGATGAGAGCAACCAAATAACGCACTCGGCAATATCCTCAGGCGTTGCTGCTGATCTCAACGGTACTGTATTTTCATAGTTTTCTAGAAATGATTTATATTCGTTTTCTGAGAAACGCTTTGAGTGCCACTCGGTATCCACAAGTCCGGGACAGACTGCATTGATGCGAATCTCCGGAGCCAGCGCGCGGGCAAGTGCTACTGTCATCGCATTCAATGCCGCCTTAGACGCGATGTATGCGGTAGAAGATCCAATTGCTTTGACTCCAGCAATAGAGGAGATATTCACGACTGATCCACGTGACGTTTTTAGATGCTCGGCGCAAGCCCGAATCATTTGGTAGGAACCTACTACGTTGGTCGAGTATAAATCGATGAAGTCTTCGGAGCTTAGAGCCGCTAGATCTCGCGGTGCGGCGAATCTTGTGATGCCTGCGTTATTAACAAGTCCATCAATCCTCCCCCATCGCTCCATTGCCTCAGATGCTATTTTTTTGCAATCATCATCTAGGACAACATTACCTTGCGTCGTAATTGCATCGCCTCCTAATTGTTTGCATTGTTTCGCTGCTTCAAGTGCGCCTGCTTGGCTTTTGTTGTAGTTAATGACGACTCGGGCGCCACGTTTAGCTAAAACTCGTGCGCAGGCTGCACCAACTCCTGTGCCTCCTCCGGTAACAATAATGACAGCATCCTTTAGGTTCATATTGATCCCCTCGTGTTTTATCTTAGAAGACGCCCTGGCAGATTTCCGGTTTGTTCGTCTAGGTGAATAATTTCTACGCCTGACACGAATGTGTGACGGTAACCTCGCGCTCTTTGAATTAAGCGTTTCCCACCAGCCGGCAAATCATAAACAATCTCAGCATCTAATAATGACAGTTGCTCATAGTCAATAACATTAAGATCTGCTTTGTATCCAACTTGAATCAACCCTCGATCGAGAAAGCCATAACCACGTGCGCTAACGGAGGTATGTTTCTGTACTAAAAATTCTAAAGGAATGGTTGGTCCTCTTTTTCTATCACGACCCCAGTGCGACAGCAAGTATGTTGGTGCACCTTCATCGCACACAGTACACACGTGTGCTCCTCCATCGCCAAGACCAATGATGGTGCCTTCGTCCAGCAACATTTCTCTTATGACTTCAAGATCCCCATCAAAATAGTTCTCAAAAGTGTGTGCCAGAAGCCCTTTGCCTTCATTTTGAAGCATTCCGTCTAGGGCTACTTCGAAAGGACTTACTCCTTTCTTTCGTGCAATTTCGCAGATACCATCTTCTGGTGAGGGCTCGTAATCAAACCCCTTATTCATTAAGAACGTCTTTGGTAACCATTCTTTAATTCGTCTTGTATGTTCGTCGTCAGGTAATTGGTGGACTAAATCGTGACGCAGCTGCGGGTCATGCTTGATTCTTGACAGGCGTTCTTCACGTGTAAGCAATGACAATTGGATCCACTTTGGATGCGTTGAAAATGGATTGATCGTGGTTTCGAGCCCCATAATGATGACGATGGGCCGGCATCCTACTTGACCGTTTACTGTCAGACCTTGCGCTCGGGCTTCATGGATTTGATCTCGAGTTTGTCGCCAAAGGTCGGGAGAATTATTCGTCTGTAGAAGTAGGATGGACAAGGGCCGACCCGACACTTCGCTGACCATGCGCATGATTTCAAATTCACCTGGACCAAAATCCGAATTAACCTCAATAATCCCTTTCCCAGCCCGCTTCATGGCATGGGCTAATCCACGAAGTTCAGCATGTTTTGCTGACAGGCTAGGCGTATTTTTTCCGTCACGACTTAAGTGTTTCGTTGTTCTGGATGTGGTAAACCCCATAGCTCCTGCGGTTAACGATTCCTCGAGTAGCAAGCCCATAGATTTTATTTCTTTATCAGTAGGAATTGCATGGTGATCCGCTCCCCTCTCACCCATCACATAATACCGCAGGGGGCCGTGTGGAACTTGAGCGCCGATATCGATAGCTTTGGGAGATGAATCGAGAACATCAAGGTATTGCGGAAAGGATTCCCAGTTAAAATCCACACCTTCTGATAATACGGATCCCGGTATGTCTTCTACTCCTTCCATTAGATTGATGAGGTATGGCACATCGTTTTTTCTAACTGGAGCGAACCCAACGCCACAATTCCCAAATACGGCGGTAGTGACTCCGTGAAACGTCGAAGGAGTCAAATAGGGATCCCAGGTGACTTGCCCATCATAGTGCGTGTGGACATCAACAAACCCCGGGGTTACTAAGAGGCCTTCCGCATCGACAATTCGGGTCGCTGTACCCAGGTTATTTCCGACGCCAGTTATGAACCCATCTTTAATTGAGATATCTCCAGTGAATCGATCTCGAGATC
This sequence comes from Betaproteobacteria bacterium UBA3031, assembly GCA_002367635.1. GTDB lineage: Bacteria > Pseudomonadota > Gammaproteobacteria > Burkholderiales > Eutrophovitaceae > Eutrophovita. The sequence continues at coordinate 5 of DFDI01000042.1, read as the reverse complement.
GGAAG
>DFDI01000002.1:46755-53631 GCA_002367635.1 Betaproteobacteria bacterium UBA3031 | reverse complement strand
CATATTTTTTCACAAAAAATACATATACTAAACACTAATCATTAACGTACTTTAAATACTATAAAAACGTATTCGCTCATAGACTTAAACTACTTATAAACAACTGCGGCCGTCTCTACTATTACTACTAAGGTTTAATATGAAACTATTAAATATTGATAAAGATTTATTGTTAAAACCACTGCAGATGGTTTCAGGCATTGTAGAGCGTCGCCATACACTACCTATCTTATCCAACGTTTTTTTAAGAGCTAATGGCAACACATTAGAGGTTATAGCTACCGATTTAGAAATACAAATCGCGACAAGCGCCACGTTAGAACAAACATATTCTGGCGAGACACTTACTATATCCGCACGGAAAACACTAGATATTCTACGAGCGCTACCTGATAAAACTAAAATAACTTTAGAGGTGTCTGAAAATAGAGCAATTCTTAAGAGCGGTAAAAGTAAATTTAATTTACAAACGTTACCTTCTAAAGACTTCCCGCTTATAGCAGCAAAAGAAAATGCGACAATAGATGTAGTAACCTTAGAACAAAATGTACTGAAAAATATGTTGCAAAAAGTACAGTTTGCTATGGCACAGCAAGATATTCGATATTATTTAAATGGCCTCTTATTAGTGCTGGATGGAGATACCATGCGTCTCGTAGCAACTGATGGCCATCGATTGTCACACGCGGCTACGCAATTAAAAATAAATGCGGGGTCGAGAGAAGTCATACTGCCAAGAAAAACCGTTCTAGAATTGGTCAAACTTTTGGGTGATGGCGACGCTACGGTAGAGCTAGGAATCACGGATACTCAAATAACCATAAAGTTTGGCAATGTAACGCTCGTGTCCAAACTGGTAGATGGCAAATTCCCAGACTATAAAAGAGTAATACCTACAGAGCTGACGAATACATTAATATTAGGTAGAGAAACGCTACAAGGCGCACTACAGCGCGCTTCAATTTTGTCCAACGAGAAATTTAGAGGTGTGCGCTGGGTATTAACCAAAAATTTACTAAAAATAATTTGTTCGAATAGCGAGCAAGAGGAAGCTGAAGAAGAGTTAGAAGTAAGTTATGAAGGTGAGCCCCTAGATATTGGTTTTAATGTTAATTATTTATTGGACTGCTTGAGTAACGTCGCAGTTCAAGATATCAATTGTATTTTAGGGGACTCTAACAGCAGCATGCTCATGACCATAAAAGAAGATAGTACATTTCAATATGTAGTCATGCCAATGAGGATTTAGGACAAAAGAATGGCAGAACAAGAAGAATATTCAGCGGGTAGCATTAAAGTTCTTAAAGGCCTGGAGGCGGTTAGAAAAAGACCGGGAATGTATATTGGTGACACTAGCGATGGCACAGGATTACATCACATGGTGTTTGAGGTTGTAGATAACTCCATTGATGAGGCTCTTGCAGGACATTGCGATGAGATCAACATCTCGATGCATGCAGACGGAGGTGTTTCAGTCACAGACAATGGTCGTGGGATTCCCACAGACGTTCACCCAGAAGATGAAGAGGGTCGTTCTACACCAGAAATTGTAATGACAGTTCTTCACGCGGGCGGAAAATTCGATAATAATTCTTATAAGATTTCAGGTGGTCTACATGGCGTAGGCGTATCTGTCGTTAATGCCCTATCATCTAAGTTAACACTCACAATCTGTCGAGATGGGTTCGAGCACGAAATGTCTTTCTCGGATGGCGCGCCTGATAGTCCTTTAAAACAAGTTGGTACGAGTCAAAAAACAGGAACAAAAATCTATTTTTTAGCAAGTGCTGAGGTTTTTGGAAGCGTTGAGTTTCATTATGAAATTTTAGCCAAACGATTACGGGAACTCTCGTTTTTAAATAATGGCGTGAAAATTAAACTTAATGATGAAAAAACCGGAAGAAAAGAACTGTTCAGTTATGAAGGCGGAGTAAGTGGTTTTGTGGAATACATCAATAAAAACAAAACCGTTCTACATAAAAACATTTTTCATACTAGTTTCGAGGCAGAGGGTATTACTGCGGAAGCATCAATTCAATGGAATGATTCCTATCAAGAACAAGTTTTATGTTTCACTAATAATATTCCACAAAGAGATGGTGGAACACATTTAGCCGCCCTGAGAACGGCAATGACGAGGACGCTGAACCAATATATTGAAGCTAATGACTTCGCAAAAAAAGCAAAAGTAGAAACAACAGGAGAAGACATGAGAGAGGGCATAACCTGTGTGCTCTCTGTTAAAATTCCAGACCCAAAATTCTCATCACAAACAAAAGACAAACTGGTGTCACCAGAATGTAGACCTGTTGTGGAGAAAGCAATTTCTCAGGGATTAACAGATTGGTTATTAGAAAATCCAGTAGACGCTAAAACCGTAGTAGGAAAAATTGTTGATTCGGCAAGGGCTCGAGAAGCAGCACGAAAAGCACGTGAATTGACCCGAAGAAAAGGGATTTTAGATGGCCTCGGGTTACCTGGTAAGTTAGCAGATTGTCAGGAAAAAGATCCGGCGCTCTCAGAAATTTATTTGGTCGAGGGCGATTCGGCTGGCGGCTCAGCGAAACAGGGTAGAGATCGCAAATTCCAGGCGATATTACCGCTCAAAGGAAAAATATTAAATGTAGAAAAAGCAAGATTCGAGAAATTAATATCTTCTACAGAGATAACTTCATTAATTACAGCCTTGGGCACGGGAATTGGAAAAGACGACTACGACCCCAGTAAGCTTCGATACCATCGAATCATCATCATGACCGATGCTGATGTTGATGGATCACACATTAGAACGCTGCTGCTGACTTTTTTCTATCGACAAATGCCGGAATTGGTAGAGGGTGGCCACATATATATAGCACAACCCCCGTTATATAAAGTAAAACTAGGTAAGAATGAACAATATTTAAAAGACGACCCAGCACTTAAAGATTACACTTTATCAGTGGCGCTCAAAGATGCTGAAGTTACCGGCAAAGACGGGGAAGCTATTTCTATAGAAGCGATTGCGGAAATCGCTCGATCTTATATCGCGGCAGAAGCGATCGTAGATCGACTGAGCTACAGATATGATCGAACAATGCTAAATGCGGTGCTTAATGGTCTAGAAATTCATCTGGGGAGCGCCGAAGAGGCCACAGAAACTATAAATAAAATATCCGGGTCGCTTCACGGCCAACGTGTAGAGTTAGTTGATAACTCAATATTAGAAGAGGGTAGCATTCCGAATTACTCCATTAAAATTGTCCGCCTTACTCATGGCAATGAATATGAGACGTTAATAGATGAAGACTTTGTTTCAAGTGGAGAATATCGGCAGCTGATCTCCACATCAAAACTAACTGCAGATCTTTTTACAGAGGGAACAATTGTCCGAAGAAAAGAGCGAGAATATATAGCAAACAGCTTTAAAGAAGTTTTAGATTGGTTGCTTGAGGACGCAAAAAGAAATATAGGCGTACAACGTTATAAAGGCCTGGGGGAAATGAATCCAGATCAGCTATGGGAGACTACAATGGATCCTTCAGCTCGAATTTTACTAAAAACCAGAGTTGAAGATGCTATAGCAGCAGATGCTATTTTTACGACGCTAATGGGCGACTTGGTTGAGCCAAGAAGGGCATTTATTGAAGCAAATGCCCTGCGCGCTAGAAATCTAGACGTTTAGATTTTCTTCGCTGCTGGTTTCTTCGCTGCTGGTTTCTTCGCTGCTGGTTTCTTCGCTGCTGGTTTCTTCGCTGCTGGTTTCTTCGTCGGTTTTTGAGGCGTTTTTTCCAGTTTCTGGTTGATTAATATAACTGCTTCATCAAGCGTAATGGTATCCGGGTCTAGGTCTTTTGGAATAGTCGCATTGACAGAACCATATTTGACGTATGGCCCATAACGACCACTTCTAACGGAGATAGGTTTTTTGTCGGCGGGGTGGTCACCCAACGCTCTTCCACTAGATGTTCCTTTTTGAGCGAGAAGTTCGACCGCTCTATTTAAGTCAACATCGTAAACACTATCAGTCTTGGGTATCGATTTAAAGCCGCCATCGTGTTTTAGATAAGGCCCGAATCGCCCGATATTTGCCTCCACAGGTTTCTGGGTTTCGGGATGCAGGCCAATAGTTCGTGGCAAGCTTAGTGCCTTGAGCGCCGTTGCAAAAGCCTCTTCGCTTGCCTCAAAAGGAAAGGGAGCATCTTTTGGCCAAGCGCCACGCTTAGGTTTCTTTTCCTTCGATCCCTGAGGAGGGGTTTCTCCAATTTGTACGTATGGTCCGTAAGGTCCGCTCAGCAAGAAAATAGAATTTGAAGAGTCTGGGTCTTGGCCAAGTAAAAGAGGCTCTTTTTGAATCGGTCCAGTGCCGAATGGTTCCGTGAAGTCACATTTTGGATAACCGCTACAACCGACAAAGAGTCCTCTCGAGCTGTTTTGAAGAAGAACAGGGCTAGAGCATTTTGGGCAGTCTTCAGGTTTTTTATGTTCGACCCAGTCCGTCGTTGTAATTTGTCTTGAAAATTCTTTCCAGGCGCGAATCGGACTTTCAGCCCCGGGCAGCGGAATACCTCTGCTTGCTCCGGACTTCATTTCAAGCTGTTCGGAGAAAGATTTCCAAAACTTGCCTATGACTTTGACCCAATCAAGTTTTCCGTTAGATATCTCATCTAATTCGGCTTCTAGATTAGCGGTAAAACTATAATCTAAATAAGTATCAAAATGAGTGGTTAAAAAATTATTAACAATCCGCCCAACATCTGTGGGGATAAATCGTTTTTTGTCTAAAAGAGCATAACCTCTCTCCACAAGGGTCGAGATGATGTTCGCATAAGTTGATGGCCGGCCAATACCATATTCTTCCAGAGTTTTGACTATGCTGGCTTCAGAATAACGTGGCGGCGGTTGTGTAAAGTGTTGTTCGCCAAAAATATCTTCTATTGATAGCTGATCCTTTTCGGAAAGCTCCGGGAGCTTAGATTCGTTTTCAACCACAGCGTCGTCGGCGCCCTCAAGATAAACCGACATAAATCCGGGAAAAACCAATATTTGCCCATTTGCACGGAATAGGGTTCCGGTTGGCTTTGCTTCTAAGTCAACGCTTGTTGTGTCAAATTTAGCCGCCGCCATTTGTGATGCGACGGTTCGTTTCCAAATCATTTCATAAAGGGCGGCTTGATCGGGCCGAAGAAATGGCTTTATGGATTCTGGTGTGCGACTGATTGATGTAGGACGTATTGCCTCATGAGCTTCTTGAGCGTTCTTTGATTTTGTCTTATAGACAACAGGCTTCGCCGGAAGGTAATCGGCCGAAAAATTTGTAGCGACGTATTTTCTGATGTCATTGATCGCCTCGCCCGATAGCGCCATTGAGTCTGTACGCATATAGGTGATTAGGCCTTCAATGGATCCGCCGATACCGATACCTTCGTAGAGCTGCTGCGCGGCACTCATGGTGGATCTGGCCGTTAGTCCGAGTTTCCGAACGGCTTCTTGTTGTAGTGTTGATGTTGTGAAGGGGGCAGCAGGGGATCGTGACCGAGGTTTACGAGAAATTCTTGAAACCGTTAATATACCGTTTGAATTGTTTCTTATTTCTTCGATTACCGCCAGCTGTTCTTTTTCCGTCCTGAACGAAAACTGTTCGACCTTCGTATCTTTAAAGCTTGCTAGTTTTGCTTCAAAGGATTGTTTTCCCTTGGCAGTTTTGAGGTGGATAGACCAATATTCTTCATTATCGAATTGTTCTATTTCTTGTTCTCGCTCAACAATTAGGCGAAGAGCGGGGCTTTGCACCCGGCCGGCGGACAAGTTTCTCGCGATTTTTCGCCATAAAATTGGAGATAAATTAAATCCGACTAGATGGTCTAGCGCCCGTCGGGCTTGTTGCGCATTGACTAACGGCATCGCAATATCTCGGGGCTTGGTGATGGCCTCTTGTACGGCAGATTCTGTTATCTCATAGAAGACTACCCGTTTAAGAGTCTTGCCTTTTAGTAGTTTCTTGCTGTGAAGTATTTCCGCAAGATGCCAAGCTATCGCCTCTCCCTCTCTATCCGGATCGGTCGCTAGAAAAATGGTATCAGCCTGTTTAACGGCCGTCGTGATTGCATCGACGTGTTTTTTGTTTCGAGCGACTAGCTCGTAATCAAGCGTGACGCCGTTATCCGTGTTGACGGCTCCTTCTTTGGCCCGAAGGTCTCTGACGTGACCATAAGACGCGAGGATGTCGAACGTGGCTCCCAGATATTTTTTGAGGGTGCTTGCTTTCGACGGAGATTCGACTATTAGGAGATTTTGAGCCATGATTTACCGATGAGATTTTGGCAGGATCATACAAGAGTTAACGGTTTACGCCAACTTGATAGCATTTATTGCAGGGTGGACTCGTCCTGAGAGGCCAATATTTCCAGCATCATCCCGTCTACGGATTCTTGCTGGTGCCACAAAGCGAGCAGTACGATCAGCTTGATTTCATCGACCCCAACTTGGGCCTCAGATAGGGCAATGACCCGCTCAATGATTATTTCTCGCTGACTTGCCGTGATTAGGTGGGATTCGACTAAAAACGTTAAGAATCCACGTGCTTTTGTTGAAAGCCCGTGAATTTCCTCGGGGGAAAAGACCCGAAATCCGTCAATTTTTTCTAGGTCTCCTCGATAGGCGTTAGGATCCTCAGAAGAGCTAAACCCACGCAGCCACCCTAGAACTTCGGAGATGTCTTCATCATCGAAACCAGCATCAGACAGTTTTCGTGAGATTGTTGCGTTATCTGGAAGCGTGCCGTGCGGGAAAAAGTTCTCGACGAGATAAAATAGTATGTCGAACATATGAATCCTTAGTTGTTGGATCGTTTAGGAAGTTCCCACTGATCGGACCTAAACGATATCTTCAGCTGTC
>DFDI01000002.1:37664-46597 GCA_002367635.1 Betaproteobacteria bacterium UBA3031 | reverse complement strand
AACGATATCTTCAGCTGTCACCAAGAGGATGTCCTATCGCAAACTTAGAGTCAACATCTAGGGGGAAAATAAACCCAGAGTTAATTTGGTCGGATATAAAATTTTGGATTCAAAATTAAATAGAATCTAATCACTGTAACGATTTTGTTAAAATATCGAGCTAGACGCAGCCCTTTTATTATCAAAACAATTCACGAACTAGATGAGTATTTTAAACATATTGCAATATCCTGACGAAAGACTACACATCCTAGCAAAGCCAGTAACTGCGGTTGGAGATAAGATCCGACATCTCGTCGAAGACATGGCTGAAACCATGTATGCTGCGTCGGGCATCGGGCTCGCCGCCACTCAAGTTAATGTGCAAGAGCGAGTTATTGTGATTGATATTTCTGAATCAAGAGACGAACTCTTGGTCTTGATAAACCCTGAAATTCGATCGAAAGAGGGCGCTATTATTTTTGAAGAAGGTTGTTTGAGTGTCCCCGGTGTTTTTGATCGAGTAGAGCGGTCAGAATGGGTCGAAGTTAGAGCCCTAGACAAAACGGGGAAAGAATTTGATTTAGAGGCTGATGGGATGCTGGCGGTGTGTATTCAACATGAAATCGACCACTTGGATGGAAAGGTTTTTGTAGAATATTTGTCTCGACTTAAGCAAGAGCGGATTATTAAAAAGTTAAGAAAGCAGCAAAAAGAACTCGACTACCAAGAGCTAACATGAATATCATTTTTGCAGGTACGCCTGCATTCTCCGCCGTCAGCCTCAAAGCGCTTATAGCAAGCGGACATAAAATACCTTTAGTCATAACGCAGCCCGACCGACGCGCGGGGCGTGGCATGTCGATGATGCCTAGCGAGGTCAAAAAAACCGCAATTGGTCTAGGTATCGAAACGTATCAGCCCGCAAATTTAAAATCCCCAGGAGTGCTGGATAGGATTCGTCAGGAGCCCGCGGACTTAATGATTGTTGTGGCATTTGGACAGATTGTGCCAAAAGAAATCCTTACCACTTTCCCATTTGGGTGCATTAATGTGCACGCATCATTGTTGCCGCGGTGGAGAGGGGCCGCCCCGATTCAACGAGCGATCATGGCTGGGGATAAAGAAACCGGCGTTTGTATTATGCAAATGGAGGAGGGTCTAGATACCGGGCCTGTCTTTTGTGAGCGCCGCATCCCGATCGTGGCTAATGATACTGCTAAGTCATTACACGACATCTTGGCGGATCTTGGCGCTGAGGCTCTCATTCACACACTGTCTGATTTGGATAGTCGCATACCGGTCGTTCAGCAGGCGGGCTCCCAGGTTACGTATGCACACAAAATAAATAACGATGATGCTTTGATCGATTGGGCTGCCTCCAGTTCAGAAATAGACCGATTGGTGCGGGCTATGGATTCGGAGCCGGGAGCGCATACTTTTTTGGGAGAGAGTCGAATTAAAATTTGGGAAACTAAAGTTTTGGATCAAGGGGATTCACAAAGTGGGCCAGGGACAGTAATTGAGCTAGCGGAGGATGGATTTGTTGTTGCCTGTAAGAAAGGAACGCTAAAGGTCCGTGTGATTCAAAGGCCAGGCGGAAAAAAATCATCAGCGGCCGAATATGTCAGGGCATTCGGCTTGAAGGTTGGTCATGAATTTAAATAATCTTGACCTATGATTGACATTCAACTTGTCGCTCAAGCATGTGTCACAAGGGTTAAGTTGGGCCAAAGTCTCAAGACGGTTTTCCCGCAAGAAATGGGGAAAATAAATTCACGCGGTGACCAAGCGGCGGCAAAAAATACGGTTTATGGCGCACTGCGTTACTTAGGCTATCTAGAATTTGCACTTGATCAACTGGTTACGAAGAGACCAAATGGTCTTGTGAACTTGCTCCTCGTTGCGATTTATCTGATTGAATTCACCCGCGCGGCCGATCATGCGGTGGTGAATGCCTCCGTTTCCGCAGCGAAGCAATTGGGATTTACAAAGCTGTCGGGTTTAGTCAACGGCGTTCTTCGTAATTATCTTAGGCAATGTGGGGATATTAGAGCGGCTGCCGCTAAAAATGATGCCGCAAGCTTGCAGCACCAAGCGTGGTGGATAGAAAAGTTGCGTCGAGAATATCCTGACCAAGCGGCAATGGTTTTTGCCTCCAGTCTGCAGCACCCGAATCTAGCGCTTCGAGTGAATACGCGTCGTATTTCACTAGAGCAATATTTGAAAACATTAGAACAGCAAAAAGTGAGCTGGCGGCGACCCGAAAACATCACTGCAAACGCGGCAGTAATTTTAAATGAGCCTGTTTCGGTACATCAGATACCTGGATTTTTTGATGGATTAGTATCTGTTCAGGATGTAGGCGCTCAAACAACAGCAACCCGATTAGATCTACAACCAGGACACAAGGTGCTTGATGCCTGCTCGGCGCCTGGAGGAAAGGCATGTCATATACTTGAGTTAGAGGACGTGCATCTAACGGCACTCGATAAAGATGCGACAAGATTGTTGAGAGTAGAAGAGAACTTATCCAGGCTTGATCTGACAGCCAAGACACAAGTGGCCGATGCGACCAAGATAGAAAGTTGGTGGGATGCTGAGGCTTATGATCGAGTTTTGTTGGATGCCCCCTGCAGCGCCTCGGGAGTCGTGCGCCGACATCCGGACGTCAAGTGGCTGAGAAGAGAAAAAGACATAGATAGTTTTGTTCGCCAACAACGCGCATTGTTAAGCGCAACCTGGAAGGTTTTAGCCAAGGGTGGTAAATTGTTGTACACAACATGCTCGATCTTTCCCGAGGAAAATGAAAAACAAGTGCAATGGTTTTTGAACGGGCAATCAGACGCAAAGATTGACCCTGAATATGAGGCGCATAATGGCCACTTAATTTTGCCAAACGATAGTCATGATGGATTTTTTCACGCACTTTTTGAAAAGAAATAATTGGATCGCAGTAGTTCTGCGATTAGCTATTATCTATTCGTGTGCGACGAGCGCTTTTGCGGAAGGGATCATTGTGCAATCCGTCAAATTGCAGCAAAAGGATGCCACTTTTTCTTTGGACGCCACCTTCAATATAGATCTAAGTCCGATTATTCAGGACGCTCTCCATAAAGGAGTCGCGTTACCGTTTGTTCTTGATTTTAATGTCATGCGACAAAGGTGGAATATTTGGGACCAAACAGTGGTGGAAGCGTCTTTACCGTATCGGCTTTCATATAATGCGCTTACCCGTCAATATCATATACGGGATAAATTGAGAGGGCGGGATACAAGCTTTGACACATTAGAACAAGCGATCGCTGCCGCGGGAATCATTATGGATTTAGCGGTGTTTAATGCGGAGCAGCTGATGCCGGAGGTCGAGTACGAGGCCCAGGTTCGATTGAGGTTAGAGGCTGGCGCTCTACCCAGTGCGCTACAGCTAGAAGCTTTGGAATCAGATAAGTGGGAAGTCTCGTCACCCTGGTATCGCTGGGTTATGGATCGATGAAATTAACCCACATCAAAAATCTTAAAAAAAAGACTCTAAGCGTGATCGTTACGGTTTCGCTTTGTTTTGGTTTTTATCTGCTATATCTGCTGTCGACACAAATCACGACAACCAGTGACGTTTTTAATGAGCTGCCGATCCTTCTCGGGGTTGGAGTGGGGCTTATCGTTGTCCTGATGATTTTGGTGGGCGCCCAAGTCTTGGTGACCATCAGGCGTTATAGAGCAGGGGTGTTTGGATCCAAGCTGACGGTGCGGTTGATACTCGTATTTGTAATGGTCTCTGTGGTCCCAGGCGCGGTTATGTATGGTATCTCGGTTCAGTTTTTAGCGGGCTCCATTGAGTCTTGGTTTGATGTTCGGGTAGACAGCGCGCTTGAGGGGGGTTTAAATCTTGGACGGGCAAATCTAGAAAATGGATTAGGAGATCTGCAAAGAAAGGCGGACTCTATGGCAGTCAGCCTCTCATATCAAAATGCCGCTACCCAAGTGGCCTCCATTGACAGTCTTAGAGATCAAGCGGCTATTAGTGAGGCGACGCTTTTAACAACCAGGGGGGCTGTAGTAGCTTCTTCTAATTCTGGAGCGGATAGTTTTATTCCGCTCGCCCCCACAAAGTCAATGCTACGCCAAGCGCAACTCCAACAAAGCTATGCTGGCATTGAAGAGAATGGGGAAGTCGGTTTGCTCCTAAGGGTGGTCGTCCCCATCAATCATCTAGAACAAGAAATGCAAATTTTACAGGTTACACAATTAGTACCCGAGAGGCTTGCGCGCGATGCCGCTATGGTCCAAGAGGCTTATCGCGACTATCAGGAACTATCGTTATCACGATATGGGTTGCAGCGGCTATACACGTTAGCGTTAACTTTATCTTTAGGACTCGCACTCCTTTGTGTTGTGCTGATGGCGGTTATGTTCAGCAATCGCCTGTCCGCGCCTTTGGGCTTCTTGGCAGCCGGGACTCGAGCTGTAGCACAGGGTGACTTTAGCCAAAGGGCCCCGATAAGCCGCGGGGACGAGCTGGGATTTTTGACAGAGTCTTTTAGCGTGATGACCGGTCAACTATCTGAGGCTAAAGAGACGGCCGAAAAGCATGAGGCAGCACTTACACAAGGTAACGCGTACTTGTCGAGTATTTTGGAGACGTTATCTGCGGGTGTATTAACGTTTGATGAGCGTTTAAGCTTGCGTGCATATAATCCTAGCGCTGAGGAAATTCTTGGCCAGTCATTGGAGAGCGCCCTGCCTTCTGGAGCATCTAACGCAGACGGTTTAGAGGCGATGAGAGCGCTTATTCGAGCTGGCTTATCGGGTGACAAATCTCAATGGGAGCGCAAGGTAGAGATCGCGGTTGAGGAAACTAAAAAAACACTTTTGGTTCGAGTCTCTACACTGAGCGGCGGCGAGTTTCCCGGGTTTGTTGTGGTTTTTGATGATGTGACCCATCTGCTTCAAGCGCAACGATTGGCTCTCTGGGGAGAGGTAGCGGAAAGGCTTGCCCACGAGATAAAAAACCCGCTTACTCCGATACAGTTGTCAGCTGAGCGCTTATCGCACCGACTAGGACCTAAGCTTGAAGGAAACGATGCCGCGATGCTGGATCGATCCGTCAAAACGATAGTTGATCAGGTCGCCGCTCTGAAAGGAATGGTAAATGCATTTAATGAATACGCTAGAAACCCAGATCGCAAATCAGAGTTGATTGATGTGAATGGTTTGGTATTGGACGTTATTGAATTGTATCGGGCAACTGCGGCGCCTATTGAAGCGAAACTTGCCTCTGACGAGATATTTATGTGGGGAGACATAGGAAAGCTTAGGCAGGTGCTTCATAACTTAATTCAGAATGCAGAGCAAGCCGTCTCCGAGCATGTGGCGCCAGAGATTTTGATTGAGACCACCGCCACATCAGGTACGCTTCATATAAGGGTGCGCGATAATGGGCCTGGATTTTCCGATGAGGTGCTTAGCCGAGCGTTCGATCCTTATTACACAACGAAGGCGAAGGGCACCGGCCTTGGTCTGGCTATAGTGAGAAAAATTGTTGAAGAACACGATGGGGTTGTAGCGATTCACAATGAAGAAGCTGGGGCGGTGATTGAAATAACCATGCCGCTATCACACACAATTGTAAATCCCAAACATTTGAGAAAAACGGTTTAACAATGAGCAAAATTCTTGTAGTCGATGATGAAATAGGGATCCGTGAATTGCTTTCAGAGATTCTTCGGGAAGAGGGTCACCAGGTTGATGTCGCTGAAAATGCGGCAAAAGCAAGAGATCTGTTTATGAAAGCTCGACCCGAACTTGTTTTGTTAGATATTTGGATGCCGGATGTGGATGGGGTGAGTTTGCTGAAGGAGTGGGTGTCATCAGGCCTTATGACAATGCCGATCGTAATGATGTCGGGGCATGGCACAATTGATACCGCAGTAGAGGCGACCCGGATAGGCGCTTACTCATTCCTAGAAAAGCCTATCGCATTACAAAAACTTCTGTCGACGGTTTCCGCGGCTCTTAGGGATCAATCTAGAGACAGCGCCCGCGAACCCGTTTACGTTACGCTGGGAAAAACCGAAGCGGCGCTGCACCTTAAACGAAAGTGTGAGGCGCTGACGAAAACGGCTGGTCCAGTTTTATTTTTAGAGGCGCCTGGTTCCGGCGCTGACCAATGTGCGAGTTTATTAAAAAAAACGAATAAACCTTGGGTTGTTATTTCAAGCCCTCAAGAGTACGAAGCAAAGGGTGAGCAATTAGTTGAGATCAGTCGAGAGGGCGTCGTATTTTTCCGGGAGATCGGACGGTTAGAAAAGCCTCAACAGGCAGATTTGGTTTCCAACTGGGGAAACCTACAAGAGGCTGGAACGAGGGTAATAGCCTCCTCGACGGCTAAATTAGGTTCGCTCGTGGCGCAAGAGCAGTTTGATATTAGACTCTATGAATTGATCTGCGAAACAATGGTAGACGTGCCGCCACTGAAAGATCGTATTGATGATGTTATTGAAATTGCAAAATCGGTTCTTTTTCGGAAATATCCCGCCAAATATTTTTCGATTGCTGCGCTAAATAAGCTTCGATCCTTTGACTGGCCGGTTAATTTGAGCCAGCTGTGTGCTGTGGTGCTGTCCAGTGCTCAATTCTCGGTTGGAGACGAAATTGGCACCAATGACGTGATCGCGGTATTAGAAAACTCGGCTCGAGAGAGCATGATAGAGACATCGTCTTTTGACTTTGATACAGATTATCGTTCGGCGCGTGAGATGTTCGATAAGCAATATCTAGAATACCACCTCGCGAAAGAGGGGGGAAACATGTCCCGGGTAGCTACCAAGGCGGGCATTGAAAGAACCCATCTTTACCGAAAGTTGAAGCAATTAGGAATCAAAACATCCCGCAGAAATGATGCTATGAATTGAAGGTGATCTTTTTAATTCATGGCGCTTACAAGACGTTGACTGGTCGTTACGATAAAATAACGCCTTTATTCTGGACAGCACGGAGCGGTTTTTTGGTGCCTATGGAACTTCCCTTAATTGATACGTATAAGTTGCTAAAACGATGCCAAAAAATATAGAGTATGCGGATGCAATCCGAGTCTTATCCATGGATGCGGTTCAAAAAGCCAATTCAGGGCATCCTGGAATGCCAATGGGTATGGCAGATATTGCAGCGGTCCTCTGGCAAAAACATCTAAAACACAACCCGTCTAATCCAAAATGGGCGAATCGAGATCGTTTTGTCGTGTCCAATGGGCATGGCTCTATGCTGTTGTACTCCCTGCTTCATTTGACTGGTTATGACTTAGGCATTGAGGATCTTAAAAGTTTCAGACAATTGCATTCAAGAACTCCCGGACACCCGGAATATGGAGTGACCCCAGGGGTCGAAACTACGACGGGACCACTTGGGCAAGGTGTTGCCAATGCTGTAGGTATGGCAATAGCAGAAAAAGTATTAGCGGCAGACTTCAATCGGCCGGGACACGAGGTTGTCGATCACTTTACTTATGTTTTTCTTGGGGACGGGTGCTTAATGGAGGGCCTCTCCCATGAGGTTTGTTCTTTGGCAGGTACCCTAGGGTTAAATAAGCTAATTGTTTTTTATGACGACAACGGCATTTCTATTGATTCAGAAAAAGGTGAAATAAGCAGTTGGTTTTCAGACGATACGCCTAAGCGGTTTGAAGCTTATGGCTGGGGCGTGATTAAAGACGTTGATGGTCATAACCTAGACCAAATAGATGCTGCAATTTTAAAAGCCAAAGCCAACAGTGATCAACCAACGCTTATTTGTTGCAAGACGACTATCGGAAAGGGCTCGCCAAAAAAACAAAATACAGGCGCAGCTCATGGCGCTCCTTTGGGAGAAGATGAGGTGCTGGCAACAAGGCAGGCCTTAGGTTGGCCTCATCCCCCATTCGAAATGCCGCAAGAGGTTTATGCGGCATGGAATGCCCAAGCTAGCGGCCAAGCGCACGAGGACGAGTGGTGGCAACGGCACGCCGGATACCAAGCCGAATTTCCAGAGCTTTGTAAAGAGCTCGAAAGACGCCTTTCCGGGCAGGTGCCAGAGGGATGGGCAAAAAAATTAAACGAAGAAGTTGGGGCTTGGAATGTTAAGGCAGAAAAGCTGGCCACCCGCAAGGCATCACAAAATGCTTTGGAATTTATGGGCCCTATTTTGCATGAATTAATCGGTGGATCTGCCGATTTGGCCGCCTCTAACTTGACGATGTGGTCAGGATCAAGGCCTCTGAGCAAGGAGAACTCTGGCAATTATTTGTTCTATGGGGTTCGAGAGTTTGGGATGGCCGCCATCATGAATGGACTCGCGCTTCATGGCGGCTTTATTCCTTATGGCGCAACATTCTTAGTGTTTTCTGATTATTGTCGTAATGCATTGCGTGTGGCGGCATTAATGAAGCTCAGATCGTTATTCGTCTTCACGCATGATTCGATTGGCCTAGGGGAGGATGGTCCAACCCACCAACCTGTCGAGCACGCAGCCAGTTTGCGCACGATACCTAATTTAGATGTGTGGAGGCCGTGTGATGCCGTGGAAACTTTAGTGGCATGGGGCGCGATGCTGGGCCGCGTTGACGGGCCAAGTTGCTTACTCGCGACGCGACAGGGCGTGCCGCACCAAGAGAAAACAAACGAACAAATTAAAAATATTTCCAAGGGCGCTTACGTATTGCGTAATTTAGAGCATCCTGAAGCAATAATTTTGGCGACGGGGTCGGAGGTGTCGCTTGCGGTAGACGCTCAAAAAATATTACAGGACGAAGGAATTGCAACTCGTGTTGTGTCGATGCCTTCTACCAATGTTTTTGATAGGCAGGAGGCTGGATATCGCGAGGATGTTTTGCCGACAGCGTTGCCTAAAGTTGCGGTTGAGGCGGGTGTTACAGATTTCTGGCGCAAATATGTAGGCACTAATGGAGCAGTTGTGGGGAT
>DFDI01000002.1:0-37606 GCA_002367635.1 Betaproteobacteria bacterium UBA3031 | reverse complement strand
TGGTTGTGGGGATAGATACCTTCGGCGAATCAGCGCCTGCGGAGGCCTTATACGAACATTTCGGCATCACCGTTCAAGCAATTGTGAGTGCCGTGAAGTCGATTAAACATTAGGCGCTAAACTTAATCTTGACGTTTGGCGCGCAAGTTTATACATGATTATTGAGGGAGGGAGTTAACAGATGACGATACGTGTAGCGATTAATGGTTATGGTCGCATTGGAAGAAATATTCTTAGGGCTCATTATGAGGGTGGTAAGAAACATGATATTGAGATTGTCGCGATTAATGATCTTGGTGACGCGGCAACCAATGCGCATTTGACTCAATATGACACGGCTCACGGCCGATTCCCTGGCGAAGTGTCTATTGATGGAGATAGCCTTGTAGTTAATGGAGATAAAATTAAAGTTGTTGCCGAACGTAATCCTAGCGCTTTGCCCTGGAGCGAGCTAAAAGTCGATGTTGTTTTGGAGTGCACAGGTTTTTTTGCCTCAAAAGAAAAATCGAGCGCACATATTCAGGCTGGGGCTAAGAAAGTAATTATCTCTGCACCTGGCGGCAAAGATGTTGATGCCACTATTGTTTATGGTGTGAACCATGAAGTGCTCACCTCTAGAGCAGAGGTGATATCGAATGCCTCTTGTACTACCAATTGTCTTGCCCCGGTTGTGAAGGTGCTTAACGACGCAATAGGTGTTGTTACCGGGTTGATGACGACTATTCACTCCTATACGAATGATCAGGTGTTGACGGATGTGTATCACGAGGATTTGCGTCGGGCGCGCTCCGCAACCATGTCAATGATACCAACAAAAACCGGTGCGGCAGCGGCCGTTGGTTTGGTTCTACCTGAGCTTAATGGTAAGTTGGATGGCTTCGCGATGCGCGTGCCAACGATTAATGTTTCGCTTGTTGATTTATCGTTCGTTGCTAAACGGGCGACAACGGTAGAAGAGGTTAATCAAAAAATTAAAGATGCTTCAGAAGGCAAATTAAAAGGAATTTTGGAGTATAGCGACGGACCTTTGGTATCTATAGATTTTAACCATAATCCAGCGTCATCCGTGTTTGATGCGACCCTAACGAAGGTTTCAGCGGGCACGCTGGTTAAAGTGTGTTCTTGGTACGATAATGAGTGGGGGTTTTCTAACAGAATGCTTGATACGACCGTAGCATTGATGTCTGCAGCGTAAAAGTTTTAACTTTCTTGATGGGGCGTGGCTTAAGCATGCCCCATTGTTTTTTTGTCACTGAAAACGAAATTATGAAGTTTAAAACCTTGGATGAAGTTGATCTTTTGGGTAAGCGTGTTCTTATTCGATCTGATTTAAATGTTCCATTTAACGAGAATCATCAGATATCGGATGACACAAGAATTGTATCGTCACTGCCTGCGATCCAACGAGCGATGGCCTCTGGAGCTGCAGTTATGGTTGTATCCCACCTTGGTCGACCTAAGGCGGGAACATTTCAAGAGGAGTTCTCCCTCTCCCCTGTTGCAAAACGGTTATCGGAATTGTTAGGCTCAAATGTACCTCTTATTAAAGATTGGACATCGGGAGTAACCGTTGAGTTGGGACAGATCGTGTTATTAGAAAATTGTCGAATGAATTTGGGGGAGATCGAGAATGACGAGGTGCTTTCTCGAAAAATGGCTCAATTATGTGATATTTTTGTGAACGATGCTTTTGGCGCGGCGCATAGAGCGCACGCGTCAACACATGGCATCGCGCGACATGTTGAAACAGCATGTGCTGGACCATTAATAGTCCGGGAGGTTAAAGCGCTAAGTCAAGCGCTCGCGTCACCGGCGAGGCCGCTAGTCGCGATTGTTGGAGGCTCTAAGGTATCGACGAAACTCACTGTACTCTTGGAGTTAGCGAAGAAAGTCGACCATCTGATTCTAGGAGGAGGCATTGCGAATACATTTTTGTTCGCGAAAGGCAAAAATATAGGTGCTTCACTAGCAGAAAAAGATCTAGCTGAAGAAGCAAGGACCGTCATAGAGCAGATTGAGTTAAGGGGCGGGCAAATATCGTTGCCAAAGGACGTAGTTTGTGCGACTGCATTTCGTCAAGATGCTGTTGCAACCAGAAAGCACGTTGATGATTTGAATGATAATGATTTGATCCTTGATTTTGGATCTGAGACCATGGGTGAGATTGCAAGCATAATTAAAGAAGCTGGGACTATCGTTTGGAACGGGCCGTTAGGGGTTTTTGAATTTGATCAGTTTTCAGAGGGTACTCGGGCGTTGTCGAACGCCGTCAGTCAGTCAGCGGCCTTTTCTATCGCAGGCGGGGGGGACACGATAGCAGCGATTAATAAATTTGGGGTGACTGATAAAATCGACTATATTTCAACTGCTGGGGGTGCTTTTTTGGAGTTCCTAGAGGGGAAAGCCTTGCCGGCGCTAGACGTGCTTGAACAAAGAGCGCTTGAGATAACATAAGAATGTACAGGGCTCATGAAGGCCCAATGCGAACTATATTTTAATAGAGGACTTTATATATGGCTTTAGTTTCTATGAGACAACTGCTTGATCATGCGGCCGAGAATAATTACGGGGTGCCGGCCTTTAATGTAAACAACCTTGAACAAGTTCAAGCGATCATGGAGGCCGCGTCTGAAACTTCAAGTCCGGTTATCATGCAAGCCTCTGCTGGAGCAAGGCAATATGCGGGCGAACCTTTTCTTCGACACCTTATTTTAGCGGCTATCGAGCAGTATCCAGATATTCCCATTGTTATGCATCAAGATCATGGCGCGTCCCCAGCGGTCTGCCAACGTTCTATTCGATCAGGATTTTCAAGCGTGATGATGGATGGCTCTTTAGAGGAGGATGCGAAAACACCGGCTTCTTATGAATATAATGTGGCGGTTACTAAGCATGTTGTGGACATGGCGCATGCCGTGGGTGTCTCAGTCGAAGGTGAGCTGGGTTGCTTAGGATCCCTTGAAACGATGCAGGCAGATAAAGAGGATGGCTCTGGCGCTGAAGGAACGTTGACGAGAGAAATGTTGTTGACTGATCCAGAGCAGGCTGCGGACTTTGTTGCGAAAACAGGAGTAGATGCACTCGCCATCGCAATTGGCACATCACATGGGGCCTATAAATTTACGCGAAAACCAACGGGAGATATTCTGGCTATTGACCGCATTCGAGCGATACATGCCAAGATTCCTAATACGCACCTTGTGATGCACGGTTCGTCGAGTGTTCCACAGGAATGGCTGCAGATAATTCGAGAGCACGGTGGCGAGATGAAAGAAACTTATGGTGTGCCCTTAGAGGAGATTCAAGAGGGTATTAAACATGGTGTTCGTAAGATTAATATTGATACGGATATTCGTTTAGCCATGACTGGCGCTATTAGGCGAGCGTTTGATGTTAATAAGGGGGAGTTTGATCCAAGGAAGTATCTCAAGCTCGCGAAAGAAGCGGCCAAGTCTATTTGTAAGTCGAGATTTGAGGCTTTCGGCACCGCGGGCAATTCGGGAAAAATCAAACCGACATCACTAGATGACATTGCGATGATTTACGAAAATTCTTGATCAAAAAGATCCCGGACCATGCAGCATTAATTAGAAGTTAATTTATGAGCAAACCTCGTAAAAGCATTAAGCCACTCGTAGGAATAATTATGGGTAGTGAAAGCGATTGGACCGTTATGAAACACTCCTCTGAGAGTCTAGACTTTTTTGGCGTGAGTTATGAAGCACGTGTTATATCGGCGCATAGAACGCCTGATGAGATGTTTCAATATGCCGAAAATGCAGAAAGTCGCGGGATTCAAATTATTATCGCCGGAGCCGGCGGCTCTGCACATCTCCCTGGAATGGTGGCATCAAAAACCATATTGCCTGTATTGGGTGTTCCCGTGACAACCAAAGCTATGAATGGCCTTGATTCGCTTCTGTCAATAGTACAGATGCCTAAAGGCATACCGGTGGCTACTTTTGCTGTGGGTGAAGCCGGCGCGGCCAATGCGGCTCTTTTTGCGGTTGCCTTACTGGCGATACACGATGATGGTTTGAGCGGTAAGCTTAATTTGTTTCGCAAGCGGCAGCGGGCAAAAGTGAAGGCAATGAAGTTACCCAACAAATCATTAAAGTAATGGTTCAGCCAGGATCTTGGTTAGGAATCCTCGGGGGTGGACAGCTTGCCAGAATGTTCACGATGGCAGCGCAAACCATGGGTTACCGCGTTGCCGTATTAGACCCCGATCAGTCTAGTCCAGGGGGTCGTGTCGCAGAGAGGCACATACAGGCGAATTATGATGACTTAGATGCGCTTGGCGAATTGGCGCGGATCACCTTGGCGGTGACTACGGAGTTTGAAAATGTTCCAGCCGACAGCCTTCGGTTTCTTGATGGCTTAGTTTCAGTAAGTCCTAATGCGGAGGCTGTGGAGATTGCGCAGGATCGCATTCGGGAGAAAACCTTTCTTCATGATCATGGTTTTCAGGTCGCGCCGCATGCTGTAATTACCCATGTGGACGACTTTAATCATTTCCCTCAAAACATAAGTTTTCCAGGAATTTTGAAGGTTAGTCGTTTTGGTTATGACGGCAAAGGCCAGCTGTTAGTTAACAATTTATCCGAGCTGAAAATCGGGTTTGAAAAACTCGGAGGCGTGCCTTGTGTATTTGAACAATTTTTATCGCTCCATTCAGAGGTGTCGGTTATTGTTGCACGTGATCACACGGGTAACACAGCAGTTTTCCCCGTCGCAGAGAACCAGCACAGCGGAGGCATATTAGATGTAACGATTGCTCCAGCACGGGCTGCTGAACAGATCGTTTCCATGGCAGAACAGTTAGCCATATCGCTAGCCGAGGTGCTGCAATATAACGGGATACTGTGTGTAGAGTTTTTTATTTTGAATGACGGTGCGTTAGTTATAAATGAAATCGCGCCGCGGCCACATAATAGTGGACACTATACGATTGACGCTTGTAGTGTTTCCCAGTTCGAACAACAAGTTCGCGTAACGAGCGGATTACCTTTGGTGAGGCCGAGACAATATACCCCAGCCGTGATGGTTAATCTTCTGGGAGATTTGTGGCGAAACGGTGAGCCTAATTGGCATCGAGTTTTGCAAGATGATCGCGTTAAACTCCATCTATATGGTAAAGAGGATCCTAGACCAGGACGTAAAATGGGACATTTAACGGTCGTTGATTCGGACCTTGATCGCGCGTTGTTGCTATCTCAGGAGATTAAGCAAATATTGCGGCAGGAGTGATGGTGAATAATAGAAACATAGTTTTTGAGACACAAATTAACTCTTTAGAATTTCTCTATCGCGGTAAAGTTAGAGACATTTATAAAATTGACGACGAGCGTCTCTTAGTTGTCCAAACAGATCGACTCTCAGCGTTTGATGTGGTGTTGCCTGACCCAATACCAGGTAAGGGTTGTTTGTTAACCGAATTATCTGTGTTTTGGTTTAAAAAACTATCGCATCTTATTCCTAATCATTTGTTAGACCATTCGGCTGGAGAGTTTTTGACTGACGGTGAGTTTGAACAAGTTGACGGTCGCGCTATGGTCGTGCGCCGACTGAAGCCGCTCCCAGTGGAGGCAATTGTTCGGGGTTATTTGGCGGGATCTGGCTGGAAGGAATATCGAAAAACGGGGAGTATTTGCGGTATTGTTCTGCCTCCGAACCTTCAAGAGGCTCAGCAATTGCCGCAGACTATTTTTACGCCATCGACGAAGGCTGATCTTGGAGATCATGATGAAAATATTGCGTTTGAATCAGTCGTGGAAAAAATAGGACAAAACTACGCCAGTAGAATTCGTGAGGTGTCTTGTAAGCTATATGAAGAGGCGGCTATTTACGCTCTTGAGAGAGGAATCATTATTGCAGATACAAAATTTGAATTTGGAACTGATTCTGCTGGAGAGCTTTACCTTATTGATGAAGCGTTGACCTCAGACTCTTCAAGATTCTGGCCGCAGGACAAATACGCTGTTGGAGCGAGCCCACCATCTTTTGATAAGCAATTTGTTCGGGATTGGCTTGAATCAACGGGTTGGGACAAACAGTCGCCCCCCCCTTGTTTGCCAGATGACATTGCCCAAAAAACGTCCGATAAGTACAAAGAAGCTTTAATGTTACTGACGCAATGAGTCTTTTTAAGAGGGGACTTTGAGTAAAAGGATTACCAAGAACATCAAGGAGGCAGGGCGTTTGCTGAAGGATGGACAATTGGTTGCCTTTCCAACGGAGACTGTATATGGCCTGGGTGCTGATGCCTTAAATCCCTTAGCGGTCAAACGTGTTTATGAGGCCAAGTCTCGGCCGCTTGACCACCCTTTGATCATTCACATTGGACTTGAGAGTCTTTTGGATGAATTCGCTATACATATTCCTCGCGTAGCCCGAGACTTAGTTGCCCGTTTTTGGCCTGGACCATTAACTCTTGTTTTGGATGCTTCCGATAAAGTTCCTCGCATTGTGACGGGTGGTCAGGATACGGTCGCAATTAGATTCCCAAGTCATCCTGTCGCCATCGATCTGTTAAAAGAATTTGGAGGAGGTATTGTTGGCCCCTCAGCGAATAAATTTGGTCGGCTATCTCCAACTAGGGCTGAAGATGTTGCTCGAGATTTTGGGCCGGAGGTTAGTCTGATTCTCGACGGAGGACCTTGTGCCGTGGGTATAGAGTCGACCATTATCGGATTCGATGGGGAGTCACCGGTCATGTTAAGGCCGGGAATGATTGATAGAGAGAGCATCTCTAAAGAGATTTCGGAGAATGTTTTGAGCGCTGGATTTAAGTTGCCAAGAGTTCCTGGAGCCTTGCCATCACACTATGCGCCAAGAACTAAATTAAGGCTTCTTGGGACGGAGGAAGTTAGGCGATACTTAGAAAAAAATGCGGGTTCACATGAACTAGCCTTGTTAACGTTTCAAAAATCTTTTGGGGCGAGCCCTAATATAACGACAATAATTGCGTCGCAAGAACCTAACGATTACGCTAAAAATTTATATCAACGATTGAGAGAGTTAGATAGCTGTGGCGCCGAGTTAATCATCGTTGAAGCAGTGCCAGAAATGAGCCCTTGGGACGGAATCCGAGATCGGCTTACTCGCGCGGCTCATTTGGCCTAATCAAAGCGCATTAGATAATCTAGGGCTTTAGAAACCCCTCCCTTATTGAAAGGGATAGCACAAAGCGCGAGCCCCATTTCAACACCAGACAAAGTCCCGGCTAACGATAAATCGTTTAGGTCTCCTAAGTGACCAATTCGAAAAACTTGATCATTAAATTTACCCAGACCGGCACCGAGAGACATATCAAACTTATCAAGGATTTTTTGTCTTAGTTGGTTCGCACTAATTCCGGACGGCGTCATCACGGCGGTAAGTGTATTGCTGGACGCCGCCGGATCGCGACACACTGTTTCAAGTCCCCAGTGTGCAACCGCCGCTCTTGTTGCGGCCGCATGACGAGCGTGCCTACCGAAAACAGTATCGAGTCCTATTTCATCCAAAATAATTTTTAGAGACTCTTGTAAACCAAAAATTAAGTTTGTTGCTGGCGTATAAGGAAAAAACCCTTTCTCGTTATGAAGCAACATGTCGTCCCATTCCCAATAAGCACGGTTGTATTGAGATTCAGCATGACGCGTTAGTGCGCGAGCACTGACAGCATTAAAAGACAGCCCCGGGGGCAGCATCAATCCCTTCTGTGAGCCGCCAATAGCCACATCCACGCGCCATGCATCGTGTTGATAGTCGATGGATGCTAGGGAGGAAATGGTGTCTACCAACAAAAGCGCTGGATGTTTGGCATCGTCGATGGCATTTCTTACTCCCAGTATGTCGGAGGTTACCCCAGTCGACGTTTCATTATGAACGACACAAACTGCCTTAATGCGTTGAGTTGAGTCGCTTTTAAGGTAGTCATAGATACGAGAAGGGTCAACTGCGGTACGCCAATCAGATTCAATGACTTTTACATCAAACCCCAGTTTAGTTGCGAGGCGCTTCCATTGAGCGGCAAAGTATCCGGTTTCATATACGAGGATGGAGTCCCCAGCATTTAATACATTGGTCAGGCCCGCCTCCCAGGCCCCGGTGCCAGAAGCGGGGAACATAAATACGGGTTGATTTGTTTGGAATACCCGCCGGAGATTGGATAAAACTTCTAGTCCAAGCGCACCAAACTCCACACTTCGATGATCAATCGTTGGCCTAGAGACCGCGGCGAGCACTCGGTCAGGAACATTGGTTGGACCTGGGATGTGTAAAAAGTGTCTACCAGGACGATGATTGGGCATACGCTAGTTACCGATCGTTCAAATAGTCGTGAGGGAGAATCCCAATCCAGAAAGTTTTTGCAATTAATTTCAAAATAAAATTTTAAGTAAAACTTCGCTTAGTGGATTTCAGGATCATCGGTCGCTGCATCACCACTTAAAAAGTCGAAATCGCAGCCTTCGTGCGCCTGCTGAACATGCTCTGTAAATAACTGACCGTAACCCCGTCTAAATTTTCTGACTTTAGGGGACCATGTCTGTCGTCGCGCTTCCATTTCTTCGTCTGATATTAAAACATTGATTTCACGGTTTGTAACATTTAGCTCAATTACATCGCCAGTTTTGACGAGTGCGAGTGGTCCACCGACCCATGATTCGGGGGATACGTGAAGGACGCATGTACCGTAGCTCGTGCCACTCATCCGAGCATCGGATATTCGAACCATATCCCTGACTCCTTTTTGAACAAGTTTTTTTGGGATTGGCAACATCCCCCATTCTGGCATGCCTGGGCCCCCTTGGGGTCCCGAATTTCGGAGAACAAGAATGGAGTCTTCGTCTACATCTAGGTCTGGATCATCTAATTGCCGTTCCATGTCGTTGTAATCGTCGAAAACTATTGCTTTGCCACGGTGATTGAGTAGAGCCGGAGTCGCCGCGGAGGTTTTGATGACGGCCCCATTTGGAGCAAGATTGCCTTTTAAAATAATTAAACCGCCTTCGGCAAGTATCGGCTGATTTAGGGGTTTGATAACCTCATGATTGAATATCTTAAAGCGTTCAATATTTTCTCCCAAGGATTTCCCCGTGCAAGTTAAAGCGTCGCAATGCAGTAAGGGCCGCATTTCTTGAAGTAGAGCCGCCAACCCACCTGCGTAGTGAAAGTCCTCCATGAGGTACTCCCCTGATGGGCGCATATTTACTAAATACGGCGTATTTTTTCCAAGTTGTTCAAAGAGCTCGAGAGGCACGCTAAACCCAGCTCGTTTAGCAATTGCAATCAGGTGAATAAGCGCATTGGTAGAGCCACCGAGGGCCATTAACACACGAACAGCATTTTCAATTGATTGCCACGTCAAAATATCCTTAGGAGTGAGATCCTCCCAAACCATATCCACGATTCGGCGACCTGAATCTGACGCCATTCTCGGATGATTTGAATCTGGGGCTGGAATTGTTGATGCGTTGGGTAGCGAAAACCCTAATGTTTCGACGATGCTAGTCATGGTCGCTGCGGTTCCCATGGTCATACATGTGCCGACCGATCGGGCGATACCCTCCTCGATATCTTGCCAATCTTCCTCGGTGATATTCCCAGCTCTCAGTTCGTCCCAGTACTTCCAGACATCGGACCCAGACCCTAGCGTTTTGCCGTGCCAGTTTCCGCGAAGCATGGGACCGGCAGGCACAAAAATACTAGGCAGCCCCATACTTAAGGCGCCCATCAGCAAGCCTGGTGGGGTTTTGTCGCAGCCGCCCATAAGAACACACCCATCAATCGGGTACGATCGCAAAATTTCCTCAACCTCCATGGAAAGTAAGTTGCGATACATCATAGTTGTTGGTTTTTGATAAACCTCAGCTAACGACATCACCGGTATCTCAACGGGGAACCCTCCTGCCTGCCACACTCCTCGCTTTACGTCTTGTGCTCTCTCTCGAAAATGGGAATGACAGTGACTCAGCTCACTCCAAGTATTTAGGATCCCAATAACGGGCTTACCTTCGTAGTCTTTCCGACTGAAGCCCATTTGTAGGGTCCGGGATCGATGCCCAAAAGCGCGCAGGCTTTGTGGGCCAAACCATCGATGAGAGCGAAGTTCAGAGCTTTCTTTTCTTTTATTGTTCTGCATTCTTCTATACGCCGCCTATGATTATAGAACCACCGTGGCATACTATAAACGGACAGTCAAAATAAACCAGTTGTAAATACAAGGAAGTGTTTGATTCCTTGTATATTAAGTCACAGCGCCTGAATAGAGATACTGAGATAAAATACGGATAAATACTCAGGTTAATTTTTTTCGGGCATGATGAATAATAAAGGGGTGGCGAGATGATTGGCGATCGAATCGATGTAAATATAGCGGGAGGCTTAGACGTTCCTCTACCACGAATGGTGCATGTGAGACAGAAATTTGAACTGTCTAAAATTAGCAGTGTTAGCGAAACCGTAGCTCAGGAATTCAAGAAGCCGGGTATCAAATCGATGATTAAACCTGGAATGACCATTGCATTGGGTGTTGGCTCCAGAGGGGTAAACAATATTGCCGTATGCGTAAAAGCCGTCGTGGATGAAATCAAATCACTTGGCGGAAAGCCATTTGTTTTTCCGGCGATGGGCAGCCATGGTGGCGCTACTGCTGAGGGGCAAAAAGAAGTGCTGGATGGTTATGGTGTGACGGAAGCTTTTATAGGCTGCCCGGTAAAGTCCAGCATGGAGGTAGTGGAGATCGGAAAGGCCGATGATGGGATGCCGGTTTACATGGATAAACTGGCTTCGGAAGCCGACGCTGTCGCATTAGTTTGTCGTATTAAGCCGCATACAAATTTCAGAGCGCCTATAGAGTCAGGCATCGTTAAAATGTTGACTATTGGGATGGGAAAAATTATTGGCGCGTCAACGCTGCATACTTATGGCATGGATATGTTCGGTGTGTTGTTGCCAAAAGTCGCCAAAATTATCATGGAGAAGAAGAATTTTCTATTTGGCGTCGCCATGGTTGAAAATGCCGCAGACGACACGGCACTCATTGAAATTGTTCCGAGCGAAGAGGTGCTAGAGCGAGAGCCGTTGTTATTGGCGCGGGCAAAAGAGTTGATGCCAAAATTACAATTTGAAGAAATTGATGTGTTAGTTGTAGAGAAGATTGGCAAAAATATATCTGGGGCAGGAATGGATCCCAATATAACAGGGCGTAATTGCCGAGATGTCGATTGGGAAATGAGCCCATACGTTAAAAAAATTGCAGTATTGGGGCTTACGCCTGAGACACACGGCAATGCTACTGGTTTGGGGGCGGCTGATGTGATCACGATGGATGTGTATCGAGAACTTGATATTGCCAAGACGTATGCTAACGTAATCACATCAATGTATTTAGACGGGGCGGCTATACCCATTATCATGAATAACGATCAGGAAGCGATACAGCTTGCCGTGAAGACGGTAGTTAGAGTGAAGCCGGCAGATGCAAAAATCGTCAGAATTTCTACGACACTTGAGGTGATGGATTTACATGTATCTGAAACGCTGTTGCCTTATATTCAAAGCAATCTTGATAAGTTCGAGATTGTGGGAGAGCCAGAGGCGATGAGGTTTGATGCCAAAGGAAAAATTTATCCGATGCTGGCCCCGCGCTCACACGCTCACGCTTGAAGGTTTTAGAGCGCCGTTAAGTCTTGGATGAAGCGTTGAGAATGAGAGTTCATTTAGACCCCATCGGGGGTGTTGCGGGAGATATGTTTATCGCCGCCATCCTGGACGCCAAACCAGAATGGTACGGTGACATGTGTGCGGCGATTCGCATCGCAGGCTTACCCCAAGAAGTAGGACTATCTTTGTTGCCGCATTCGGACTTTGCCCTCACAGGGATGCGTTTCAATGTTGATGAGTTAGGTGTTCATGAGCATCATCACACCCTATTTTCGAAGATTAGAAACATGTTATCGGGGTCAGGTTTGGATCCTCAAGTACGGCAAATTGCACTCGATATATTTTGTCTTTTGGCGGAGGCCGAAGCGGCTGTTCACGGCAAGTCTGTAGAGGCTATTAGTTTTCATGAAGTGGGGGAGTGGGATTCTATTGCGGACATTGTTGGAGCGGCATTTTTGATTGATAAGCTCTCAGCAAGCTGGACCGTAAGTGCTCTGCCACTTGGGCGCGGCAGAGTCGAGACTAGTCATGGGGTTTTGCCAGTACCTACCCCAGCGACTGTTAAGCTGTTGGAGGGATTTTCCTTTGATGACGATGGTCTCGATGGGGAGCGAATCACCCCGACCGGTGCCGCGATTTTGGCGTATCTAAAGCCACAACAAACAGGCGCAGGACAGGCGGGGAAGCTAGTTGCTTCGGGGACGGGTTTTGGGACTAAGGTTTTACCAAAAAAAAGTAATGTCTTAAGAGCGTTGATGCTATCGGCTTCTGGTCAAGAAGATAGTTCGCAGAATGTGATATATCAAATCGATTTTGATGTGGATGACCAAAGTGCTGAAGACTTAGCGATAGGGTTAGACCATATTCGTTCGATCCATACGGTGCTAGATGTTACCCAGGCCGCAATGTTCGGGAAAAAAGGGCGGTTGGTAATAACGATTCGTGTTCTTGCAGAGACCGCTCAGATCGATCAGGTTTTCGATGCTTGTTTTTTTGAAACATCAACGATTGGTTTGCGCTATCAGATTTTGAGCCGTATGACCCTTGATCGATGGAAAAAGAACTGCGCCACGGAAACGCTGGAGGCAGACTGTAAGTTTGTGATTCGACCGGGAGCCACAACCGTTAAGGTTGAAGCAAACGCCCTTGTTGACATTCAAGGACATGCTAATCGAGAAGGTATACGACGAGAGATAGCAATCAAATATGGGGCCTCAGGTGATTGACGAAGTGCTTAAGCATGCCTCTAGAATAACTGCGCTGCTCGCTGAGATGCGAGAGATCTCTGTTGCTGTTAGCGGTGGCATTGATAGCGTGACGCTTGCCATGTTGGCGACACAGACACCAAATATTACCGTTCAAATGTACCATGCCGTTTCCCCAGCGGTGCCATCACAGGCAACAGCTCGAGTGAAGCAGCTTGCTCGTGACTATGGCTGGAAGCTAAAAATTTTAGATGCTCACGAATTTGCTGACGAGGATTATTTGTCGAATCCAGTCAACCGTTGTTTTTACTGTAAAACGAATTTATATAAAGCAATATCGACTGTCACAGAAGATGTCATTTTATCGGGTGCAAATGTGGACGATTTATCCGATTACCGACCCGGATTGGATGCGGCTAAAAATGCGCAAGTTCGTCATCCATTTGTTGAAACCCATACGGATAAGCGAATGGTTAGAGACATCGCGAAGTCCATTGGCTTGGGCGAGCTCTCTGAGCTGGCAGCATCTCCTTGTCTTTCAAGTCGGGTTGAGACGGGGATTCGAATTGATCCCGAACTTTTGCCGCTTATCAATGAGTCTGAGCGTTTAATTAAACAGTCTGTGTCCCCAGAGCCCAAAACAGTGAGATGTCGGCTTCGAGCAACAGGTATTGTAATTGAGTTGGATGGCGGGTCTTTATCGAGCCTGACGACTCAAAAGGAGAGCGCATTAAAAGGGATCATTAATGGGGTTTTTGAGAAACGAGGGTATTGTTATCCTGTTAGCTTCGAAGCGTATAAATTAGGCAGTGCATTTATACATATTCAACCCGTGCATACTCATCCCTTGTAATGAGTGCTACAAAAGACATTAAGTTAGACTTTGATCGAGAAGGTCGCATTGGGCTCGATGAAGCTATTTTCTGCGAGGGAAAAACAGCAGAACAAATAGCTGAGATTCTTTTTCAAGGCCAATCGAAGGAGCACAGATTTCTTCTCACGCGTTTTTCTCAGGACAAACAACAGCACGTGCTTAGGCTGGGCAATTTTAAGATGGATTATGACCCGATTTCCCAAACCGGTTTCTCTCCTGATTCGAATAAGCTTATAAGTCGAAATCAGGTATCAGTAATTTGTGCGGGCACCTCGGATATTCCGGTTGCAAGAGAGGCAGCCAGGACGTTGGAATACTATGGACATCAAGCCAGAGAGATATCTGATGTGGGTGTGGCAGGGTTGTGGCGCTTGCTTGATCGATTAGATGATATCAGAGCGTCTAAAGTTATCATTGTAGTGGCAGGCATGGATGCGGCATTGCCAACGGTTTTGGGCGGCTTGGTTGCGCAGCCACTTATTGGGGTTCCGACTTCGGTTGGATATGGCGTAGCTCAGGGCGGAGTAGCCGCGCTTCATGCCATGTTGGTGAGTTGTTCGCCAGGGATAACCGTTACGAATATTGATAACGGTTACGGTGGCGCATGCGCCGCCCTAAGAATACTCAGGACGGCACATACTTAATTTCAAATTTACTGTAGATCAGTAGCTACCGCATCAATAGCAACTTGTGCACAAATCCCATCGTCGCTTGCTGCCGCACCAGATACCCCGATTGATCCAATGTGCTCCCCGCTGGCGGTCATTACGGGAAGGCCGCCTTCAAATGTTGCGATGCCTGGAACATGGGCAATACCAGGTACTCGGGTGCTCGCGATTTCCTCTAGCACTTTCGTTGAGAACGGGAAGCCAGCGGATGATTCGGCTTTAAGTATCGCGATATCAATACTTTTTAGGAATGCTCGATCCATTCGTTCAAAATAAACCAAATTTCCACCCGCATCCATAATGGCAATATTCATGCGCCAACCTTCTTGAATCGCTTTTTCTTCGCAGGCTTGCGCCATTTTTTTTGCTACGTCTAAAGTCATCACGGGTCTCATTTCCAACGCACTCGCGCTGCCGCAAAAAAAAGCGGAAACAGATAAAACTAAAAAACTGACTAACTTTTTCATTTTTGCTCCTCGGTTATGAACTTGCATTGTCTACTATAAAACATATCGAGCCAAGTCTTCGCTTTCCGAAAGATCTTTAAGGCGCGCATCAACATAGTTAACGTCAATCGAAATGGTCTGACCCTGGTGCTTAGTGGCGTCATAGGATAAATCCTCCAAGAGTTTCTCCATGACAGTGTAGAGTCGCCGAGCGCCAATATTTTCGGTTGACTCATTAACGTGCCAGGCAATTTCCGCGATTCGACGGATTCCTTCCGGTATGAATTTAAGACTGATGTCTTCAGTTTGCATTAACGCTTCGTACTGCTTGCATAAGCAGGCGTCGGTTGATGTCAAAATACATTCGAAGTCTTCAACAGTCAAACTTGTCAGCTCTACTCTAATGGGAAATCTGCCTTGAAGTTCGGGTATTAAATCTGAGGGCTTAGTTAAGTGAAACGCCCCACTGCCGACGAATAATATATGATCCGTTTTAACCATGCCATATTTCGTCGATACGGTTGTCCCTTCAACGAGAGGTAGTAAATCTCGCTGTACGCCTTGTCGAGAGACTTCCCCCCCATGACTTTCCTGGCGTCCAGAGATCTTGTCGATTTCATCTAGAAAGACAATCCCATTTTCTTCAGCATTAGAAATGGCTGCGGTTTTTATTTCGTCATCATTGATGAGCTTTCCGGCCTCTTCGTCAGCGAGAATTTTTAATGCATCTTTGATCTTTAATTTACGTTTCTTTGTTTTATTCGTGCCTATGTTTTGGAACATGCCCTGTATTTGAGATGTGAGGTCTTCCATCCCTGGTGGTGCGAGTATTTCCATTTGAGCGCTCAACTGTGAGACATCAATTTCAATTTCTTTATCGTCTAACTCCCCCTCACGAAGTCTTTTCCTGAATTTTTGTCTGGAAGTGGATTCAGTTAAACTACTAGATTCATTTATATCAAGCGTGCGCGCAGGTGGGAGCAGCACATCTAAAACTCGCTCCTCTGCCAGATCTTCCGCTAAGTGTTTTACCCGCAGCATCTCTTTTTCGCGCATTTGTTTGATGCCAATCTCTATGAGGTCACGAATAATGGATTCGACGTCTTTGCCGACATAACCAACCTCAGTAAACTTTGTCGCCTCAACTTTGATGAAAGGTGCGCCGGAGAGTCGGGCTAAGCGCCGAGCAATCTCTGTTTTTCCAACACCGGTAGGACCAATCATGAGAATATTTTTAGGTGTGATTTCTTGTTTGAGTGGTTCGGCGACTTGCTTGCGTCTCCAGCGATTTCTAAGGGCGATAGCAACAGCTCGTTTTGCCGAGTGTTGACCAACGATATGTTTATCCAGCTCGTGGACAATTTCTTGAGGGTTCATTTGTGACATAGTAATTACGCTTTTTCTTTGGCTACGTGTTTAGGGTTTCAATGGTGTGGTTTTGATTGGTATAGATACAAATATCACCCGCAATAGTAAGTGCGGTCTTGACGATTTCCTCAGCAGTCTGATTCGAATGCTGCAGCAAGGCTTTGGCCGCGGCTTGAGCAAACCCGCCTCCACTTCCAATGGCGATGAGGCCGTCCTCTGGTTCTATTACGTCCCCATTTCCAGTGATGATCAGAGACGTGTTTGAATCTGAAACTGCAAGCATGGCTTCAAGCCGTCTTAACATGCGGTCTGTTCTCCAGTCTTTGGCGAGCTCTACTGCAGACCTTAGTAATTGCCCTTGATGTTTTTCTAGTTTTGCCTCGAATCGCTCAAAGAGTGTGAACGCGTCAGCTGTGCCGCCAGCAAATCCGGCGAGTATTTTCCCGTGATATAACTTTCGAACTTTCTTCGCTGTGCCCTTCATAACGAGGTTGCCAAGTGTTACTTGCCCATCGCCACCGATCGCGACTTGATTGTCTTTTCTAACGGAGATAATGGTTGTTCCATGCATATCGTATTTCATAAAGGTGTTACGTCCTTTTGTGTAGATAAAGTCATTAATTTTTTGATGACGGTCGACGAGCCTCAAGCATTTTGTAAATAATTTATTTAAAGATCGTCTAGAGCCGCTATACCATCGAGATGGTTAGTTTTATTAAAACTTTCTATAAAGATTTCTTTTGAATCGGGATTATAAATGAGCTGATGTATGGACCCATTTCTAATAATTGGTTTTTCTATGCTTTCAGGTTTTATATTGTTTGCAAGACGCCAGAGGACATCAATGACCCCACCATGCGTGATCACGAGAATGTTACCCTTTTTAAATTTATGATGAATCGTTGTTAATGATGTTCGAATTCGAGTCGTAAGATCGTGCATGGACTCAGCCCCTGCTGGGGTATTTGCGTATGACCGGTTCTTAAAGGCGCTCATGTCCTTCGGGGTTTGTTGCGAAGCCTCTTCTGCTGTCAGGCCCTCAAGAATGCCTAAGTGACGTTCTCGCAGGCGTGGTTCAAAAAAAATTTGTGGGCCATTCGCACTTAATGGCTCGGCAGTTTGTTTTGCACGCGATAAATCGCTGCTGACGATCGCATTAAATTTTTTAAGCTTTAGCGTTTCTGCTACAGCGGCAGCTTGAGCGAACCCTGTGGCATTTAAAGGGATATCGATTTGCCCTTGAATTCTATGTTGCTTGTTCCAGTCCGTCTCGCCATGGCGCACAAAGGTCAGTTCAATCCATTGGTTAATCATGAATCGTTTTTTCTTTTTGCCCTTGGGTGCGTTTGGTCGTATATTTTTGCTAAATGTTGCCAATCTAAGTGTGTATACACCTGCGTCGTAGAAATGCTTGCGTGCCCTAACATCTCTTGTACCGCACGAAGATCACCGCTGGATTGAAGCAAGTGAGACGCGAAAGAGTGACGCAACATATGTGGATGCACGTTTTGTCCTAACCCTTGTTTTTTTGTCCATTGAGAAAGCCGATGTTGGATTGTTCTAGGGCTTATTGGATTACCATTTTTGTTCGGGAATAAGATGTTCTGGATTGGTTTGTCTAAGCCATGACGCAGGGTAATCCAACGATGGATAGCGCTTATGGCTTTTTGGCCGACAGGCACGACCCTCGTTTTGCTTCCCTTACCCGTTACGCGAATTGTGCCGTCATTGAGGTCAAGTTCTTGTAACCTGATGGAAACAAGCTCAGCTAATCGAAGTCCCGAGGAGTAACAAAGCTCAAACATCGCCTGGTCTCTCATGGCCCCTTCGTTTGTTTCTTTAGTTTCAAGCAACTTATTCACTTCGTCAGGACTCAAAGCCTTAGGTAGCCGCTTTTCTTTTTTTGGTGGCCTAATTCCTAGGCAGGGGTTGTGTTTGTGATGTTTACGCTCAACCAGGAAGCTGAAGTAACCGCGCCATGCGGATAAGGCTCTAGACAATGTTTTGCCGCCAAGACCTTTTGCGTGGAGCCCAGAAACCAATCTTCTAATGTCGTGTGGAGTTAAATCATTTAGGCATTCTGAGAATTCTCGAATAAGCAACTTAAGATCTCGAGCGTAACTTGTTACAGTGAGCGGTGAGAGTCTGCGTTCTTTTTCGAGATATATCAGGTATTCATCGACGGACCCAGCTTCAAGTTTATTCATGTTGAGTGAAGCTCTCATTCTGGAAGGCGCAAGCGTTGTCTATAGCTGTGGATACTATATGTCCTACTCGCTCTAAAAATTGCGTATCGATATTTGGATCGAATTTTTGTGCGTCGGAGGAGCTAAAAATCAAAACACCTACCGAGCCTTTAGCCGAGAGTGGGATGTATGCGGAAGATGCAAGCATCCAAGATCTCGAGAAGTGTTTTATCTCCTCAGGGGCCTCAATTAAACACTTAGGTTTATCAATGGACATTATAAAATTCGCAAAGATATTTTCTTCTTCGCTGGCGTATTCTTGATTGTCAGACAACATAAAAATACGACATTCTTCAATGTTCAGATGCGTACGTAATGTTGATGATATTGTCGCCGGGGATACGTCTTCGCGCGTTATCTTGAATAACGCTAAGCTTGAACTCAGCAACGCGCCCCAAATCGCTTCGTTACGACGACCATTTTCTAAAAAAGCGTCAACTTTGTTTTCTAGAGAACGAATTTTTTGCTGTAACTGTGGAATTTGTCGGTCTGATAAAGAGATAACTTTGCGATCGGGAACTCCGCCTTTTTCGGCGTTGTGGTGCGCATTTAAAAGATCGATATGTTTTGCTATAAATTCTGGGTGAGCTCGTAGGTACTCAGCAATTTCATTTTCCGTCATTGTTGCTTAGCCACGATATCGATTTCGCCATCAAATACGGATTGGGCTGGACCACTAAGAAAGACTGCATTGCCGTTGCCTGCCCAAGATATTGTTAGATCCCCACCTTGTGTAGAGACCAAGCATGGGCTGTCCAGCAATCCAATTTTGATGCCGTGGACGACGGAAGCGCAGGCTCCAGTTCCGCACGATAGTGTTTCTCCAGCCCCTCGTTCCCAAACTCTCAAAGTTACATTTTGCCGTGAGCAAATTTGCATAAAATTGACATTAACACGTTCTGGAAAAATTGCATTGTTCTCCATCAGCGGCCCGGTTGTTTTAACAGGCGCGATATCTATATTTTCTACTATAAGAATCGCATGAGGATTGCCTATCGAGACCGCGCCAAATTCGATGTGACTCTCGTTAATATTTATCGAATAGCTATTTTCTTCTTTGCTTGCTAATAGCGGTATCTGAGCAGGCGCAAATACAGGCTCCCCCATGTCGACAGAAACTGATCCATCAGCCTCAAGCCGAGGCTTAATAATCCCAGATTGCGTTTCAACAACTATTTCACGCTTATCAGTTAGTTTTTTGTCATGTACAAAGGTGGCGAAACATCGAGCCCCATTTCCGCACTGACTTACCTCGGCGCCATCGGCGTTGAAAATTCGGTAAGAGAAGTCGACCGCCGGCTGCTCGCTTGTACCAACTACGAGTAGTTGGTCGAATCCAATGCCAAATCGACGGTTTGCCATTTGATTAATTTGTTGGCTCGAGAGATTGAATGCATGCTTTGTCGCATCAATCACGACGAAGTCATTCCCTGCCCCATGCATTTTGGTGAATTTAAGCTTCATTATTTAGTCTAGTAGAGTGTTTTAGACATTATAAAGTCATCCATTACCAAACCCTGACCAATATCAAAAACAACCGACTTTTCTTTGTGATACCCCAATTTAAGGTAAAACGCTATTGATGCTAGGTTTCCTTTGTTTACTTGCAGAGATATTTTCTTAAAGCCTAATCTTCCATAGTGCGTTTCAGCGTATCTGATTAACGAAGTTCCGCAGCCTAGCCCCTGGGCCCTAGGATGAACGTAGAGCTTATCAATTTTGATTGAGTGGGCTGAGGCGTCTTCGTCAAAATGACCAAAGCCTTGGATCGCCTGTTCAAGTTCAATTTTAAGCCAATTGCAGTGTGGCGACGCGATAAGTCGTTGAATTTCTTCTGGGGCATATCTTTGCTCGAGCATGTAGTCAATTTGCTTGACCGTGATAATGCCCGGGTAATGTAAGTACCAAGTTTCTCGAGCAAGCTGACGGATTTCATCTTGATCACGTTCTTGGGCTGGAGAAATAGTAGGTAGAGCATTTAGCTTATTCATAAGTCGAATCCTGGCCGATTCATTTTTCGTGAAGACTTAATCGTACAGTGATGGCTCATCAGAGGGTCGCGTTTTAAATCGTTTGTGTACCCAATAATACTGCTCGGGCATTTTTTTAACTTGGCTTTCAATAAACTCATTCATGAATTTGGTATCGGCTAATAAGTCGCCAGACGGGTAGTTATCCCAAGCAGGAAAAAATTCGATCTCATAGGGTTTATTTGGACCAAATTGACGCACGGTTACGGGAACAATTTTTGCATTAGTTAACATCGCTAACCGCGGCACTGCGTCTACAGTGGCTGCGTTAACGCCGAAGAAAGGGACAAACACCGCATCTTTAGCGCCGAGGTCCATATCTGGAAGAAAAAATAGAGGCAACCTTGCTTTGAGCGCGCGAACTACGCTTTTGATCCCATCCTGCCTGGAGATGAGTCGAATATCTCTAAATCGAGTGCGCCTGGAAATTAAAAATTGATTCAGCACGGGATCCTTTTGATTGCTGTACATCGATTGCGCGTTCTCTTCCAGGGAGAGTCTTATGCCAAGGATTTCGAGCCCGACAAAGTGAGGGGCAAGGACTATGACGGGGCCTTCAGTGAGAGCTTGATCGAGCATTTCCTTGCCGCGGATTCGTGCTAGTTTTTTGATTGCAGCGCTGCTGGACCACCAAGCAATCGAACAATCCGCGATCGCTCGACCGAGCGCCATAAAGTGATTTGTCGTTAAGGTTCTTATTTGTTGAGGGGTCAGGGTTGGGAAACAAAGCTTAAGATTTGTTTTAACGACACGCCTGCGTTCACTTGATAGCAAGAAAAACAAAAGACCTATGAGCTGCCCAAATAAGCTCAATAGGTGTCGGGGCAAAAAGTGTAGCGCCCAGAGTATGGTCAATGCAATTCTAGTCATTAACTGAGAGGCGGAACAGTATGGAATGGAGTCTAATCACTGCGTAATCGCGGTCTTTTGCCTATTTTCGTTGGATGGATTTTTATAGCGGTTATAGGACCAAAGAAATTGACTGGGATTTTCTTTAATCAAAATTTCTAAGCCTCGGTTCAGTTGTCTCGAACGGGTTTCTCCTTCCAGTTGGGGAGGTATTGCTCGGAAGAAGAGCTCGAAACCGGCGCCCCTAGACAGTCTTTTTGTGGCCATTAATAAAACGGTAGCGCCACTTTTTTCAGCTAAACGCGACCATATGGTCATAGTGTACGCGGGTCTTTGAAAGAATTCAGCCCATTCCCCATCGCCCGAGCCAGGCACCTGATCGGGAAGGACGCCAATAGCCTCCCCTCTTTTGAGGGCTTTAAGTAGGACCCTCACGCCAGAAACGTCAGTAGTTGCCAATTGAATATGTTCCCGTTTCCGTCCACTCATCATTAGAGGCTCCAAAAAGCTTAATTTGGGAGGTCGGTAGAGAGCTGTGAAGGGAAATTTCGTGGCCAAATAATGCGGGATGATCTCAAAGCATCCAATGTGCGGAGTAAGGAGGATTAATCCCTGGCCGCGCCCCAAGCCCGCCTCGACAAGGTCCCAGCCGTGTACTTGCTTCATAAGGGCGGCAGAGCCTTGATTAGGCGGAAACCAAATTCTCGGCAATTCGGCAAGTGCCTTTCCGCTCTCTATAGCATTGTTTTTAATGAGCTTTTTTAGCTCATAGTTATTGCTGACAATATCACTTTTGGAAATGTTTTCGCGTATTCGCTGTGCATAACCTGGGGAGGTCATGAATATGAAGTGACCTAAAATCCAGCCAAGGCGATGCAGGAAATGCAGGGGTAACTTCCCTAAGCATCTGAAAATCATGGTTATCATGACTGTACCATTTGGCGTTTTAGCGCATATTTGGTATTCTTCGCATCCTTTTACAGAAGTCTTAAGGTAAATTGTATATGCGTGAATACTTGTTTACATCTGAATCCGTTTCTGAGGGCCACCCTGATAAAGTGGCGGATCAAATCTCGGATGCAGTATTAGATGCTATTTTAGCGCAAGATCCTGTCGCAAGGGTTGCCGCTGAAACGCTAGTCAACACTGGACTTGTGGTTATGGCTGGTGAGATCACGACTTCAGCCAATGTTGATTTTCAGCAAGTCGCTAGGGATACGTTGAAGCGTATTGGCTATGACAACACGGATTACGGTATTGATTATAGAGGGTGTTCTGTTCTAGTTGCCTATGATAAACAGAGTCCCGACATCAAGCAGGGGGTTGATGCGGCGCATGATGACCCGTTGAATCAAGGCGCTGGTGATCAGGGCTTGATGTTTGGCTACGCCTGTGATGAAACAGACGTTTATATGCCGTTAGCGATTCATCTATCCCATCGGTTGGTTGAGCGGCAGTCTGAACTGCGCCGGGACGGGCGTTTACCCTGGTTGAGACCAGATGCGAAGTCTCAGGTAACCCTGAGATATGTTGATGGCAAACCTCAGGCTATTGATACCGTTGTATTGTCGACCCAGCATGCACCTGAGATGGAGTTAGCCCAAATTAGAGAGGCTGTGATTGAGGAGATCATTAAACCAGTTATACCCAATTATTTGATGAAGGGAGAAATCAAGTATCTGGTGAACCCAACCGGACGCTTTGTCGTGGGTGGTCCACAAGGTGATTGTGGCTTAACGGGTCGAAAGATAATCGTGGATACGTATGGGGGTGCTGCGCATCATGGCGGAGGAGCTTTTTCTGGAAAAGACCCATCCAAAGTGGATCGTTCGGCAGCCTACGCAGCTCGTTATGTGGCGAAGAATATCGTTGCTGCAGGATTAGCCTCTAAATGTGAAGTGCAAATTTCCTATGCGATCGGGGTTGCTGAGCCGACAAGTGTTTCGGTAACCACCTTTGGCACCGGACGCATGGACGATGAACAAATCTCGAAGTTGGTTGCGGCAAACTTTGATTTGCGGCCTAAGGGTATCGTTAAAATGCTTAACTTGTTGCGTCCAATCTATGAAAAAACAGCAGCATATGGCCATTTTGGTCGAGATGAGCCGGAGTTTTCTTGGGAAGGGCTCGATAAAGTTGAAACTTTGAAGGCGGCTTTGTAGTCGTAGTATACTAATTGTAATTGCTGAGGAGCGTTGCGACCCTTCCAATATAACGGAGGGCTAGGCTCAGCACAGGAAACGGCGCTCACAAACTAGTAAGTTATTGGTTTGTGGGCGTTTTTTATTGCCCCAAGCCGAATATGCTTTGTTTAAGGAGGGCAGTAAATGTCAGCAGTATCGCAACAAAAAACATCCGGCGAGGATTATTTGGTGGCAGATCTATCGCTCGCCTCTTGGGGTAGAAAAGAAATCTCGATAGCCGAAATCGAGATGTCTGGGCTAATGGCTATTCGAAAGGAGTACGCTTCCAGCCAGCCGCTCAAGGGCGCTCGAATTGCCGGGTCGCTCCACATGACGATCCAAACGGCCGTTCTGATAGAAACCTTGACCGCGTTAGGCGCAGAGGTTCGTTGGGCATCTTGTAATATTTACTCTTCGCAGGATCATGCGTGTGCGGCGATCGCCGAGTCGGGTGTTCCAGTTTACGCATTTAAGGGCGAAACTTTAGAGCAATATTGGGAATACACCCATAAGATTTTTGATTGGCCCGCGAATCAAGCGAATATGATTCTTGATGATGGGGGTGATGCGACGTTGCTGCTCCATCTTGGTACTAAGGCTGAAAGTGATCTTACGGTTTTAAATAATCCAAAGAGTGAAGAAGAGCGGGTACTTTATGCGGCTATAAAGAAAAAATTAGCTACTGACCCTAATTGGTATTCAACGCGACTCTCAGCGGTCAAAGGTGTAACCGAAGAAACGACCACGGGTGTTAAGCGTCTCTATGAAATGGCAAGTGATAAGAGTTTGGCTTTTCCCGCTATCAATGTGAACGATTCAGTAACGAAATCTAAGTTTGACAACCTCTACGGCTGTCGTGAATCGCTGGTAGACGGGATTAAGCGTGCTACCGACGTTATGATTGCTGGAAAAGTTGCCGTAGTTGCTGGTTTTGGTGATGTTGGAAAGGGTTGTGCGCAAGCGCTGCGCGCGTTATCAGCTCAGGTTTGGGTCACGGAAGTCGACCCAATATGTGCGCTTCAGGCCGCGATGGAGGGATTCCGCGTTGTGACTATGGAATACGCAGCTGATAAGGCTGATATTTTTGTTACCGCGACTGGAAATTACAAAGTGATCCATCATGACCACATGGCCGCTATGAAGAATGAAGCCATTGTGTGCAATATCGGTCATTTTGATAATGAAATTGATGTGGCCTCCATAGAGAAATACACTTGGGAGAACATTAAGCCTCAGGTAGACCACATAGTTTTCCCAGACGGTAAGAAAATTATCCTTTTGGCCGAAGGCCGACTCGTTAATCTAGGCTGTGCCACCGGCCACCCCAGCTTTGTCATGAGTACTTCTTTTGCTAATCAGGTCATCGCACAAATTGAGCTATTTAACGATACCGATAAGTATCCGTTAGGCGTTCATGTGCTGCCTAAGCACCTTGATGAAAAGGTTGCGCGACTGCAGTTGGTGACCTTGAATGTGCAGCTGACCGAGCTGACGGATGAGCAGGCGAAGTATATTGGAGTAGAGAAGACGGGGCCATACAAGCCTGAGATGTATCGATACTGATTGTTGACTTGCTTTGGATCGCCACCGAAGATTCGGTGGCGATTGTTCAAATATTGATACTCAGTTTAGTAATTACTGGCCTTGCTCAAAATTAAGCGTAAGCGCTCACTTCTGGTAAGGGGATCTTAAAGAGAGGCAACCTTATGCTAACTAGGTTGTGTTTTTGATGGATTTTTGTTGCCCTGAGGCCGAGCTGCGTAAGCATGGTAAGCGGCTGCCTCAGCAGCCCCTGCGTCAATTTTTGCACCCATGTTGTCGAAAATGCTCTCAAGAGCGCACAAGCACAGCATGACGTTCTCCATTTTGCAGCTATATCCCATGATTCCGAACCGCCAAATCTTGCCAGCTAATGGGCCTAGGCCCGCTCCTATTTCGATGTTCATTTCCACAAGCAATCGACGTCGCACTTCTTTCTCATCGATTCCTGGCATGACATAAACCGCGTTCATTTGTGGGAGTCGATACTCCTCAGCAACTAAATAATTAAGCCCAAGAGTTTCTAGCCCCGCTTTTAGAGCAAGGTGATTGCGGTTATGGCGGGCCCACGAGGCTTCAAGCCCTTCGTCTCTGAGCATAATGAGCGCTTCATGCAGAGAATAAAGCGAGTTGGTGGGGGCTGTATGGTGGTAGGTTCGGTTGCTTTCGCCCCAATAGCCGAGAAGTAAATTGAGATCCATGAACCAGCTTTGAACCTTGTGTTTTCTATTTTTAACCAGTTCAACAACGCGATCACTGAAGGTAACTGGTGAGAGCCCAGGCGTGCAAGAAAGACATTTCTGGCTGCCGGAATAAACCGCATCGAGACCCCATTCGTCAACGAGTACGGGAACGCCAGCAAGCGAGGTTACGGCATCCACAATAGTTAATGCGTTGTATTCGCGAGCGATGGCTGCGAGCATTTTTGCATCAGAACGAACGCCAGTGGATGTTTCAGCGTGCACAAACGCTAAAATTTTAGCATCTGGATTTTTGACGAATGCTTCACGAACTTTATCAGGATCTACGGGTTTTCCCATGGGATCGTCAACCACGACAGCGGTGCCGCCGCAACGCTCTACATTTTCGATCATGCGCCCGCCAAATACGCCATTACGACAAACGATAACTTTATCGCCGGGACTGACCATGTTGACGAAGCACATTTCCATTCCAACAGAACCTGGGCCGGAGATGGGAAAGGTGAGGGCGTTTTTAGTTTGAAACGCGTAACGCAATAATTCTTTCAGTTCCTCCATCATTTGCACAAAGACGGGATCGAGATAACCAATCGTAGGTCGCCCCATCGCAGAGAAGACCCGAGGGTGTATCTCAGAGGGGCCTGGCCCCATTAGGGTTCTTTGTGGAGGATAAAAAGAACTGATATCCGAATATGATTGGTTACTCATTTAAGAATTTCCTCAGATGAAAAGTGCTGCATCGTGCTTGTTGGGAATAATAATAAAAAGGAGCTCATTATATCGAAATTCACCGTGCTATATGGAGAACAAAACCGCCTAACGCTTTAGCGCTATGACCTGCGATACTGTGGGTTGGTTCAGCCGTGGGTCGGGATCAAAGGCGGTATCCCCCTCTCCCTCTTCCGGAATGTCTTTAGAAAGATTCTTAAAATCATAGAGACTGGAGTCGAGAAGGTGGGATGGCGAGATCTTTTTGAGTGCGCTGAACATGGTATCCAAGCGCCCAGGATGCTTCTTTTCCCAATCTTGCAACATTCTTTTTGTAACCTGTCGCTGTAGATTATCTTGAGAGCCACACAGGTCGCAAGGAATGATAGGAAACTCTTTGATTTCAGCATAGGCGGCAATATCTTTTTCTTTGCAATAAGCAAGCGGCCTGATAACGATATGTTCGCCATTGTCTGACATCAGCTTGGGCGGCATTGCCTTTAATCGACCGCCATGGAACATGTTTAAAAAAAATGTTTCCAATATGTCTTCACGGTGATGACCTAGAGCAATTTTTGTTGCACCTAAATCTTTAGCCGTTCGATAAAGGATTCCGCGACGCATGCGCGAGCACAAACCACACATGGTCTTTCCTTCAGGAATAACTCTTTTTACTATGCTGTAGGTGTCTTGCTCTACGATATGGTAAGCCACATCGAGCGATTTGAGATAGTTAGGAAGAATTTCTTCAGGAAATCCGGGATGTTTTTGGTCAAGATTTACGGCGACGATATCAAAATGAATCGGAGCATGACTTCGTAGTGAAAGCAGCAGGTCTAGCATCGTATAGCTGTCCTTGCCGCCGGATAGGCAGACCATAACTTTGTCGCCGTCAACTATCATGTCGTAGTCAGCAATGGCTTCGCCTGTTTGCCGGCGGAGTCGTTTGACGAGTTTATTGTTTTCGTAAATCAATTTCTGAGTGGCTGATGGCATGGTTAGGCTTTCGCTTGAAATATTTCAAAACCAACGGATGTGCAGTCTGGATAGACGTCGGTCTTTTCGCTCGAGACTCTTGCCGCTAAAACTCCCTCGTGGTCAAGACAGAGACCGAGAATCTTCTCGCAAAATGTCTCTTGTAGATGGAAATGTGCGTTGTTTGAGAGGTTAATGATTGAAGTCCTTAAAAAATCATAATCTACGGTTTCTGCGAGCGTATCTTCCAAAATACGCAAGTTCGGATCAAGGTCTAACTCGACATTTATGAGCACATTCTGTTTTTTGAGTTTTTCAAAGTCATGTATTCCAATTGATAAAGATACAGCCATGTCTTTAAGAAAAATTTTTCGATGCGGCTTTGATTCAGAGTTCATATCATTAACTTGGGTAAATTTCCGTTATTGGTTGATTTCAAACTGAACGTCTCGCTTTGTTGGCCATAGGTGTTGACCGCCATCAACGATTAAGGTGGTTCCTGTGACGGCCTGAGCACTTATAAGATATTTAACGGCAGCAACGATGTCTTCAGGCAGAGAGCTTTTTCCAAGGGGTGCCAGTTTATGCGCTTTTTGAAATTCGGAGGTTGTTTGTTCGCCGCTGGGTAGCGTTATTCCGGGGGCTAGGCCGCAGACCCGGATGTTTGGCCCGAGGGATGAGGCAAATAATTTTGTCGCGGCCTCGAGCGCGATTTTACTCAGCGTATAAGAGAAGAAATCAGAAT
The DNA here is from genome assembly GCA_002367635.1 of Betaproteobacteria bacterium UBA3031. GTDB lineage: Bacteria > Pseudomonadota > Gammaproteobacteria > Burkholderiales > Eutrophovitaceae > Eutrophovita. Next base: position 9,417 of record DFDI01000002.1, on the reverse strand, counting down.
TGAGGTTATGTGTTTTTTGGTCTAGAAGGTTAATAATGCACCCAGACGCACCTTTAGAAATTTGTTTTGCGAATTCGGAGATTAACAACATCGGGGCATATAAGTTGACGGCCATATGCTTCTCAAGGCTCGCGCGGTCAAATTCATGAGGTGTATCAAAGCTGAACATAGAGGCATTATTGATTAAGCAATCCACGCTTCCCAATTCTTGCTGCACTCTAGAAATGAGACCCTTGACCGCGTCGTCACGAGCTAAGTCTGCCTGAACGGCCATACTTTTTACGCCGAGATCCTTGATGGTTTTGTTAACTTCAGCAGCATCAGCTTGTGATTCATTAAAGTGGATGGCTATGTTCCAACCCTCCCGCGCTAGCCCTAGGGCAATATGTTTACCTATACGCGTGGCGCCACCAGTAATTAAAACGGTTCGACTTTGTGTTTGACCCATGTTTTATTAAACTTATGCTCTAAATTTTACTCATGTGGTTTCGAGGGATATGCTCATTAATTGCCGCGTTGTTTCGTTGGCCTTCTTTAGCATACTTCCAAGGCGATCTCAGGAATAATGGACAAATGACAGCCGACACATCAGATCAAGCTCCAACCCTAGCGATGTTTAGAGCGCTCTTAGGAGAAAATAAAAACTGGCTAGATTTTGCCTCTTTTATGCATCATGCGCTTTATGACTCAAAATTTGGTTATTACACGGGTGATGCGTATAAATTCGGCTCCCGCGGTGATTTTATCACTGCCCCAGAAATTAGTGGCCTTTTTGGTAGGACTATTGCGAGACAGGTGGCTCAAGTTTTACAAATTAGCGGCGGAGGCGTCTTGGAGCTTGGGGGAGGCAGTGGAATTTTAGGTTCAGATATTCTAGTCGAGTTGAATAGGCTCGAGTGCCCCATACAAGAGTATTTGTTATTTGAGCCAAGCCCCTCATTAACGCAGAGGCAAAAAGAGTGTGTAGCTCAGCTGCCTCCGGCTATTGGGGCCAAGGTGCGTTGGGTAAGTGAGCTACCTACGAACTTTAAGGGGGTTATCTTAGCTAACGAGGTGTTTGATGCGCTTCCCGTACATCTTTTGTCGCGTAATGATGAGGGGTGGAAAGAGCGAGGAGTGATTTTTGAAAACGAATCTTTGGTCTGGAGAGATAAATCTATTGAAGATGAACGTTTGAGTTCAGCAGTTAATCATTTAAATGTAGATGCCCCATACGTCACAGAGGTTTGTTTGGCCGCGAATGGATTGGTCGCGAATTTGTCGGAGAGCCTCGACGTCGGTGCGGTACTCGCCATAGATTATGGTTACGAGCACCAAGTGTATTATCATCCCGATCGTCGAGATGGCACGCTGAGTTGTCATTATCAACACCGCGTAGATTCAGATCCGCTTGATAATCCAGGCCTCAAAGATATTACGGCGCACGTTGACTTTACAAGAGTTGCAAACGCCGGGATGGATGCGGGCCTTGAGGTTTCCGGTTATGTAACACAAGCTGATTTTCTCGTTAACTGTGGCATCACTGATCTTTTACAAGCAATTGATCCTGATAGGCTTGAGGAGTATCTTCCAGCGGTCTCGGCTGTACAAAAATTATTGTCTCCGGCCATCATGGGAGATATGTTTAAGGTAATGTCCCTCTCGCGGGGCATTGATGAGCCTTTGGTTGGCTTTAGTCGTAGAGATAGGCGGCACGTGTTATGACAGAAAAGAAACCGATGCATATCCATATCATAGGGGTTTGTGGCAGTTTTATGGGGGGGCTTGCAGCGATCGCTAACCAAGCTGGGTATAAAGTAACGGGGTGTGATGAGGGGGTATACCCCCCAATGAGCCTGCAGCTCCAATCGATGGGGATTGATTTAATCGAAGGTTGGGGCATTGAGCAACTTGATCTAAATCCAGACCTCTATGTTGTTGGTAATGTGGTGTCTCGGGGTAATGCGCTGATGGAAGAAATTCTTAATCGTAATTTGCCCTATGTGTCTGGCCCACAGTGGTTGCATGATTCGGTTTTAGCGTCCAAATGGGTGCTCGCGGTAGCCGGCACTCATGGTAAAACCACTACCACTGCGATGTTAGCCAAGATTCTTGATTATGCAGGGTTGAACCCAGGGTTTTTAGTGGGAGGAGTACCTATTGATTTTGGTGTGTCATCTCGCCTGACGCAATCAGATTTTTTTGTTATTGAGGCAGATGAGTACGACACAGCATTTTTTGATAAGCGCTCCAAGTTTTTGCACTACCGTCCCCGGACCGCGGTACTTAATAACCTCGAGTATGATCACGCCGATATCTTCCCGAATATAGATGCGATTGAAACGCAGTTCCATCATTTTGTGCGCACCGTACCGAGCAAAGGGGCGTTAATTGTTAATCAAGATAGTCCAGCGTTAAGTCGCGTGACTGAGCGCGGCTGTTGGTCTGAAGTGATTCCATTTGGAGGCGCTGAATCCTGGTCGTATCGTCAATTGAATAACGGAGAGCACATTGAAATTTTACACAACGGCGTAATTCAGGGCGCTTATGAGCCAAGTTTTTTTGGGGCGCATAACTTGGATAATGCATTAGCAGCTTTGTTAGCTGCGCGACACGGAGGCGTTCCCGTTGAGGTTGGATTGAGGGCTCTTGAGGACTTTGGGGGCGTCAAGCGTCGCATGGAACTTCTTGGCGAGGTGAATAAGATTAAGGTCTACGATGATTTTGCTCATCACCCTACCGCGATTAAAGCTACGTTAGAAGGGGTGAAGCAACGTTACCCAGACTCAAGAGTGTTAGCCGTATTTGAGCCAAGGTCAAACAGCATGAGGTTGGGCCATCATAATGCTTACCTGTCTGATAGTCTTGCAATAGCGGACCTGGTTTATTGTTATACGGGTGGGTTGGATTGGAATGCCAACGAATTATTTGCGTCGATCGGAGACGCAGCGTTTCTTTCTGATGACATCAATGTGATGACTAGGTCGATCGTAGAAAACGCGCGTCCAGGAGATTTGATTTTGATCATGAGTAATGGTGGATTCCAAAATATCCATGAAAAGGTTTTAGATCTCTTGCGCTCGAAGTCACTTAAATGAAGCTCGTTATCTATATTCATGGGTTCAATAGTTCATCGTCGTCTTTCAAAGCCGAGGTCTTGGCGCGATTGATTCAGGAGCAGCGCCTGAACATCGAACTTTGGTGTCCGGACTTGTCTCATTGGCCTGAGAAGGCTGTGGCCTGTTTAATTGATAGAATTAGCGGGCATCCTATTAAGGATGTAACGTTAGTAGGGAGTTCGTTAGGCGGTTTCTATGGCGCATACCTATCACAACGGCTTGGGTGCCGATCGGTTCTGATCAATCCAGCGATCACGCCTCATGCTGGGCTATTGAGCTATGTAGGCCGGCAAAAAAATCTGTACACGGGCGAGGAATACGAGTTTACGCATGAGCATTTGCATCAGCTCGAACGGCTTTATGTTAAAGAAATTAAAAGGTCCGATAAATTATTTCTGGTGCATACCACTGGAGATGAACTTCTGGACTGGAAGATTGCAGCGCATCGTTTTGAGGGGTGTAGGCGATTGATTGTCGGGGGCAGTGATCACGGATTTAGTAACTTTGAAGACTACGCAGAGATCGTTTTAGCCTACGTTAATGATGAGTCTGCGTCTTGATTGCCCGTATTAAATAATTTTTCTGAATAAAACTTAAAGGTAAGTCCCAGTTGAATGTATTTTATTTGGAGTCTGGATCTTTGAAGGTTGGGCGCGTCTTGAAAGAGACGGGTACGTCGCTTCAGGTGCAGAGTCAGTTTGGTAAACAAGTCAAGGTCAAAGCGAATCACGTGTTTATCTTTTTTGATGGCACGAGCCCGGATGACTTTTTTAATAACGCACAAGAAATCGCAAAAACTATTGATCCTGATCTCCTATGGGAGGCATTTGATGGTTCTGAGAGCATATATTCAATAGTCGCAAAAGCATTTTTTGGGCAGTCAATTACGCAAGAACAGGAGGCTAGTGTTCTAACGGTTTTATTCGATCACCCGACACATTTTTATAAAAAAGGACAGGGAAATTTTAAGCCTGCTACCGCTGAGGCCCTGAGGGCGGCCAAAACCGCTTTAGAGGTCAAGAGGCAGCGTGAGCGGTTACTCGCAAGTCATGTTGAGCAATTATGTGAATACGTCATGCCAACGGAGTTTGTTGATAGCTTGCCTCGATTGCTCTACGGCCCAGACAAAAATCAGATAGAGGAAAAAGCGATTGAGCAAGCATGTGTGAAATTAAAAATTGGAAGACGAGCGCTCTTTGCAAAATTATCAGTCATGCCCGAGGCTGAAGATTTTCACCTTGGACAATTTCTATACGATAATTTTAGTAACACTCCGGAACACAGGAATGATGTCTGTGCCCCTGACGTAGATGGTTTGCCCGTCTCACAAGTGAGCGCGTTTAGTATTGATGATGCAGCCACTACAGAAATTGATGATGCGTTCTCTTTGACGGGTGACGAAAATGTGGGGTGGAGACTCGGGGTGCATATTGCGGCTCCAGGTCTGTGTATCGTTACAGATTCTGCTTTAGATAAAGAGTTGCGATCGAGAATGTCCACTGTTTATCACCCGGCAGGGAAGATCACTATGTCGCCTCCTTCAATTATTGAACAATTTAGCTTGTCTCAAGGGCGGACAGTGCCCGTCGTGTCACTCTATGCGGATATAGACCCAGAGTTTGCCGTTGGTCGTATTGAGACGGTAATTGAAGCTCTTAACGTTACAGATAATTTGGACTTAAGCGTCATAGAGGATCATTTCGATCCTGATTTAGGCCCGGACCAACCGGCGGGTTGTTTAAGGGGGCGAGAATTGCATGTGCTCTACCAACTCGCCAGTCGTTTGCGTGAATCTAGACGTGAAAAGAATAGTCATATCCATCGTAAAGAATACAGTTTTGAGGTGACGGAGGGGACTGTTAGTATTAAGCCACGTAAACGCGGCTCCCCGGTCGATGTAATGGTTTCTGAGTTGATGATATTTGCGAATAGTCATTGGGGCTCTGAGCTTAAAAATGCTGATATTGCTGGTTTGTTTCGCGTGAAAACAAAGTCCAAAACCGGCTTGTCGATTGTTCCGCTTCCTCATGAGATGATGGGCGTAAACGCTTACGCTTGGATTAGCAGCCCCTTGAGGCGTTATGTTGACTTAGTCAATCAACGACAATTAATTGCTCATGTCCAATCTCGTGAGCCAACGTACAGTTCGAACAGCGAGGAGCTGCACAGCATTCTTTATGATTTTGAGACAAAGTATGCGCAGTATGCGGAGTTCCAAAGGTCCATGGAGCGTTTTTGGTGCGTGAAGTGGTTACTGCAAACGGATCAGCGCGAATTCGAGGCCGAAGTATTACGGGATAATTTAGTACGGTTGGACTCCATCCCATTAGTGTGTAAGACCGAAAAATTACCCCAGAATAATATTGGCCAGAGAGTTTTAATTAAAGTGCTGGAGATTAATGTATTTGATAATTTCGCTAATGCAGAGTGGATTGAGACCCTTCAACTTGTAACTGACGAACCAGCCACGTAATCTGCCTCTGTAGGCACCGAATTCCGATAAATAGAGACAATCCCAAGCATGCGATTTAATCGACGAGCGGCGAAAAAATTGATGTTTAAGCCTGCTAAGCCAATGGCTATTGCGGTAGCCGGCTCTTTGGCGGTGCACTTGATATTGCTGACTATTCAAGTTGCGCAAAACACGCTTCAGCCCCGCTTGGCCTCAGCCGATTTGGATGTGGTGCTCGTCAATAGTCAGTCTGTGCGGCATGTAAATGCAGCCGACGCACTAGCTCAGGTTAACTTGCAAGGCGGAGGCAATACTGATGCGGAGGTAATGGCGACAACCAGCGCGCCTATTGATTATATGAATACCCTTGAGCGCAGCGTTAAATTAGCAGGACGCCAAGTTGATCAGCTTGAACGGTCTATTAAAGAGCTATTGGTCCTCAATCACGACCAAGCGTCCTTACAGTTAGATTCTGAACGGGCTGAGAAAAAACAACAAAAAAAGTTTAATTCAGAGATCTCAATGGATGTTGTTGATGAAGCATCGATGAGCCAGCTCCAAGCAAAAATTGACAAAGAGTGGAGCAATTATCAGAAGAGACCAAAGCGCAAGTTTGTTGGCGCAAACGTCAAGGAGGCGGACTTCGCAAGATATGTGGAGCGATGGAGGCAACGAATAGAAGACTTGGGTAGTCGTCTTTATTCGCAAGACTTAATTCACAAGCGACTTGAGGGGGCAATGATTGTAACGGTGTCGATTAGGGCTGATGGTACAGTTGAGCGCGTTGTCATTGACCGCTCATCCGGCTCCGAGAAGTTAGATAAGGCTGCGACAGACATTGTGCAACGATCCGCACCCTTTGACCCCTTTGATTCAAAATTAAGCGCCCAGTTTGACGTACTCTCAATTACAAGACAATGGTCGTTTACGAAGAACGAGCTTGATTTAAAACAAGGAAACTAAATGGCAGATAGAGATCAATATGTCGTTATTGGCAATCCAATTGAACACAGTAAATCGCCGCAAATTCACTCAATGTTTGCTGAACAAACGGGTGAGGCCATAGAGTACAAAAAAATACTGTGCCCGCTAGGAGATTTCTCGAGAGTCGTTAGAGAGTTTTTTGCCGCGGGTGGTCTAGGGGCTAATGTGACGGTTCCATTTAAATTAGATGCTTATGCTCTGGCGACAACTCGTTCGAGTCGCGCAGAACATGCCAGAGCTGCAAATACCTTGGTGAACAAAGGTGGATTGGTCCTTGCTGAAAATACCGATGGTTTAGGCTTGGTCACCGATATCGTTCGTAATTTGGGATTTCCTGTTGTTGATAAATCGATCCTAATTGTAGGTGCTGGCGGAGCGACGCGGGGTGTTTTGCTGCCTCTTGCCGAGGAACGCCCAAAACGAATCATGGTTGTTAACCGAACACCAGACAAAGCACACGAGTTGATTAACTCGATTAAAACAGAGACCAAAGGTTTTCCTATTGTGCTGTCTTCGGGTGGGTTACACGATATTGTTGAGGATGAATTTGACTTGGTTGTGAATGCAACATCGAGCAGTCTAAGTGGGGATGCTTTCCCGCTCAGCCCGAGTGTTCTAGGACGCAATGCTTTGGCGTATGACATGATGTACGGTAAAGATAAAACATCGTTCAGCCGTTGGGCCACGGCTGCTAAGGCATATCAAATTTCAGATGGGTTGGGGATGCTTGTCGAGCAAGCCGCAGAATCATTCTTCTTGTGGCGAGGCAAGAGACCAGAGACACGAGCGGTTATGCAGGCTTTGCGCACGACATGAAGCGACAAAGACGCTGGACTTCAAAATTAGCTTGGTTAGTCATTTTGTTGTTTCTGGTCTATGAATTATGGTTTGCGGGTCGGGTGTTGATTTTAAGATGGGTAGAACCTGCTAGCACCTCATTCATGAGCGCATACAAGAAAGAAAATAATAAGGGGTTAATGTACGAATGGGTTAATTATGAGCGTATCTCATCACATGTTAAATCAGCTGTGGTTGCATCTGAGGATGCTAAGTTTGTAGATCATCATGGCTTTGACTGGGAGTCCATTAGGCATGCCGCCTCGAAGAATGCGAAAGAAGGAAAGATTGTTTCTGGGGGGTCTACTATCACCCAACAGCTAGCAAAGAATTTGTTTTTATCGCCGAGCCGATCAGTTTGGAGAAAGGCCCAAGAGGCTATTGTGACACTTATGTTGGAGGCAACTTTATCTAAACAAAGAATTCTGGAGATTTACTTGAATGTCATAGAGTGGGGCAGAGGCGTTTATGGTATCGAGGCTGCAGCCAGACATTATTTTAATCGCAGCGCTGAGACACTTAGTGAAGTACAGGCGGCTAAATTGGCCTCCTACATACCGGCCCCGCGGCGGTTCGATATTATTGGCGACACTGAGGGGTCCCTTAGAAAAGTAAAGATTATTCGTGGCAGAATGTCGCAGGTCAAAATCCCTAATGAGTAATACATGAATAATGTTGTATCACCCTGAGTTTGATCCTATAGCGGTTCACCTTGGACCGATTGCTGTACGTTGGTATGGATTGATGTATTTAGTCGGCTTCGCCACAGGCTTGATACTCGGCCGAGCAAGAATACGCGCGAATCAGAACCCCCCCATTTCGATACGAGAGTTCGACGATTTACTGTTTTATATTATCTTAGGGGTCATCGTAGGAGGTCGCCTAGGGTACGCGTTGATTTATGATTTAGTCGGTGTGCTTCATTCCCCAATATCGATATTGTATGTCTGGAAGGGGGGGATGTCGTTTCATGGGGGATTAATCGGGGTCTGCGTAGCGGTAGCACTTTACGCTCGATTTAAACAAAAAAACTGGCTAGTTCTGACTGATTTTGTGGCGCCGCTAGCCCCATTAGGATTGGCAGCAGGTCGTATAGGTAATTTCATTAATGGGGAACTTTGGGGGCGCGCTACGGATGTTCCTTGGGCCATCGTTTTTCCGCAATCAGGTACGCTTTCGGGTAGGCATCCATCGCAGTTGTATGAGTTTTTTCTTGAAGGGATAGTGTTATTTACTATTTTGTGGTTTTTCTCAAGAACAAAACCACCAATCGGTGTGACATCAGGACTGTTCTTAGTGGTTTATGCATTATTTAGATTTGTGGTGGAGTTTATGAGAGAGCCTGATGCACACTTAGGACTTTTATCATTTGGATTTTCAATGGGACAATGGTTATGTTTCCCTATGTTGTTGCTTGGTGCATTTCTAATGTGTCGGGCAGGACAAAAACAGTAAATGATACGAACACCTTCTTGGGGTGAACAAAAATTGAGACTTATGCTTTAAGTCGTAAGAATAAATTTTTCATAATATTTAAAAAGAGGACGTAACAATGGTGGCTGATACGGTTATTGGAATTATCGGCGGTAGTGGTGTTTACGACATAAAGGGGCTGGAGAATACCGAGTGGAAAAAAGTTGAAAGTCCCTTTGGGGCCCCTTCTGATGAATATCTGGTCGGGGAGTTTAGAGGACAAAAAACAGTATTTCTCCCTCGTCATGGGCGCGGCCATGTGGTTTCACCCAGCCACGTTAACTATAGAGCGAACATTGATGGGATGAAGCGGTTAGGGGTTACGGATTTGGTTTCAGTGAGCGCAGTAGGTTCGTTACGAGAGGATCTCGCCCCAGGAATGTTCGTAATCGTGGACCAATTTATTGATAGAACCTTTGCCCGAGAAAAATCTTTTTTCGGGAAGGGATTGGTCGCTCACGTTTCAGTGGCGCACCCTGTTTGCTCTCGTCTTGGCGGGCACATTGAATCCGCATTAAAAAGCGCTGAAATTGAACATGTCAGAGGGGGTACTTACCTCGTGATGGAGGGCCC